>JBBSTU010000218.1:0-6270 GCA_038235595.1 Actinomycetales bacterium | reverse complement strand
TGACATAATGTCGATTATCGGCGTTGGGACTGACTGGGGGGTACGGCATCCAAGGGACGTTCGGCTCTGGCGCTGGCTGTGAGGGCCATGCAGGCTGAAGACCTCGGAGCGGATGGGAGAGATCGATGACAGACCAGGTCCGGAAGCAACTGAGTGCCGCCTCATCACTGGCTTCAGCCTGTCCAGCGCAGTCCTGGAGTCCGGGCGCCGGCGCATCCTGGAACCCGCTCAGAACCAGCTCTAGTGGGCCGACAGGACCGAGCCCAAGTCACCCTGGTACGCCGGGATGGCCTGCGTGACGGCTCGGCCATAGCCAGGTTCACCGCGCGGCCGATGATGAGCGTGGCCGTCGCGAGGGTGGCCACGACCTGGGCAGCGCTGGCCTTCGTAGCAGCTGTCGTTCTCGGTGGCTGTTTCGGCGACCCGCCGCCGGACCCTGCAACGGCACCCCTGGAGGTAGTAGTCGAGGGATGCGTCTTGAACCGTCCGGAGGTCGCTCCAGGCGCTCACGCTGTCGCCGTCGTCAACCACGACAAGCTCCAACCGGGTCAGCTCGTCGTTTCCGGCGAGGACGGCAAGCAGGTCCTCCGCGTGGCCATTGGTGGTGCCGAGCAACTTCTCGTGACCACAGCGCAGACCTACACCTTCTCCTGCAGCGTCGGCGGCAGCCAAAGCACCTCAACGCTGGTGTCAAAGGCCCGGAAGGCCGCCAGCACCGAGACGTGACCTCGCCGTCGACGCGAGGCAGTCGCTGTCTCGCGACGCGCTCAGCGCTGTAGTGCCTTGCGTTTGACGTAACCGTAGGCCGCCGTCGCCAGGAAGAGCACCGCTCCCACGATGACCAACCAGAACAGCCCCTTGATGACGAACCCGAGCACGACCAAGAGCAGCCAGACGACGAGCAACAGACCCAGAAATCCCAGCATCTCTTCTTCCTTCTTCACTAGACAGACGTGACTCCAAGGATACCCAGTGGTCACCTCCGACATCGGTATCAGCCCCCAGATGGTGTGGTGAGGAGACCAAGGCACAGCCACCCACAGGTGAACGATCTCGACCCATCGAGCAGACCGCTACCGGGACGAAGAAGCGACGTAGTCGGCGAGATGCTCACCCGTGAGCGTCGAGCGGGCGGCTACCAGGTCGGTCGGCGTGCCCTCGAAGACGACCCGGCCACCGTCGTGGCCGGCCCCGGGGCCAAGGTCGATGACCCAGTCGGCGTGGGCCATGACCGCCTGGTGGTGCTCGATGACGATGATCGACTTGCCGGAGTCGACCAGCCGGTCGAGCAGGCCGAGCAGCCTCTCGACGTCGGCGAGGTGCAGACCGGTGGTCGGCTCGTCGAGCACGTACACCTCCCCCTGGTCGGCCATCTGGGTCGCCAGCTTCAGTCGTTGCCGTTCCCCGCCGGACAGCGTGGGCAGAGGCTGCCCGAGAGCCACATAGCCAAGCCCCACATCGGCGATCCGTTCGAGGACCTTGACGGCGGCCGGTGTGCGCGACTCCCCCGCGGCGAAGAACCCCACCGCCTCGGTCACCGACATCGCGAGCACCTCACTGATGTCCTTCCCTGCCAGGCGGTACTCGAGAACCTCAGCCAGAAAGCGCTTGCCACCACACACCTCGCACCGCGTGGAGACGCCGGCCATCATGGCCAGGTCGGTGTACACGACGCCTGCGCCCTTGCAGTTCGGGCAGGCCCCCTCGGAGTTGGCGCTGAACAGGGCCGCCTTCACGCCGTTGGCCTTCGCGAAAGCTCTGCGGATCGGGTCGAGCAGCCCGGTGTAGGTCGCAGGGTTGCTGCGCCGCGAGCCCCTGATCGCGCCCTGGTCGACGACCACCACCCCGTCACGCCCGGCCACCGAGCCCGCGATGAGCGAGCTCTTGCCCGAGCCGGCGACGCCGGTCAGCGCGACGAGCACGCCGAGAGGGATGTCGACGTCGACGTGCCGGAGGTTGTTGGTGTCGGCGCCCCTCACCTCCATCACGCCGGATGCCGTTCGCAAATGCTTCTTCAAGGAGGCTCGGTCCTCGAGGTGCTTCCCGGTGATCGTGTCACTCCTTCGTAGGTCGTCGACGGTCCCCTCGAACACCACCTCTCCCCCGTCGCTCCCAGCCCCCGGGCCAAGGTCGACGGCATGGTCGGCGATCATGATCGTCTCCGGCTTGTGCTCGACGACGAGCACCGTGTTGCCCTTGTCACGCAGGCGCAGCAGCAGGCCGTTCATGCGCTGGATGTCATGAGGGTGCAGCCCGATCGTCGGCTCGTCGAAGACGTACGTGACGTCGGTCAGAGCCGAACCGAGGTGGCGAACCATCTTGGTGCGCTGGGCCTCCCCCCCTGAGAGGGTTCCTGACGGCCGGCTCAGGCTGAGGTAGCCGAGCCCAATCTCGACGAACGAGTCGAGGGTCTCGCCCAACGCTGACAGCAGCGGCGCGACCGAGGGCTCCTCGAGGGTACGGACCCATCCGGCGAGGTCGCTGATCTGCATGGCGCAGGCGTCGGCAATGCTGGTGCCGTTGACTTTCGACGAACGCGCCTCGACGTTGAGACGCGTGCCGCCGCACTCCGGGCAGACGCCGAAGGCGACCGCGCGCTCGACGAACGCACGGATGTGTGGCTGCAGGGACTCGACGTCTTTCGACAGCATCGACTTCTGGAACTTCGGGATCAGGCCCTCGTACGTGAGGTTGATGCCTTCGACCTTGATACGGGTCGGTGCCTTGTAGAGCAGGTCGTCGAGCTGCTTCTTGGTGTACTTGCGGATCGGCTGGTCGGGGTCGAAGTAGCCGCAACCGCGAAAGATCCGACCGAACCAGCCGTCCATGCTGTAGCCGGGAATCGTAAGGGCGCCCTGGTTGAGCGACAGCGTGTCGTCATAGAGAGCAGTCAGGTCGATGTCGGTCACCGAGCCGCGTCCCTCGCATCGCAGGCACATGCCGCCGGTGATGGTGAAGGTGCGTTGTTCTTTCACCTTCCGGCCACCCCGCTCCTGCGTGACGGCACCCGCCCCGCTGATCGAAGCGACGTTGAACGAGTACGCCTGGGCAGACCCGATCTGGGGCTGACCGAGGCGGCTGAAGACGATACGCAGCATGGCATTGGCGTCCGTGGCTGTTCCGACCGTGGAGCGGACGTCACCGCCCATCCGCTCCTGCCCGACGATGATCGCCGTCGTCAGCCCGTCGAGCACGTCGACCTCGGGTCGGGCCAGGGTGGGCATGAAGCCTTGAACGAACGTGCTGTAGGTCTCGTTGATCATCCGTTGCGACTCCGCGGCGATCGTCGAGAACACGAGCGAGCTCTTGCCCGAGCCGGAGACGCCGGTGAAGACGGTCAGCCGGCGCTTCGGCAGCTCGACGCTGACGTCCTTGAGGTTGTTCACCCGTGCGCCCTGCACGCGGATCAGGTCGTGGCTGTCGGCAACGTGGGCGCCGCGCCCGCGTTCGCCGGGATGGGGCAGTGCGGTCTCGATCGCCTCGGTGTCCACGTCGACGATGGTGTCACGACCGCGGCCTCCGCGGCCAACGCCATTCCCGCAGACTGGGTGAGCTCAGCGGTGATGGCGGGCCAATGCGAAACGCTCGAAGGGGGCGACATCTCCCGTGGCCAGGTCGGCCACGAGACGGCCCACCACCGGCGCCAGCTTGGCGCCGTGACCGGAGCAGGCGGAGGAGACGACGAGCGGCCCGACCCGGTCGATGACGAAGTCTTCAGACGGGGTTCGGGTGTAGAGGCACGTGGTCTCGCCGAAGGGGTCGGGCCGCAGGCCCGGGAGCCACGTCTGCACGTAGTCGACCATGCGCTCGCGCGCCGCGTCGTCGATCTGGGGGTCGCGACGACGTGGGTCAGAGGGTCGGCCGACGTGTTCGGCAATCTTGCGGGCGTCAGCCGGCCCGCCGTCTCGGCCACCCGGCAAGTGGTAGATGTCGAGGTCTTCGCGGTGGATCGTCACCGGCCACACGACCGACTCGTCGACCCGCGGAAAATGGAAGACGCGATGCTCGGTGACGCTAAGGGGTGGGAGCGGAACCAGGTCGCCGACGAGCCCCTCGCACCACGCCCCTGCCGCCACCACGACCCGCCTGGCCCGTACCGACCCGTGGTCGGTGTGCACCATCGCCTCATCGCCTCGAGGCTCGATACCGGTGACCGTGACTCCGGTGCGCATCTGCACACCGCGCGCCGTCGCGATCTCGAGAAAAGCTTCCACCGCGCCAGCGGCATCCATCGTCCCAGCCTGCTCGTGGTAGAGCACGGGCCCGTCGAACCGCATTCCTGCCCAACGCTGCTCAGCCTCGCTCGCGCTCAGCAGCGTGTGGGGGATGCCGGTGCGGGTCATGGCCTCGGCGATGGCACGCGGGTCCCGGTCTCGCCCGTGGTCGATGCCGCCGGTCAGGCGCAGCAGCGTGCGCGAACTCTGGGCCTCGAGCTCCGCCCAGAGGTCGAAGGCCTCGCCGGTCAGGCGCACGTAGTCGTCGTGGGGGTAGGCGCGTCGCACGATTCGCGCAGAGCCGTGTGAGCTGCCGTGAACCGTCGCCGGTTCGAACTGCTCCAACACCAGGGTCTCGACGTTCCGCTGGGCCAGCTGCCAGGTACTGGCGGCGCCCATCAGGCCGGCGCCCACGATGACGACGTCGACGCGGGGCGGAAGGTCCTGCGCCCCCGATGTCTTGGTCATGATGACTCCTTGTCTGCCGGCCAGCCCGAAGGCTCGGGCTGCTGGTCGAGCGGGCGGTCGGATGCCGTGGATGCCGCCGCCGACCACCACGCGCGCAGCACCCTCGCCACCTCGCCCGGCGCCTCGAGGGGACTCATGTGCCCGGCACTGGCCATGACCTCGGTCACCGCGCCGGGGATGCACCTCGCGACCTCGTGCTGCAGGTCCGGCGGACAGACCTCGTCGTGGAGGCCGATGGCGACCAGCGTGGGCACGTCGATGGTGGCCAGGGTCGGCCGGCTGTCGGGCCTGGTGGACTGGGCGGCCAGCTGACGAAGCAGCCCGGTCGGTCCCACCACGTGGGCCATGGCCGACGTGAGGGCCATGAGCTCTGGGGTGCGATGGTGGGCCGGCAGGGTCGCCACGGCCAGGTCGTTCGCGACCGCGATGAACTCCCCCGACAACGTACGCGCGCGCAAGGCGGACCAGCTCTCCTGCTGTGCAGACGAACCCGGACGGGCACTAGCGCTCAGCAGAGCGAGCCGAAGAACGCGGTGAGGTGCTTGACGCTGCATCTCGAGGGCCACGATGCCGCCGAAGGAGTGGCCCGCCAGCGCGAACGTCGGCGGAGCGGCAACGAGTGCCCGTGCGGCCACCTCGCCCACGGTGCTGTCAGCATCGGTGCGGAGGCAGAGCACGTCGTGCGTGGAGCCGAGACGCTCGAGCACACCCCGCCACAACGACTCGTCGCCCAGCATCCCGCTCATGAGCACCAGGGATGCCCGCTGTGGTTCGTGTTCCGTCGTCACCGGAGGTGTGTCCCGCGAAGAACGGGGGTCACGGCATGCACCTCGACGCGTGGCGGGCTGGTGTCGCCCGAGAGGCGCTGGAGGATGCGGACCACCGCGGAGCGCACCAGCGTCTCGAAGGGAATGCTGATCGTGGTCAGGTCGAACACCGGCCACGCCGCCTGGTCGAGGTCGTCAAAGCCCATGAGAGCGATGTCAGAGGGTACCGAGACCCCGAGCTGGCGGGCGGTGTTCAGCGCACCGATGGCGATGATGTCGTTGGCACAGAAGACTGCGGTCGCAGGGTAGCGACCTTTGAGCAGAAGCGGCAGCGCCTCGCGTCCGAAGGTGAAGTCGAACTCACCGTGCACGACCCGGGAGTCGGGCAGCGTCAGCCCGGCCTGCTCGAGGCCCTCTCGGAAGCCTTTCTCCCGGTCTCGACCTGTGCTCGTGTCCTGGGGACCGAACAGGGCTCCGACACGCGTATGACCCGCGTCGACGAGCACCTGGGCCGCGGCTCGTCCACCGGCGACGTTGTCCGCGACGGCGGCATCCGCCTTGAGTCCTTTGATGACTCGGTTGACGAGCACAAAAGGCACGCGGCGACGGCGAAGCTCGAAAGGCAGCGTCGCCCGCATCCTGGCGGAGGTCATGATCACGCCGTCGGCCCAGCCACCGAGCAGCTGCTGCTCGAACTGCTGGAGGTCGCCGTGCTCGGCGAGGAGCGTCATCGAGTAGCCGCTCTGAGCCAGCCCGTCGTGCAGCTGCTCGATGAGCATCGGCCACAGCGGGTTGTCGAGGTCGGCCACCACGGCGATGCG
>JBBSTU010000217.1:0-6297 GCA_038235595.1 Actinomycetales bacterium | reverse complement strand
CGGGCGCAACATCTGTCGTTCGGCGACCTTGGCCAACCAGACCGCGTCCAACCGGTCGGTCTTGGGCCGGCCGGGCAGGTGCTTGACGTCCTTGGCGTTGACCAGCCACGTTTCGAACCCGTGCGCCTCCAGCAGGTAGAACGGCGGCTTCCAGTAGTCGCTGGTGGCCTCCATCACCACCCGGGTGACCCCGAGGTCAAGCAACCGGTCGGCCATCACCTGCAACGAACGGGTCATCGTGGAGTATGTGATCACCTCCTGGACCCGCCGCGAACCACCGGACGGGTCCGGTAGTCGCACACAGCACACCAGCTCGGCCTTGCCGATATCCAGGGCAGCGACCCGGGTGATGATCTCCTGCTCGTCTTGGGTCTGTTCCAACATCGCGGCCTCTCTTCCAGTCGGAACCATCAGCGGTGGCGCCGGCTGCCTGCAGGAGCTGCCAGGGAGGAAACGAAGCTAATCCTCGTGCTCGAAGCAACACTGAAGGGCCCACAGGCGCAGCCCCCAGCGTCCGACTAGACGACGGCCTCAAACGGACCAAGGAACAACGACATCGACAGGCAACCGACACCCTATTTTCAGCCCGGAACGGGCCGCCCGCCAGGGCACCCAGGACTAGACGGCGCACACTTCCCCCACCGAGCGGCCACTCGACCGGGTGGGGTGGCCACTCGACTGGGTCAGGCGCTCCTGGTCGTTCGCTTCCTGGTGGTGGCCTTCTTGGTCGGCGCAGCCTTCCTGGTGGTGGCCTTCTTGGTCGGCGCCGCCTTCTTGGTCGGCACCGCCTTCTTGGTCGGCGCCGCCTTCTGGGTCGGCACAGCCTTCTGGGTCGGCGCCGCCTTCTGGGTCGGCACAGCCTTCTGGGCCGGCGCAGCCTTCTTGGGCGGCGCGGTCTGCTTGACGGTGGCCTTCGCCGTCGTTGCCTTCTTCGGGGGCGACGTCTTCTTGGCCGGTGCCACCCCGTTCGCGGCCGCCATCTTCTTGGTGGCCGAGGTCGCCGTGCGCGACTCCGACGTGCGCGGGGCCTGCGACGACTCCACCGTCGCGGGGGCTCCCGAGGACCCGGCCTTCGTCACGGTGCGCAGGGTGCGCAGGGCAACCGAGAGCGCTGCGATCCCGGCGTGGCTCAGGCGCTCGATGCCGCCGAGAGCGCTACGCGCGCGGCTGAGGGCGTCGGCGTTGCGTTGCGACCACTGCGCCAGCCGGTCCTGCGGCGACTGCCGAGGCTCACTGACCTCCAGCACCGACCGGGCGAGGTTGTCCAGCACCGCGTACAGGTCATCGCGCAGCGCGCCGCGCGCCAGAGCGTCCCAACGGTCGTCGCGGGGCAGCGCCGAGACACGGGTCAGCATGGCGTCGATCGAGAACGTCTCCGAGGTGCTGAAGTAGACACCCACCACGTCTTCGAGCCGCTCGCCGGTGTCCTCGGCGATCTCGATACAGTCGAGCACCGAGTAGGCGTCGAGCAGTGAAGCAGCAGTCAGCGCGAGGTCCTCTGGAATACCTTTGCCCTGCAGCTCTCGAGCCCGACGGGTCAGACGGGTCCGTTCGCTGCCGACGAGCACGTCCGGCATCCGCTCGGCGTAGACGGCGATGCCCGGCCGGAAGCGCGCGACCTCGGCCGCGATGTCAAGCACCGGGGGCCGGGAGGTGAGGAACCATCGAACCGAGCGGTCGAGCAGTCGGCGGAACTCGAGGTAGAGCAGGGTCTGGGCGTCGGTGCTGATGACGTTGTCGGTGGCCTCGACCCGGCGCACGAACCCGGAGAGGTCGAACACCTCGCGACACACGACGTAGGCCCGGGCCACCTGTTCGGGCGAGGCCCCGGTCTCCTCTCCGGAACGGAAGGCGAACGTGATGCCGCCCCGGTTGATCATCGAGTTGACGACCGAGTTGGTGATGATCTCGCGGCGCAGGGGGTGGGCCCCGATCTGCTCGGCGAACTTGGTGCGCAGGGCCTTGGGAAAGTACTCGGCCAGCGTCGCGTCGAACCACGGGTCGTCGGGCACGCTGGTGTCGATGAGCTGGTTCTTCAGGAAGAGCTTGGCGTAGGCCACCAGTACCGAGAACTCGGGCGACATCAGGCCCAGCCCGTCCTTCTGGCGTCGGTTGATCTCAGCGTCGGACGGCAAGAACTCGAGGTCGCGGTTGAGGTCGCCCTGCTCCTCGAGGAAGTGGATGAGCCGCTCGTGGACGGCGAGCATGCTGTGCTCCTGAGCCCGCGCGTTGCCGAGCAACACATTCTGCTCATAGTTGTCACGCAGCACCTGGTCTGCAACATCGTCGGTCATCGAGGCCAGCAACGTGTTGCGTCGCTTCATCGTCATCTCGCCCGACCGCGTCAGCTGCGTGAGCAGGATCTTGATGTTGACCTCGTGGTCGGAGGTGTCGACGCCGGCGCTGTTGTCGATGGCATCGGTGTTGACCCGCACCCCGGCGAGCGCGGCCTCGATGCGACCGAGCTGGCTCATGCCGAGGTTGCCACCCTCGCCGATCACCCGGCAGCGAAGAGCGCCGCCGTTGACCCGGATCGCGTCGTTGGCCCGGTCACCGATCTCGCCGTTCGACTCGGCCTTCGCCTTCACGTAGGTGCCGATCCCACCGTTCCAGAGCAGGTCGACCGGTGCGAGCAGGATCGCCTTCATCAGCTCGGCCGGGGTCATGGTCTTCGTGCCGGCCCGCAGCCCGAGGGCCGAGACCATCGCCGCGGTGAGCGTCACCGACTTGGCCGCCCGGTCGATGACCATGCCTCCCGTCGACAGCAGTGAGGCGTCGTAGTCTCCCCACGACGACCCAGGCATATCGAACAACCGCTGTCGCTCGGCGTAGGACGTCGCGGCATCGGGCTCGGGGTCGACGAAGATGTGCCGGTGGTCGAAGGCGGCCACGAGCCGGATGTGCTTCGAGAGCAGCATCCCGTTGCCGAACACGTCGCCGCTCATGTCGCCGACGCCGACCGTGGTGAACTCCTGCGTCTGGGTGTCGAGCCCGAGCTCTCGGAAGTGTCGCTTCACCGACTCCCAGGCGCCGCGGGCCGTGATGCCCATGCCCTTGTGGTCGTAACCGGCCGACCCGCCCGAGGCGAACGCGTCGTCGAGCCAGTAGCCGTAGTCGGCCGAGATCCCGTTCGCGATGTCGGAGAACTTGGCGGTGCCCTTGTCGGCCGCGACGACGAGGTAGGTGTCGTCCTCGTCGTGACGCACGACCCGGCGCGGCGGCACGACGGCTCCCTCGACGAGGTTGTCGGTCAGGTCGAGCATCCCGGAGATGAACGTGCGGTAGCTGGCGATGCCCTCCTGCAGCCAGGCAGCCCGGTCGCCCGTCGGGTCAGGGAGCGCTTTGGCGTAGAAGCCACCCTTGCTGCCGGTCGGCACGATGACAGCGTTCTTGACCATCTGGGCCTTGACCAGGCCCAGCACCTCGGTACGGAAGTCCTCACGACGGTCGCTCCACCGCAGCCCACCGCGCGCCACCTTGCCGAAGCGCAGGTGGACGCCCTCGACCCTGGGGCTGTACACCCAGACCTCGAACATGGGCCGGGGGGCCGGCAGATCGAGCACCTTCTTCGGGTTGAGCTTGAGCGACACGTACGACTTGTCGTTGCCGTCGGTGTCGGGCTGGTAGAAGTTCGTGCGCAGGCACGCCAGGATCACCCCGAGCAGCGCCCGCACGATGCGGTCGTGGTCGAGGCTCGCCACCTCCTCGAGGTCGTCCTTGATGTGCCCGACGATGGTCTTCTGCCGGGCGGCCCGCTTGGCCCAGCCGGCTTCGGTGTCGGGAAACGCCTCGGGGTCAAAGCGCACCTCGAACAGCTGGACGAGGCGCCGAGCGATCTCGGAGTGGGTCACCAGGGCGGACTCTACGTAGTCTTGGGAGAAGGTCGACCGAGTCTGGCGCAGATACTTGGCGACGGTCCGCAGGATGACGACCTGGCGCCACCTGAGCCCGGCCCCCAGCACGAGGGCGTTGAAGCCGTCAGACTCGGCACGTCCTTCCCAGACGGCCGAAAAGGCGTCCTCGAAGCGGGTGCGCACCTCGTCGGCGGCGTTCCCGGAGCCCCACCGTTCGACCGGGGCACGCAGGCCGAAGTCGTAGATGTGCAGGCTGCCGTCGACCTGGGGCACCTCGTACGGGCGTTCGTCAGCGACCTCGACACCGAGGTGGGTGAAGAGCGGCAGCACCTGGGTCAGGGACAGCTCGGACCGTCGGTACAGCTTGAACCGGCGCTCGCCGGCATCCTCGCTGTTCGGGTCGAGATAAAGATGCAGGGATGTCGCCGACTTCACCTCGTCGAGCGCATCGATGCGCTCGAGGTCGGCCGCCGCCCGTTCGACGTCGAAGTCCTCCTTGAACGCCTCCGGCAGCGCCTTGGCGTAGGTCGCCATGGCCCGCGCCGCGCCCTCAGCCCCACGCGCGCCCGCCAGCACCTCGGCAAGGTCCTCGTCCCACGTGCGGGTGGCGTCGACGACGCGGCGTTCGAGGGCCTCTTCGTCGAAATCGGGGATGTCGACGCCCGGCGGCATCCGCACGACGAAGTGCAGCCGGGCCAGGACCGACTCGCTGACCCGGGTCGTGTTGTCGATCGACGCACCACCGAAGGCCTCGAGCAGGATGGCCTCGATGCGCAGCCGGACGGTGGTGTTGTAGCGGTCACGAGGGAGGTAGACGAGACACGACATGAACCGGCCGAACTCGTCACGACGCAGGAACAGCTTGGTCTTCCGACGCTCCTGCAGGTGCAGCACACTGGTGGCCACCTCGGCCAGCTGGTCTGCATTGGTCTGCAACAGCTCGTCGCGGGGGTAGGTCTCCAGGATCTGGAGGACGTCCTTGCCCGAGTGGCTCTCGGGCGCGAGGCCCGTCTTGCGCAGCACCTGCTGGGCGCGCCGGTCGAGCAGGGGAATGTCGTGGATCGTGTCGTTGTAGGCAGCGGAGGCGTAGAGGCCGAGGAAGCGTTGCTCTCCGACACACTCTCCGCGCGCGTCGAAACGCTTGATGGAGATGTAGTCGAGGTAGACGTCGCGGTGCACCGTCGCGCGCGAGTTGGCCTTCGTGACAATGAGGATGTTCTCGTCGCGAGCCGCCCGGCTGGCCGCGGGACTGAGCACGAGGCCGGCGGCATCGCCCTTGCGGTCGGCTCGCAGCAGCCCGAGACCGGTGCCCGGCACCTGGCGCGAGATGTCACGCCCCGACTCGTGCTTCAGCGCGTACTCGCGGTAGCCGAGGAAGGTGAAGTTGTTGTGGGCGAGCCACTCGAGGAAGCGGCTCACCTCACGCGCCTGGTGCGGGTCGGTGCCGGGAGGGGTGGCCGACTTCAGCTCGCTCGCGATCGTGAGGGCGTGGGCCCGCATCTTCGGCCAGTCCTCGACGGCGGCCCGCACGTCGCCCAGCACCTGGCGCAGCCGCGACTCGACCTCCGTCAGGGAGGCGTCGGGGAGGCGGTCGATCTCGAGGTGCATCCACGACTCACGCGCCAACCCGACCGCGCCGTTGTCGACAGTGGTCGCACCGTCGGTGAGCACGGAGTCGAGGTCACCCGCCATCGACCGCGCCACATTGAGCTGGGGGTGGATGATCAGGTGTACGCCGCTGTCGAACCCACCGAGGGCCGACACGACCGAGTCGACGAGGAAGGGCATGTCGTCGATGACGATCTGCACGACGGTGTAGAGCGACTCCCAACCGTCGACGTCGGCGCTCGGGTTGAAGGCGCGCACACTGGTCGTGCCAACCGGGCGATGTTGCGCGAACGCCTTGTGCCCCAGCGCGATCGCGGCCAGCTCAGCCGGCTCACGAACGATGAGGTCTTCGGTGGCGACGAGTCTGAAGTAGGTGTCGAGCAGGCCCTTGATGTCGTCACCGCCAGCGGCACGGGCGCGCCCTCTGCCCTTCGGGGCGACAGGCGCGGCTGTTGCCACAGCAGACAACAGGGCATCGGTTCGAGACTTCTCCAGTGACGCAGACATGCGTAGCGACTTCCTCACCGTACGGCCCAAGTGCGACACGGCGGTGTGCCGCACATCTCTCGAACGACCCTATCGCCCTCCCGGCTTCGTCGACCGCCGGGGCGCCCACGACGCTCCGACGGGTCGGCGAGCTCAGCGCCGTTCGCGGTAGACGTGGAGAACTTCGCGGCTCGAGTGCCACTCCTGCCTAGATGATTGATTCCAAGGGAGTCAGTGGTCGTAAGCGGTAAGTGACCGTAGGACGGGTTGGCCGGTGTGGCCGTTGTGCCAGATGGCCGCGGTCATGGCCAGCAGGCGTTGCAGGACGCGGACGATGACCCCGGTGGGG
>JBBSTU010000216.1:0-6302 GCA_038235595.1 Actinomycetales bacterium | reverse complement strand
GAGGGCGTCGGCGCCGAGGGTGATCGCATGCTGCGGCAGGGCCGGGTGGAAGCCGAAGTGGGCGGCCCACGCCGTGTCGACCACGAGCGGGATGCCGTGGGCGTGGGCCATCGCGGCGACCCCGCTCACGTCACCGACCGCTCCCACGTACGACGGTTCGGTAACGAACACCGCCTTGCAGTCGGGAACCTCGCCCAGTGCCCGCTCCACGTCGGCGGGCCGCACGCCGAGCGGCATCCCGGTGCTCGGGTCGAGGGCGGGCGACACCCAGACCGGAACCAGGCCGGCCAGCACGAGCCCGAGCAGCGTCGAACGGTGCAGGGTGCGTTGCACGACGACGCGGTCACCCGGTATGCCGACGGCCAGGGCGAGGGCCTGGTTGCCGTGGGTCGACCCGCCGACGGAGAAGCGGCAGTGGTCGGCGCCCCACAGCCGGGCGGCGCGGGCCTCGGCCTGCGCGAGCAACCCACCACCGAGCTTGACCGTGTCGAGGCCGCCGTAGAGCGGCACGTCGTCGCGCACAACCTCACCCACGAGGTCGTTGCGCTGCTTGTGCCCAGGGATGGTGAACGGCGACGGGGTCCGCTCGCCGAACGAGAGCCAGGCGTCGAGCAGGGGCGCGGTGCCCCTCAGACCGCGAGGGTCGCGGGGGTCGACGGGGAGGCGCGGTTCCCGAGGCAGGCTCACGCGAGCTCGAAGTCGGCGAAGTCGAAGCCGGGGGAGACGAGGCAGCTCACGAGGGCGTCGCTGTCTCCGGCCAGCGTGCGTTGCCACACCCCGGCGGGCACGAGAGCCTGTGCGAGCTGACCTGCGGCTACGTCGGTTCCGACCGACAGGGCTTCAGCGGCGACCGGCGTCGTGCCGCCCCCGCCGAGCTCGAGGGCGACGACGCCGAAATGCGCCAGCCACAGCTCGTCGGAGGTCACCCGATGCCAGGCCGAGCACTCGCCCGCGGGCAGCAGGAAGTGGATCAGGGTCGCGGCGGGCCGAGCCCGACCGTCGCGCAACGTGATCGACTCGCCCGACGCCCAGGTCTGGCGGAACCAGCCTCCCTCGGGGTGGGGCGCCAGGTCGAGCAGGTCAGCCAGGGCAGGGCGCATGAGCCCATCCTGCCCTTGTCGAGCGGTCGATCAGCCCTTGGCCTTCGGGGGCCACGGAAAGAACCCGCTCGTGCGGTGCACGTAGGCGGCGTACTCAGGCCGGCGGTCGCCGATGTCCTTCTCCAGCAGCTTCTTGCCGGTGCCGGCGTAGAGGTTGGCGACCATCGCGACAGGCGAGAGCACGGTGAGCACCCCCGGCCAGGCGCTGGCCGCCACGAGGAACAGCCCCGTCCACACGCTGGCGTCGCCGAAGTAGTTGGGGTGGCGGGTGTAGCGCCAGAGCCCGGTGTCGAGCACCTTGCCGTGGTTGCTCGAGTCCTCTCGGAACGAGCTCAGCTGGAGGTCACCGACCGCCTCGAAGACGAAACCGACGACCCACACGATGACGCCGAGCCAGAGCACGATGCCCAGACCACCGGTGACGAACATCGCGATCTGCACCGGCAGCGAGACGAGCCACATGATCAGACCCTGCGGCAGGTAGATGTGCAGCAGGGCATAGGTCGACTCGCTGCCGTCGGCCTTCTTCAGGATTGCCTCGTAGCGCGGGTCCTCACCCTTGCCGCGAGAACGGCTGAGGATGTGCAGGGCCAGGCGCACGCCCCAGATCGCGGTCAGCACCGTCGCGAGCCACCTGCGCAGCGGGTCGCCCGAGCCCCCAGAAGCCGCGAACGCGGTGAGCGCGATCGCGACGAACCCCAGACCCCAGGCCACGTCGACGACCGAGTGCTTGCCCATCCGGAGGGCCGTGGCGAACGCGACTCCGAGCACCACGACGACGGCGAGGGCGGTGAGGGGAAGAGTGCGCGCGAAGGCACCCCCGTCGAACCCCGGTACGGCGGGAGACACGGCAGCGAGTGCGTTCACCACGGGCGAACCCACGGCATCCCGCTGCGTCCGCGATCGGTGGGGCGCACCATCAAGATCTGGTCGACGCCCATTCGGCCCTCCTCGAAGGTGAGGGCACCGCCGACCAGATAGAGCCGCCAGACCCGGGCGACCTCCTCGCCGACCATCGCCACGACCTGCGACCAGTTGGCCTCGAAGGTGTCGTACCAGGCGTCGACGGTTCGCACGTAGTGCTCGCGCAGGCCGTGCACGTCGCGCACCTCGAGGCCCGCCTGCTCGATGAGGGCGACGGTCTCGCCGACCGGTCGCATGTGCATGTCGGGGGCGATGAACGCCTCGATGAACGGCCCACCGCCCGGGCGGCTCGTGCGAGACATCTGCTGGATGAGTGCACGGCCGCCCGGGCGCAGCAGGTCGTGGATCTTGCGGGTGTACGTGGGGTAGTTGCCCTGCCCGACATGCTCGCCCATCTCGATCGAGCTGATCGTGTCGAAGGGGCCGTCCGGTACGTCGCGGTAGTCCTGCAGGCGGATCTCGACCCGGTCTTCGAGCCCACGCTCACGGATCCGCTGGTCGATGAAGGCCTTTTGCTCCTTGGCGATCGTCACTCCGACCACCCGGGCGCCGAAGTGCTCAGCGGCGTAGAGCGAGAGCGAGCCCCACCCGCAGCCGATGTCGAGGTGGCGGCCGCCCGGTTCGATGCCGAGCTTGCGGCAGACGAGGTCGAGCTTGTCGCGCTGGGCGTCCTCAACGGTGTAGCCGGGCGCCTCGCTCGTCCAGTAACCGCAGGAGTAGGCCATGTGCGGGTCGAGGATGAGCGAGTAGAAGTCGTTCGACAGGTCGTAGTGGTGCGAGATGGCGGCTCGGTCGCGGGTGGGGGAGTGCAGCCGGCCGCGCAGCCGGGACTGGGAGGCGGGAGGGGCCGGCGGCAGCCCGACCGCTCCGAGCCCGAAGGCCGTGCGCAGCCCGTTCGCGAGAGCGGGCACCAGCGTCGTCAGGGCGGGTCGGCCCGTGATGGCCGACTCCCGGGCGTTGCTCCACACCCGGCGGAACCCGTCACGCAGGTCACCTTCGACATCGAGCTCACCGGTGACATAGGCCTGAGCGAGTCCGAGCTCGCCCGGGTGGCGCAGCAGCCGCCGCAGCGCGTCGCTGTCGCGCAGCACCACGGTGGGGGCGTCGGACGGTCCGGCCGTGCTGCCGTCCCAGGCACGCAGGCGAACGGGCAGCTGCCCTCCGAACAGCGGCGCGATCAGCCCGGCGAGCCGAGCGGCGATGCCACCCGGTGCCACGGTGGAGGCCGTCTCCCTCTTCTCGGTCATGGTCATGCCAGTGCCTCTCGTTCGGTCATGCCCCCAGTTCGCTGTGACCGCACCCAACGGATGGGACTCCGTCGCGCCTGATCTGCCAGGCTCGTTCCGAGGGTTCGCCCCCGCCCACCCACACCTTCCGCGCGTCGCGCGGCGCGTCGCGCAGGTGGTGTCGTGAATCCAGCACTTTTGGCGCGACGCGCGGGTGGTGTCGTCAGACGGAGCGGTGCCTGCTCGGGATGGCTGGCCGTGTGACTCATGGGCTCACGCCGACGGCTGCCTCGCGGCGGCTGTCACCGGCCGCCAGCAGTCCGTGGTCGGCCAGCTGAGCCGCTCCCACCCCACCGAAGTACATGTGCAGCCCGGGGTAGGCGTGTGCTGGCAGGCCGCTCTGCGCCACGGCTAGCTCCATGTCGGCTCCGGGCTCGTGGTCGACACGCACGGACCCGTCGTCGAGGGTGCGGACGTGCAGTCGCGGGGCGTCGATGGCGGCTTGGATCTCCTCGCCGTGAAGCAGCGAACGCCCGAGCACCTGCATCAGCGCCGTCGTGATGCGGTCGGCGCCCGGGGAGCCGATGGCCAGGGCCCCGCCGGTCGCACTGCGCGCCGTGGTCGGGGCCATGTTCGAGGCCAGCCGCGTGCCGGGCGGCACCGCATGCAGCCCCAGGCGGTTCAGCTCGGGTTCACCGAGGGCGTTGTTGAGCAGGATGCCGGTTCCGGGCACCACCATGCCGGCGCCGTAGCCCGAGCTCATCGTGATCGCACAGGCCGTGCCTTGGTCGTCGACGGCCGACACGTGGGCGGTGGACGCCGAGGTGGGCAGACCCGCGAGGCCGTACCGCTCAACGGCGAGCAGCAGGGCGTGTCCGTCGGCGTGCAGGTCGCGTGACCGGTCGTGCACCGACAGGCGGTAGCCGAGCACCCGCCGCTGGATGTTGATCACGTCGGTCAAGGAGAACTCGTGGCGATCGGCGAGCTCACCGACCATCGCAGCCAGCATCGGCCCGCCGACCGACGGTGGCGGGTTGAGGGCTACCGTCCAGTCACCGAGGGGCCGCATGGTGGGGTGTTGCACGATCGGGGAGTAGGCCGCGAGGTCGGCCGCGGTGACGAGCCCGTCGTTCGCGGCCATGTCGTCGACCAGTGCCCTCCCCACCGCACCCGTGGTGAACAGCGACGGCCCCTGCGCACCGAGCAGCTCGAGGATGCCGGCCAGATCGGTGTTCGTCGAAAGCTCCCCGGGCTGCAGCGTGCCCCCGTCGGCGCCGGTGACCAGGGCGTAGGCCTCGTCGTCGGGGCCGAACAGGGGGTCACGGACGACACCGAGGTAGAGGGCCGCCGCCGCCCCGACCCGGTAGCCCTCTCGGCAGGCCTGGGCGGCGGGCTCGACCAAGCGGCGCCAGGGCAGCACGGCGTATCGCTCGCGCGCCAGCGCCAGCGCCTGCACCGCCCCGGAGTTGGCGACCGAGCCGTGGCCGGCGCCCATCGTGACGCCGCCGCCGTAGTCGGTGCTGACCTGGCGCACGCCGCGCCCGAAGGCCTCGTCGGGCAGGCCGCGGCCGGGCATCTCGACGTTGCCGTCGATGACGACCGGTTCGTGTCCGGCCGGCCAGATGTTGACGAAGGCGCCGCCCATGATGCTCACGACACCCGGTTCGGTGCTCATCGCCGTGATGGCGGCGGCGATCGCGGCGTCGACGGCGTTGCCCCCTTCCTCGCCAGCCAGGAGCCCGGCTTCCAGCGCTGCCGACCCGGTGGCGGCGACCGCCACCCTCATCAGGGCCGGCCGATCGAGTGGTACTCCGGGTTGGGCACGAGGCCGAGGGCCGTGCTGACGCGGTTGGTCAGGTTGAACATCCCCACGACCTGCACCAGCTCGACGATCTCGTGGTCACCGAGGCCGACGTCACGCAGCGGCTGGAGGTCGTCCTCGACCACGTCGGCCGGGTGCAGCGTGAGCCGCTCGGCGTAGGCCGCCATGGTCTTCTCACGTTCGCCCAGCCCGGCCTGGCGCCAGTTCACCCCGACGAGGTCGGCGGTGACGGCATCCCCGGTGAACGTGCGCAGTGCCGCGCCATGGCTGACGGCGCAGTAGTCGCAACGGTTCACACTGCTCACGACGACCGCGAGCAGCTCGCGGTCGGCGTTGCTGAGGTGCCCCTCCTTGTTGACGAGAAGGTTGAAGTAGTTCCACCAGGCGAGGAACTGCTCGCCGTTGACGGCCTGCCCACGAAAAACGTTGGGCACGAAGCCGAAGGCCTCTTGCGACTTGTCCCAGAGCCGGCTCACGCCCTCAGGCACGTCATCGCGGTCAGGCACGGGAAGGTAGGAGATGCGCGTCGGGTCACCCATGACCCAACCGTATGCCGCACAGCCCTCGTCGGCAGCCCGGCCGACCGCCCAGTCTTGGAGCCGATCCGGTGGCTGAGTCGATCGCTCAGCCGGTGGCTCCGTCGGCAGCCTGCGCGGGGTCAGGCGGTTTCGTGGGTCGCTCGCACCGGCACGCTGCCGGTGTCTGCTGACGCCACGGCTGAGATGGCCGAGGTCGTCGAGGTGACCGCAGTGGTCGTAACAGCCTGGGCAGCCTCGCAGAGCGCCTCGAGGGCGGCACCGACCGCCGGCACCCGCTGAAGGTCGGGGGTGGTAACGGCCAGGATCCGACGTCGTGACGGGGGTGAGAGCGGCAGCGCCACCACGTCGTCATGCTTGGCGGCACCGAGGATGATGTCGGGCACGAGGGCGATGCCGAGGCCGGCGCCCACCAGGCCGAGCTGGGCTACGTAGTCTTCGGTCTCGAAGGCGACGTTCGGGGTGAAACCCTCCCGAGCGGCGAGCGTCAGCAGGTGGCCCCGACAACGCGTGCACCCGGCGATCCAGTCGTCAGAGCTGAAGTCGGCCAGGGTGGCGGCAGCCTTGTCGGCCAGCGGGTGGCTGCGTGGCACCACCAGGCGCACCTCGTCGACCAGCAGGCGGCGCGTGACGAGCATGGAGAGGTCCTCCTCCGGCTCGCCCGAGTGGCTGGTGCTGCCGGAGTCGGTCGCGT
>JBBSTU010000215.1:0-6334 GCA_038235595.1 Actinomycetales bacterium | reverse complement strand
CGTGGTCGAGGCATAGCCGCGCCAGGCGTTGATCGGGGGGAGCAGCTCAAGCAGCACCCCCAGCTCTCGTTCGTCACGCTGCTTGCCGGGAGGAAGCTCGGCGAGAAGTCTCAGGCATCGCTGCCAAAGACGGACACTTTCCGAATGAGCGAAGACGGAGGTGGCTTGCCGGGCGGCGCGCTCGTAGTACGGCAAGGCACGTTCCGGCCGGTTGCTACGGTCGTATTGCTCCGCGAGCTGGGCTGACACCACGTCGATGCGGTCGGCGTAGAGCAGTTCCAGAGCCTGCGCCAGGCGGCGATGCAGCAGCCAGCGATGGGGCGGACTGACTGCACCGTAGGCCGCCTTGCGGAGCAGGTCGTGAGCGAGGTCGTACCCCCGTCCGTGTTCTTGAAGGATTCGCTGACGCCACAGCTCGTCGACCAAGCGGACCACCGTGCCCTCATCGAGGTCGGACGCCTCAATCAGCAGGTCGATGGTGAAGTCGCGGCCGACCGCCGAGGCCAGGCCGAGCAGCTCCTGGGCCGGCTCGGACAGTCGCGCCAGCCGGCTGGTCAGGACGCGGTGCAGGTCATTGCCCTCGATCGGTCCCGGTGAAGAGGCGGCCTCCCGCAAGGCCTCGACCAGGTAGAAGGGGTTGCCTGCCGTTGCCGACATCAAGAGGCTCAGCTCGTTGTCGGCCACAGGGCGCCCGACGACGCGCTGCGCCAGCCGGCCAGCGTCTGACGAAGACAGGTTGCCTATTCGTCTGACCTCGACCTGGCCGGCATCTCCCATCTTCTGCAGCACACCCGAGAGGTCGCTGCGGTCCAACTCTGCTTCGCGCGCCGTCGCGGCGACGAGCAGCGAGGCCGAGCCCGCATTGGACATCAGGAACGACAGCCACGACATCGTCGCCTTGTCGCACCACTGGAGATCGTCGACGATCAGCAGAAGCGGCCGATCAACGGTGAGGAAGGCTCGCGCCAGGCCCTCGAAGAAGCGCAACCGTTGCCAGGCATCCACCTTCGCGCGCACCCCGGTACCCGGCTCAGCCAGGCTCTCACCCTCAGGGACGAGCCGGTGTACCTCGGTGAGCCAGACCGGATCGAGTCGCCTGGTCGCAGCGCGCAGGTGCGGGTTGCGTAGCCAGTCCGCGACGGGCGCCAGCGGAACCCCACCGGTGGCCGCGAAGCAGCGCGTGGTCAGAACCAGAGCGTCCAGCTTGCCCACCGCCCCTGCGAACTCAGTCATCAGCCGGGTCTTCCCGACCCCGGCCTCACCCGTCACGACGAGGAAACCTGGACGCTTCTGAGCCGTCTCCCACGCGGACCGGAGCCACCCACGTTCGAAGTCGCGCCCGACCAGATCCGGCGACAACGACGGCGGCGAGAGGTCGACGGCCCTGATCGAGGCGTCGCCCCCCTCCCGCCCCCGATCGGCCAGCGCGGCATCGAGCTCTGCGCGGGTCTCCGGCGATGGTCCGACGCCGAGCTCACGTTCCAGGAGCGAAGCGCACCGGTGATAGGTCCGCATGGCGCCTGACCGATCTCCCGCCGCGCGCTGAGCCTGCATCAGGAGGCGATATCCCGGCTCCTCCAGCGGGTCCAACAGTACTCGTCGCCGCGCGAAGACGAGGGCAGTCTCCGTGTCGCCGTGGGTCAACCAATATCTGGCCGCCCGATCGCACAGGTCCACACAGCTCCGTCTCAGGTCCTCCCGGACCGTGAGCGCCCAGTCGTCGTAGCAGCCGGGCAGGAAGGGCCCCCGAAACAAGGTCAGCGCCCGTGCACCGTGGATGTCGACGGCCTGCGCCTGGTCGAGTTCGATCGCCGTGATCGCGTCGCGACGGGCAGCGACAAATTCGAGCACATCAACCACGACGTCTGGGTCGGCTCGCCAGCACAAAAAGGCACCGTCAACGTGGAGGCTGGCCCGGTCGCCCAGCAGAGCGCGCAGGTGATGCAGCTCGCGGCGAAGGTTCGTTCGAGCCTGGGCCCCCTCCGACTCCGGCCACAGCACCCCCGCCAGATGGGCCCGGCTCTGCGGACTCCCGGCCTGCGACACCAGATAGGCCAGCAACGACACGGCGCGAGAAGGCCCCTGCCCCCGGGCCGGGTCCGCGCCCGAGATCTCGACCCCACCCAGCAGGTCGATCCGCATCGTTGCGACCATCATGGCACCCTCTAGAGACCATCCCTTGTCAGCCAAGGTACGTCGAAACCCCCTCCGGCCTCTACCCGGTTCTACTGCCTGGGTAGGCCGGTCCCAGCGTCGTGTGCCGGTGACAGACCGTGTCAGGCATAGGGACGCCGGATCAGAAGGAGCGTGGGTCATGCCTCGTCGTCTCCCTTCGCCCGCTCGTGACCGAGAGCCAGAAGACCAGGCTGATCGCCTGGAACCACGAGCTTCGAAACGTTCACGAACGGCTTCGCGAGGCCCTGCGCGTGACCCGGGCCGCGCTGCGCGAAGGCGATCCGCCGGAGTCGCTTCGCACCCTGGAGCAGGACCACTCGATGATCGCCCGCCTCGTCGGCGAGCTTCAGGCTGCCGGGGCCCGCGCCGCCCCTGCCGTCGAGCTGGAACACCACCTCGACGGGATCGCCGCGATCATGGATTCGCACTTCCGCTACGAGGAGCGCCAGCTGCTCGCGGTGCTCGAAGGGCTTGCGCTGCAGGGTGACCCACACGACGTGCTGGGCCCGCTCTGATCCGGCATCCGGCATCCGGACTCGGTCAGTGGGTCTGGTCGATGAGCACCGCTGTCTCCCAGGCCCACTGCCGCCACGTGTCGTAGCGGCCCGACTGGCCCCCGTGGCCGCCGGACATCTCGGTGCGGAAGAGCAGGGGAGCAGCATCCGAGCGACCCTCGGCCTCGTGCCGCAGTGCCGCCACCCACTTCGCGGGCTCGGTGGCGTAGACCCGGGTGTCGTTGAGGCTCGTGGTGACCAACAGGCTCGGATAGCACTGGGCGGTGACGTTCTCGTAGGGCGAGTAGCCCTTCATCAGGGCGTAGACCGAAGCGTCGTCGAGCGGGTTGCCCCACTCCTCCCACTCGATCACCGTCAGCGGCATCGACGGATCGAGGATCGTGGTGAGCGGGTCGACGAAGGGCACCGAGGCGTGCACGAACCGGAACCGGTCGGCCGCCCGGGTCGCCACGGCGCCCATGAGCAGCCCGCCGGCCGAGCCGCCCTCAGCGGCAAGCCGTTTCGGGTCGACGATGCCGGTGTCGCGCAGGTGGTCGGCGCAGGCGACGAAGTCGTCGAACGTCGCGGTCTTGCGGTCGAGCTTGCCGTCGTCGTACCACGACCGGCCCATCTCGGAGCCGCCGCGAACGTGCGCGATGGCGAAGACCCAGCCTCGGTCGAGGAGCGATAGGCGCAGCACCGAGAACCACGGGTCGCTTGGGATGCCGTAGGCCCCGTAGCCGTGCAGCAGGCCGGGCGCGGTGCCGTCGGCGACGACGTCGTGACGGTGCACGATCGAGATGGGGATGCGGGTACCGTCGGCCGCCGTGGCCCACTCGCGACGTTGATGGTACTGCCCCAGGTCGACCTCGCCGCGCATGTGCTGCTGCTTGAGCAGGGTGAAGGTGCGCGAGCGCACGTCGTAGTCCTCGACGACGCGTGGGGTGACGAGCGACTCGTGGACGATCTGCAGGCTGAGGGTGCTCGTCTCCGGGTTGGCAGCGACGTGCACCGTGTGGATCGGCTCGCCGAGCGAGAGGTCGTGGCTCTCCCCCAGCCCGTTCGGGGCCTCCGGGTCACGCATGACGATGCGGATGCCGGTGCCGCCCGAACGCCGAAGCGTCACGGCGACGAAGTCGTCGAACCCGTCGACGCCGGTGACGTACTCGTCGTCGCTCGTAACCGACAGCGGCATCCAGTCGTCGTGCGTCGTGCTCGTGATCGGCGCCACGGCGAGCTCGAAGTTGACCCGGTCGGCGTTGTGCACGACGAAGAGCTGGTCACCCACGGGCTCGATGTCGTACTCCACACCCTGCCGACGGGCCGCGACGACCCGCGGCGTTGCGAGCGGCTGCGCGGCGTCGATGAGCCGATACTCCGAGGTCGTCTTGCTGCCGATGGCGATGACGATCTGGCGGTCGTCACGGGAGCTGCCGACCCCGACGAAGAAGCGCTCGTCGGGCTCGTCGTGCACGATCACGTCGTCGGCGGCCGCGGTTCCGACCTCGTGTCGCCACACCTGGAACGGGCGCCAGGCGTCGTCGACGCGGGTGTAGAACAGGTGCCGACCGTCGAGAGAGAACGCCAGCGAGCCACCGGTTTGCTGCACCGCATCGTCGAGCACCTCACCGGTCGCGATGCGCTTGACGCGCACGTCGTAACGCTCGTCACCAGCGAGGTCGACGGCGTAGGCCAACACGTCACCGGCCGGCGACACCTCGCTCGCGCCGACGCCGAAGAACTCGTGGCCCACCGCCTCGACATTCTGGTCGAGCAGCACCTCCTCACCGGACGGGGCCTGGTCGCCGTCGAGGTGGGGGCGCTCCGGATGCTGCTCGGCGAGCACCCGGCCATGGACCGCGTACTGCTGCCCCTCGATGGTGCGGGTGTAGTACCACCATTGGCCGTGGCGCACCGGCACCGACAGGTCGGTCTCCTCGATGCGTGAGCGGAACTCCTCGTAGATGGTGTCGGCCAGCGACGTCAGGTGGGCGGTCTGCTCGACGGCCCAGGCGTTCTCTCGCGCGAGGTGGTCGACGAACTCGGTGGACTGTCGGTCGGCCATCCAGGCGTACGGGTCGTCGAAACGGTCGCCATGATGCTCCCGGGCGGTCGGCGAACGTCGGGCGATGGGGGGTGTGTCCATCCGTTCACTCTAGGTCGAGCCGCCGAGCCGCCCGCGACACCGTGGCGGGGTCGGTGTAGAACCGATGCATGAGCCACAGAGCGCCCTACGGATCCTGGACCTCACCCATTACCGCTGACGTGCTGACCACCTCGGGCCTGGCGCTGTCCGAAGTGGTCGTCGACGGCGGCGACCTGTACTGGCTGGAAGGCCGACCCACCGAGAGCGGACGTGTCGTGCTCGTGCGCCTACGCGGCGGGGAGATCGCCGACGTGACACCGTCGGACGCCAACGTGAGAACGAGGGTGCACGAGTACGGGGGCGGTGCCTACGACGTGCAGGGCGGCGTCGTGGTCTACTCCGACTTCGCCGACGGTCGGCTCCGGGTGATGGAGAACGGCCAGACGCGTGATCTGACCTCGGCGTCGACGCCCTCGGAACTGCGGTTCGGCGACCTTCGGCTCGACCTCGCCCGGCGTCGGGTGCTGTGCGTGCGCGAGGACCACCGTGGCGCTGATGGGGTGGTGAACGAGCTGGTGGCCGTCTCGCTCGACGCTGGACCGTCAGCGGGCGAGGTGCTGGTGACGGGCCACGACTTCGTGGCGGCCCCCCGACTGTCGCCCGACGGTGAGCAGCTGGCCTGGATCAGCTGGGAGCACCCGAACATGCCATGGGACGGGGCCCGGCTCTGGGTGGGCGACGCCAGCGCCGCGGACGCGCACGTGGTCGACGGCGACGACGGGGTGTCGGTGTGCGACATCGGCTGGTGCCGGGACGGATCCCTGCTCTACATGTGCGACCGGTCGGGCTACTGGAACCTGACTCGCGACAGGGCCGCACTGCATCCGGTCGACCGCGACTGCTCCGACCCGGCGTGGATGCTGGGCGGACGGTCGTGGCTCGAGCTGCCCGACGGCCGCATCCTTCTCCGCGAGTGGCGTGACGCATCGGCCCAGCTCATGCTGATGCGCCCCGGTGAGCCGGCCCGTGAGGTGCCGGCCCAGCTGGTGAGCTCGGCGCGGCCGTCGTGGTGGAACGGACAGATCGTGATGCTGGCCGCCCGGGCATCCGAGCCGGCTGCGGTGATCCAGCTCGACCCGGCCTCAGCTCGGGTCGTTGTGCTGCGAGCCAGCGCCGACCTGCCGGTCGACCAGGCCTACCTTCCACAGGCGGAGGCGGTGACCTGGAACGACCGTCAGGGGCGTGCGGTGCACGGCTTTCTCTACCGGCCTCGAAACCCCGACTTCGAGGCGCCGGAGGGAGAGCTGGCCCCGCTGGTCGTGCAGTCTCACGGCGGCCCGACCGGCCAGACGGTTCCGGCGCTCGACCTCGGCTACGCCTACCTGACCAGTCGGGGCATCGCCGTGCTCGACGTCAACTACGGCGGGAGCGCCGGCTACGGGCGGGCCTACCGCGAACGACTCAAAGGGCGGTGGGGGATCGTCGACGTCGACGACTGCTGCGACGGCGCTGTGGCCATGGCCGACAGGGGCTGGGCCGACCCGGCCCGGTTGGCGATCTCGGGCGGCAGCGCCGGCGG
>JBBSTU010000214.1:0-6341 GCA_038235595.1 Actinomycetales bacterium | reverse complement strand
CCCCCCCCGCTTCTCGCGCCGGGGGGTGCCCCCCACTACTCGGTGTGTTTGCAGGTCAGGCGGATTCTTCGCTCTGAGAGGCCCACAGGTCGGGGCCGAACACCTCGTACCTGATGTGCTCTGCCGGCACCCCTCGCTCGAGCAACGTCGTGCGCACGTGCCGCATGAACGGCAGGGGGCCGCAGGTGAACACCTGCAGGTCAGCCGGCAGGTCGATGGTGCGGAGGTCCATGTAGCCGGAGGCCGACCCGGTGTCGTCAGGCTCGACGTGCTCGTACCACGCGTAGGTCGTGAAGCTGTCGATCGCGCGGCCGACGTGCAGCACGGTGTCACGCAGGGCGTGGTCGCGCGCCGTGCGGTCGGCGTGCGCGACGATCACCGGTCGCTGCGGTTGGGTGCGTGCGATGTGCTCGACGATCGGCAGCACCGTGGTGATCCCGGCGCCCGCGCTGGCGAGCAGCAGCGGGCCGGCGGCATCCGACACGACGAAGTCGCCGCAGGGTGAGCTGACGTCGAGCCGGTCACCCACCCGCACCCCGTCGTGCAGGTGCGTCGAGACCCGGCCGTCCGGCGCTCCGTCGACACCGCGTGCCCGGTTCACGGTGATCTGCAGGCGGGTTCCCGAGGCGGTCGACGAGACGGTGTACTGACGCGGCTGACGTTCGCCGTCGGGCAGGTCGACGAAGACCGAGACGTACTGCCCCGGTTCGGTCGTGGGCAGCGGCAGGCCGTCGGCGGGTTCGAGCACGAGCGAGATGATGTCGTGGGCCTCGTCGATACGTCGAACGACGACGTAGGGCCGCAGTGCGTCGTCGGCCCGGATGCCGGCCTGCTGGTAGAGGCGGGCCTCCTCGGCGCCGAGCTGCATCGCGAAGAGCCAGTACACCTCGCCCCAGGCGTCGGCCACCTCGGGCGTCACCGCGTCGCCGAGCACCTCGGCGACGGCCGCGAGCAGGTGGTGCCCGACGATGGTGTACTGCTCGGGTCGGATGCCGAGTGACACGTGCTTGTGCGCGATGCGCCGCATGACGTGCTGGAACGAAGGCGCGTCGGGGTCGATCAGCGCGACGGCATACGCGACGACGGATGCCGCGAGCGCCCGGCTCTGCTCGCCGGTGGCCTGGTTGCCCTGGTTGAAGATGCGCAGCAGCTCGGGGTGGGCGGCGAACATGCTCGGGTAGAACAGCGCTGTGATCTCTTCCGCGTGCGCAGCCACCGCGGGGGCCGTGGCCGCCACGACGGCTGCGGACTCGGCGGACAGCAGCCCAGGCGTGGGGGCGGCGGTGGGGCGGGTGGGTTCGTTGCCGGTGGGGGTCTGTGCGGCGGGTTGGGTCTGGACGGCGGTGGGGACGGCGTTCATCGGCAGTCTGGCCTCTCGGGTAACAAAGGGGGCAAGTCGGAACTGCAACTCTCCAGCCAATTTACACGGATATTTCCGTGACTACCAACTCATCCCGATCCGACGTGGAGGGGCGAACACCGTGGTCAGGGGGTGACGGCCAGCACGCCGTGGGCGCCGCGCTCGGCGTCGACCATGAGGTGCGAGATGAACGGATAGTGCCCGGCCTCGGGGAGGGCGAGCTCGACGAAGCCGCCTTGGGCGGGAGCGAGCGACAGCGCCTGGCTGCCGCCTTGCCCCTTCTGCCCCGGTCGTAGCCGGTAGGCGCCCTCGGCGTAAACGGTGTCGAACTGACCGCCGACGACATGGAACGAGCTCAGGCGGTTGGGTCCGACGTCGAGCACCCAGATGCGTACCCGTTCACCGACCCGAGCGGTCAGGGGCCGGTGGTCGTACTGGTTCGCGTAGCCGTTGAACACGACCGCATCGGGACGCTCCGCGTTGAGCTTGTCGACATCGACGGGCCCGCCTTCGGCGCCCAGGTAGAGCTCCGACTGAACGAGCAGGTACTCGTGCGCGACGGGGGCTAGGTCGGGCGGGTCGATGATGACGGCCCCGAAGAGGCCGTTGGCGATGTGGGCCGACATCGGCATGCTCGAGCAGTGGTACATCCAGATCCCGGCCCGGGTCGCCGTGAAGGTGTAGACGAGGGAACCGCCCGGCGGAATGGTGCGCATCGGGCCGTCGGGAGCCAGGGCCCCGGCGTGGAAGTCGATCGAGTGCCCCAGCCCGGCCCGGTTGACGAGGGTGATCTCGAAGACGTCACCCACCGTGCCGCGCAGCGTCGGACCGGGCACCGATCCGTTGTAGGTCCACAGGGTCTGCATCACTCCCGGGGCCACCTCGCGAACCACCTCACTGATGGTGAACGTGTGCCGGTGGATGCGCTTCGAGCTCGCGGCCGGCAACCGCGCCGGGTGGGCCGTGAACCCGGCGCCCGGCATCCGGCTGAAGTCGAGCCGGGCTGGCGCGCCGGCGGTTCCAGGCGCCGCGCCGTCGTGCTGGGCGCGGGCGTGCGAACCCATGGCGGTCGCTGCGTCGCCCGATGCGTCTCCGGGATCGTTGCTGACCGGCGCGCCCACGGCCACGACCTCCAGCACCATCCCCATCTGGCGGTGTCCGACGACCGAGCACCACCCCTGCAGGTCGCGTCCGACCACCCCCACGTCGACCGACGCCCGCGCGCCAGGGTCGAGCCGGCCGCTGTCGGCTCCGGTGTCGAGCACGAGGTCGTGCACCGTCTCGGGGTCGGCGTTGTGCAGCGTGATGACGAGGCGGTCGCCGGCCGGCACCTCGATGCGGGCCGGCTTGAAGCGCATGTTGTCGGCCACCACCGCCACCGTGGTGGTCTGGCCGGTGGGCGCCACCCCGGCCGAGGCGGTGGTGGTGCCGGCCCGGCCGAGGGCGGACGGGTTGAACGCCACCCCGCCCGCCACGGCCATGAGCACGAGGCCGAGACCGGCGACGGCGAGGCCGCTGCCCTGCTTGCGGGACCGCTGCGCCGCTTCCGCGCTCGGCCGCGAGCTGCGTGGCGTCGGTCCGGGCGAAGGCCGCGTGATCGATCCCGGTGCAGACCCTGGCTTGCCGGATGCCGCTGTCTTGGCCCGACGGGAGGCCTTGGCGGCGAGCGCCATCAACGGCAGAAAGGCCGCAAGGCCGGCGACCACCAGCAGACCGGCGAAGGTCTGCACCGCAGGGGGCACGGGCAGCACGGCCACGAGCAGGCCGAGGTTGACCACAGTGATCCGCAGCGGGCCGCCTCGCTCGAGCACCGCTGTTGCGGCTCGCACCGCTGACGGCCCACCCCGCAGCACGACGGGCATCAGGTACGACATGGCTCCGTACAGCACCTGGGCCGCGAAGCCGACGGCGAGCGCCGGGGTCACGAGGGTGAGGCGGTCATGGGCCTGCTCCCAGCCCGCCGCGGTGGCGACCGCGCCGGCCAGCAGGGCCAGAGTGCCCACGAGCCAGACCAGGCCGGCCAGCACCGACCACGTCGCGAACGACGACGGTGGCTTCGCGCGCGCGCACTGCACGAAGGGCACCGCCAGCACCCCGACCCCACCGAGGTAGAGCGCGAGGCCACCCGCGGCTCCGAGCAACGAACCGGTCAGGGTCGCGGCGACCACCACCACGACCGCGCCGGCCAGTACCGGCAGCGCCGTGGTGGCCGCCCGCTCGGCGCCGGGCACGATGCGGGTGCGCAGCATCGTGGGCCACAGCGTGACCAGGGTGCCGAGAACGGTCAGACCGAGCCAGCCGAGCACGTTGACGGCGACGTGGGCGAGCACGAGGCGCTCGTCGTCGCTGTTCCCGCCGCCTGCGGTGACGATGGTGCCGAGCAGTGCCCCGACCGGCAGCAGCGCGGCCGCCACGACGTAGTAGCGCACCGTCATCGCGAACCGGGCCTTGAGGGCCCGGCGCAGCTGAAGGAAGAGCAGCGTGCCGTGCCAGAGCGCGACCGCGGCGATGGCGGTGGCGCCCACCGCGGTGATCACCCACTGGGCGGTGAGCACCCCTACGACGACCACGACGGCGCCGCCGTTGAGCAGGGCCAGCCGGCTCGACTGCCGTCGTCGGTCGCCAGGCCGAGCCGGGAGGTGCAGAAGCGCGTCGGCGAAGTACCGGCTCCACACCAGGATCGAGTGGCTGACGGCGCCGAGCAGCAGCAGGTGGATCAGCAGCCACCGCGGAGCGGGCACGTTCGCGTGCAGCACGGCCGCCGCCAGCGCGGCCAGCAGCCAGAACACGGTCGGCAGGTCGCGGAGCGGCCAGAAGCCGCCCTGGGCAGCGGCGGGTTCGTGAGTGACCGGTCGGCGGCCCAGCTCTGGGGTCATCGTCCCGGCCCGGATGCCGGATGGGGCTTGACCGCAGGATCACTGCCCTCGGCGGCAGCGCACTCGGCAGCGGCAACGAGAGCAGCAGCGGCGCCGGTAGGGCCGGGCACTCGTCGGGCGACCGGCCGGGGGCGCGTGGCCGACCAGACCGCCACCGCCACGAAGGCGAGAATGGCCACCCCGTTCAGCACCCCACCCCAGCGCCAGGCCACTGGTGACCCCAGCGCGTCTCCGCCCCACAGCCGTAGCACCAGCGCCGCGTGCAGCAGCACTGCGGGGCCGATGAACGCGGGGTGGTAGGGCAGCGGCCGGCGCAGCACGGCCGGGAGGATCACCGGCGCGTGCGCCATGATCATCGAGATCGTGAAGCCGAGAAAGACGGCGTGCACCACCGCGTCGTAGCGGGCGCCACCGCCGGTCGCGCCCCCGACGAGCCAGATCGACCCCGCGACGCCGAGCCAGCCGTAGCCCGCCAGCAGGCAGGCCGCCGAGAACCGGGGCAGGCCCTGCGATCGCACGGTGTGGCGCGCAACGTCGTGCCAGGCCAGCCAGCCGACGAGCACGAGCAGCGACGCCCCCAGCAGGGGAACGGTCGCAGGCCAGAGCAGACTCGCGCCGACGAACACGGCTAACTGCCCACCGAGTATGAGCAGGTCGCGACCGGCATTCGGGCCCATGGCGATCCGGGCCAGCTCGAGCCGCTCGCCGCCGATCGTGAGCACGACGAAGCCGACCAGCCACGGCAGCACCGTCGGCATGGCCACCCCGGCCTGCCAGAGCAGGAGGGCTCCGACAGCCAGCACCGCCCCCAGCGCCTGAGCCGCGACTGCCTCGTCACACTGACGGCGCCAGAGTGGGAGGTAGACGGCAACAAGCGCGACGGCGCCCAGCAACAGCAGTAGCTGGCCGACGCGCAGCGGAGCCGGCGAGAGCACCACCAGGGCGCCGATCCCGAGCAGCCCCGAAGCGGCGAAGCCGGTGGCGCGCTTCAGGGCGACCGCGCGTTCGAGGCTCACCAGCGTGCCGACGAAGCCGATGACGAGCAGGATGCCGTGCACCTCCGGCAACCGCTCGGTGCTGACTGGCGCCGGGAGCCCGAGCAGCAGCAACGCGGCGTCGAGGCCCGCCAACAGGGCCAGAGCGGCCAGCAACAGGAACGGCGCGCGTCGTCGCAGCGCTCGGCCCCGGGTCGTCATACCGATGGCGACACTACGGGCTGACCGCCCAGCCGCAACCGACAGGCGCCCGGTTCGGAGAACGCCAGCAGGGTCACGGCTTCGGGCGCGCCCCACTGCGACAGCGCACCCTCGACGATGCCGCGGTGCACCGAACAGACGACCTCGGGGTTGGCGGTAGCGGCGTCCAGCAACGGGCACCGCGTCAGTCGCACCGACGTGGCTCTGCTAGTGGTCTCGGGGGCGAAGCCGAGGTCGTCGAGCAACCCCACCACGTGGCGCCGGGCCGCGACGGCTCCCGGGCCAGGAGGTGGGCCCTGTCGTGCGGCGAGGTCACGACCCCAGCCCTGCCCGGCTTCGCGACCCTCCTCCGCAGGGTCGGGGCTGTGGCGTCGGATCGAGTCGGCAAGGGCCGAGGCCAGGCCTGCGTACTCACGCACCCCGTTCGGGGCGGCGGCGCGCGCTGCGGTGTAGAGCCACGCGGGGCGGCCGCGGCCGTGCGGCTCGGCCAGAGCCCGAGAGACCAGGCCCTGCTGCTGGAGGGCGTCGAGGTGCTCACGAAGGGTGTTGACGTGCAAGGACGTTGTGTCGCTGAGGACAGCCAGGCTCAGTGGTTCTGCGGTCTCGGTGAGTGCTGCGAGCACGCGCGCTCGGGCCCGGGACGTCGTTCCGGGCGCGACCGACGGCAGGGCGGGGAGCGGGCCGAGGGCCTGACCCGGGCCCGACTGGGAGGTGTCTTGTTTTTGCACGGCACTAGTGTATAAAAATAGGGACACGTCGCCAACCGGCCACACCCCTCACCGTTGGAAGGTCCATCATGAACGAGCTCGTCATCGCATCCGACGAAGCGGACGCCCGCGCTGCCGCGGCCGTGGAGCAACACCACGCCCAGCTCTCGGGAGCATTGGCCCTCAAGGTCGGCGGGGTGAT
>JBBSTU010000213.1:0-6357 GCA_038235595.1 Actinomycetales bacterium | reverse complement strand
CTGCGGGATGGTGATGGAGAAGAAGGTGCGAACCCGTCCGGCCCCGTCGATCAGGGCCGCCTCGTAGTAGTCGCGCGGAACCGTCTGCATCGCGGCGAGGAAGATCAGCGCGTTGTAGCCGGTCCAGCGGAAGTTGACCATGGTCGCAATGGCGACGTGGCTCGAGAGGGTGTCCTTGTGCCACTGGACCGGGTCGACGCCGACGTAGCCGAGCACCTGGTTGATGAGGCCGAACTTGTCGCCGAACAGGTCGTTGAAGATCAGCACGACAGCCACGGGGGCAATGACGTACGGCAGCAGCACGCTCATCCGCCAGAAGGCCTTGGCGCGCAGGCCGCTGTCGAGCGCGGCCGCGATGAGCAGGGCGAAGATCACCTGCGGAACGCTCGAGAGCAGGAAGATGCTGAGGGTGTTGCGCAAGGCGTTCCAGAAGAAGGGCTGGCCGAGCACGTCGGTGAAGTTCTTCAGCCCCACGTAGTCGCCCTGCCCACCGATGAGGTTCCACTGGTGCAGCGAGACCCAGAGCGTGTAGAGCAGCGGGAAGAGGCCCACGACGGCGAAGAGGATGAAGAACGGCGAGATGTAGGCGTAGGGCGAGACTGCCCCGTCGAGCCGGCTGAGTCGCTGGCGCAGCTTCGACCGGGGTCGGATGCCGCTGGGCCGGGTGGGCAGCCGGTCGCTTCCGCCAGGCCCGGCCGGGCCGGTCGACTCCGGGGGCCGCTTGGTCGTTACGGTCACTGCCGCTCCTTGGGGTGAGGGCCTACGGGGGTGACGGCAGCGGCATCCCGGCCGGTGAGGGGGCCAGGCCGGGTTGCCGCTGCCGGTTCAGTCACTGACGCAGTGGGTCAGCCGAGGGCCTGGACGTCGGCGGCGAACTTGTCCCACGACGCGTCGGGGGTCGAGCTGCCGTCCTCGATGCGGGTCAGCGCCTTCTGCATGGCGTCGTTGATGGCGAAGTACTTCGGGCCCTTGAACGGCGACACCGAGATTCCCTTGAACCGGTCGGAGAAGATCTGGCCGGTGGGGGCGTTGTTGAACGAGGCCACCTTGACGGCCGCGAGCTCGGGGCTGCTCTGGGCGGCCACCTGGCTGGGGAACGCGCCGACCTTCTGGAAGGCCTTGATCTGCTGCTCGGGCGCCGTCAGCCAGTCGGCGAGCTCACGCGCCTCCGCGGGGTGCGCGCTCTGCTTCGGCACGACGAGGTAGGAGCCACCCCAGTTGCCGCCGCCGCCGGGGAAGGTGTTGGCGATGTCCCAGCCCTTGACGCCCTTGGCGTTGCCCTCGATGACACCGACCATCCACCCGGGGCAGAGCATGGTGGCGAAACCGTCCTTCTGGTAGCTCGCGGTCCAGTCGTCGCTCCACTGCTGCAGCTTGGCCGAGAGCTTGTTGTCGATGCCGGCCTTGACGACCTCGTCGTAGACCTTGCGCACCTGCGGGTTGGTGGTGGCGATGACGTTGCCGTCGGTGTCCTCGTAGGTCTTCTCGACCTGGTTGATCATGCCCTGGTAGGTCGCACCGAGGGAGTCGAAGAAGGGCACCTTGCTCTTGGCGGCGAACTGCTGGCCGGCGGCGAAGTAGCTCTCCCACGAGGTGCCCAGCCATTTCGCGACCGACTCGCGGTCGCTCGGGAAGCCGGCGGCCTTGAGCAGGTCGCCGCGGTAGCAGATCGCCTCAGGGCCGGCGTCGGTGCCGTAGCCGACCAGCGCGCCGTTGGCGTCGGTGGCGGCCTTGGTCTTCCACTCGGGCCAGCGGCCGTCGACGGAGGGGTTCTTGAGGTCGGTGAACTTCTCGCTGTACTGCAGGATCTCGGGTAGCCAGTCAACCTCGACGGCCTCGACGTCGGCCATGCCGCTGCCGGCGGCGAGCCGAGTGTTGAAGTTGTCGCGGGCCTCGTTGGAGGTGGCGGCCTTCTTGTGGGTGACCTTGATGTTCGGGTGGCTCTTCTCGAACTCGGGGAGGAGGTCTTCGTAGCCGAACTGGTTGAAGGTGGCGAGGGTCAGGTTGACCTGTTCTGCACCGGCGGTCCCGGCCGGGGTGCTGCCGGCGCCCGGGTCGGTCGTGCTCGAGCTGCTGCAGGCCGACAGGGCCAGCAGCCCGATCGAAACGGTGGCCACGGCTTTGTAGCGCGTGCCGATCCGGGTGGTGCGGGTGGCGCGTGTGGTCATGAGAGAGCTCCTTCGGTCTCAGGCCCGATGTGGGTATGGGAGCCCTCTCAGTACGGGAGGTGAGTCGTGAGAGCGCTCTCACGACAGAGAATGAAGGGTAGGGCGGAGATCGGTCAAGGGTCGTTACTGATCCGTGACCTGAAGGCGCGGGCGAGAGTGGGACGACACCTGCGGAGGCGGCACAAAAAAACCCGCCCCCGCTGGTCGCGTCGCCGAACTAGACCAGAGGGGGCGGGTGCCCTTGACTCGGCGATCTGACAGGGGAGGAGATCACCGAGTCGCACAGGAGCAACTCACAAGAAGAAGGATGCGCGGCCAATCTTAAAGAAGCCTGAGAACTACCCCTCAGTTCACCGGCAAAGTGGCAGGGGCCGACTCCCGGGTGTCGACCCAGGGAGGGGTCGCGGGGTGTGGAGGGTGGCGAGCTCAGCGCACGCCGAGCACCATCCACTCGTCGGTGCGGGATCGCCACCCGAGGATCGCGCCCCGGATCACCATGAAGGCGGTGAACGCGACCCACAGCACGACGACATCGTGGCTGGGGGAGTCGCTCGGCCCGATCGCCCTGACCCACAGGATGATCGGCAGATAGAGCACTAGACCCGCGACCGAGCCCCACGCCAGCCACCGTCCGTCGCCCGCGCCGATGAGCACCCCGTCGAGCACGAAGACGTAGCCGGCGATGGCCTGCCCGAGCCCGACGACGACCAGGGCCGCGCCCAGGGCGTCGCGCACGACGGGGTCGGTGGTGAACAGCGGCGGCACGATGCGGTGCACGGCGACGAGCAGCAGCCCGACCGCCAGCCCACCGAAGACGCCCCAGCGCACCATGGTGTCCATCGTCTGGCGAACGCCTCCGCGATCGCCGGAGCCGAGCGACTTGCCGGTCATGGCCTGAGCGGCAATCGCCAGGGCATCGAGGGCAAAGGCGAGGAACGACCAGATGGTCAGAGCCACCTGGTGCGCGGCCAGCGACGCGTCGCCCAGCGAAGCCGCCACCCACGTGGTCAACAGCATGGTCGCGCGCAGCGCCACCGTTCGAACGAGCAGGGGGATGCCGGTGAGCCCGGCCGCGAGAACGCTCCCGGGGTGGGCCCGAGGCGAGGCGCCCAGGGCCCGCGCCTTGCGCAGCAGCACCACCATGAGGGCCGCCGCCATGCCGGTCTGGGCGATGACCGTGCCCCAGGCGGAACCGGCTATGCCCCAGTGCAACCCGTAGACGAACACGACGTTGAGCACGACGTTGGTGCCGAAACCGGCGACCGAGGCGATGAGAGGTGTCTTCGTGTCCTGGAGCCCTCGCAGCACCCCGGTGACCGCGAGCACGACGAGCATGGCCGGCAGCCCGAACGCCGAGATGCGCAGGTAGATCGTGGCCTGCTCGTACGCGGCATCCGACGCTCCGAAGAGGGCGCTGATCGGGCCGGCCGCCACCGCCGTCACCGCTGCGATGACGAAGCCAAGACCAAGGGCCAACCACAGGCCGTCGATACCGGCGGCCACGGCGGCGCGTTGGTCACCGGCGCCCAGATGCCGGGCCACGACACTCGTCGTGCCGTAGGCGAGGAAGACGAAGATGCCCGACGCGGTGAGAAGGGCGGCGCTCGCCACCCCGAGCCCAGCGAGCTCGGCCGTGCCGAGGTGTCCGACGATCGCCGAGTCGGCGAGCAGAAAGAGGGGCTCGGCGATGAGGGCGAGGAATGCCGGGCCGGCGAGGCGCAGGATCTCGCGGCGGTGGCTCACGGCCGGTCTGGTCGGCTCCAGATCCCCCGGCTCCAGATCCCCCGGCTCTCGACCCCCCGGATCCGGGTCACCGGCGGGGCGGCGCACGCCGGCATCGGACATGGGAACACGGTAGCTGCGGCCGTGAGCCGTGACGCGGCCTGTCTCAGCGTCAACCGGCACCGCTCAGGCCCCGCAGGTGCCAACCGCGCGATGGCGGTCAGAGCTTGCGTGCCCGACCGAGGTAGACGAACCCCCAGGGCCGCATCGGTGCCGGCACGGGCCCGTAGGCGCGATCGATCGACTCGATGGTCAGGCCCGAGGCCTCGATGAGCTTGTCGATGGGGCGCATCAGGTGGCAGCCGTCGAAGACCCGCGTCTGCAGCGGCTCGAGCCGACGCTGCCAACGGCGCACCCCGGCATCCGGCGCGATGCCGTGCTCGAGAAAGTGGAGGGCGCCACCGGGTCTCAGCACGCGGCACGCTTCGCGAAGGGCCTGGGCCGGGTCAGGGATGGTGCAGAGGGTGAGGCAGGTGAGCACGGCGTCGACGTGGTGGTCGGGCACGTCGAGCCGCTGCCCGTCGAGGCCGCCGCGGCGAACCGGTGTCTGACCGAGAGAGCGCCGCCGCTCTGAGCGCCGCCAGGCGAGGTCGGAGGGCTCGATCGCGATCACCTCGGTGACGTCGGCCGGGTAGATCGGGACGTTGACGCCGCTGCCGAAGCCGATCTCGAGCACCCGGCCGTGCAGTCCGGTGCAGGCTCGACCGCGCAGGCTGACCATGGCGGGCTCGTCGGCGCCGAGCTCGACGAGCCGCGGTGTCACCTGGCGTGCCCACCAACCCATTGCCTCAGGCTAGGTGGTCAGCCGCGTCGCAGGGTGATGATCGGTATCTCCGGTGGGGCGAGCACCCGCACCGGCGGCCCCCAGGCGCCGGCGCCACGGGTGGTGAACACCGGCACGTCGCCCACCAGGGCCAGCCCGTCGAGGGTCGGCTGCTGGAGGGTGACGGCGTAGCGGAACGGCCAGAGCTGCCCACCGTGGGTGTGGCCGGACACCTGCAGGTCGACGCCACGCCCACCTGCCGACTCGGCAGCCTTGGGCTGGTGGGTCACCAGCAGGGTGAAGGCGTCGGGGTCCACCCCGGCGAGGGTCGTGCCGATGTTCGGGGCGTCATCGCCGGCGGCCGTCTCGTCGTTGCTGCCGGCCACCGCGATGCTGGCGCCACCACGGGTCAGCTCGATGTTCGAGTTGCGCAGCGCCGTGATGCCCAGGGACGCGTAGTGGTCGAGCCACGCGTCGGCCTCCTGAGAGATCACCTCGTGGTTGCCGCTCACCGCGACCACCCCGAGCGGGGCACGAAGGTCTCGAAGCGGGTCTGTCGCGCCGCCCACCTGCTCCACCCGGCCGTCGATGAGGTCGCCGGCGAGCACGACGAGATCCGGATGTGCAGCATTGACCTCGTTCACGACCCGACGGGTGAAGCTCTCCTCCCGCACCGGCCCGACGTGCAGGTCGGAGATGAGCGCCACCCGCATCCCCTCGAACTGAGCGGGGAGCTGCCGGCTCGAGAACGACGCGGTGGTGATCTGCGGTTCGGCAGCCTCGTGGAGCCCGTAGCCCGTCGTGGCCAGGGCAGCCACGACAACGAGCGGGGTGCCTGCGCGAAGCACCCGTCGCCGGGCCGGGCGACCTCCGACGACGCGGGCCAGCAGGCCGAGCGCCGCAAGGGCCAGCACCCCGAGCACCAGGTACCAGCCCACGGCGAGCCAGGTCATCCCGGCCCAGGCCGCCCACCGGGCCCGGTGCGGGTCGATCAGTCCGGCCTGCATGGCGAACGCCACCATCGTGGCCACCCCGGCCAGCCCGAGCACGATGGCGATCACCCGGCGAACGGCAGCCGGCCACTGGGGCGCAACGGCGAGACGACGGTGGAGCAGCAGGCTGAGCAGGGCGAGAACGACCGCCACGCCGACGACAAAGAACGACAACGTGATCCGATCAGGCGGGTGTTCCGAAGCGGACCGCGTTGCGCGCCAGGGCCTTCTCGCGTTCGGCCTCGCGGTCCTTGGGCGGAGCGTTGGTGGTGAGGTGTTCGAGCAGATGGGCGGTGGCCTGCGCGACCGCCTCGACGGCCTCGTCGAAGGCCTGCTGGTTGGCCTGGCTCGGCTTGCTCGCCCCGCTTACCTTACGTACGTACTGCAGAGCCGCCGCGCGCACCTCGTCGCTCGTGGCGGGCGGCTCGAAGTTGTGAAGCTGTCTGATGTTGCGGCACATGGCCCGAGCGTAGGCGACGGTGGCCTGCCTCAGGGTGAGCCGACAGGGCCGACCCTGCCGACAGTCGCCGTCAGTCGCCGTCAGCCGGATGCCGTCGAGGAACCGTGGTCGGATGCCCTGGGGGAGGGGCGAGGAGCATCACATCGGGCGCTCGGTCACGCAGGGAGCGGGCGAAGGCGGTCAGCGGCTCCT
>JBBSTU010000212.1:0-6531 GCA_038235595.1 Actinomycetales bacterium | reverse complement strand
GAGCTTTCACTCAACACGCTTTCCAAGCGTGCGCACTAGGCCACTATGCGAATCCTCCGTCGGGCACGCTACCGGAGTCGGGCAGGTCCGAAGAAATCCGTCCGTGTCACAGGGCAGGCTCGGGGCAGGCTCGGGGCAGGCGCGGTGGTAGGTACGGCGGTGGGTAGGGCGCGGGCGCCGGCTGCGGTTTCATGGGCGCGGGCGTTACGGCATACACTCGCTGTCGGCACCCCGCGTGGTGGTACCTTTCCGAACTCCCCCAGGGCAGGAATGCAGCAAGGGTAGGAGAGCTCTTCCAGGTACGTGGGGTGTCCCTTTTTCCCGCACGTTGCGGTGGCCCGCCCCACCGCAACGTCCCGCCCGGATGCCGCTCAGCCCGGGAGCAGCTTCGAACCGAGAGTCCGCGCATGTCCAGCCCCGTCCGCCTCCCGCTGACCCCGGCCGTGAAGACGGCCCGCGCCGCTGTGTTCACCGCCTTCGCCCTCAACGGTGCTGCGTTCGCGGCCTTCGCCTCACGCGTGCCCGACCTGAAGTTCCAGCTCGGTCTCAGCGCCGGCCAGCTGGGCCTCACCCTCCTCGCGGCGTCGCTCGGATCGGTCATCGGGCTGCCGGTCTCCGGCTGGTTCGTGGGCCGCTTCGGCGCCGCCCGAACCCTGGTGGGGGCAGCCACGATCCAGGCCGTCGGCTTCGTCGGGGTCGGCATCGGCATCGACGTGCTGAACGACCGCGCAATCGTGGCGGTGGCGCTGTTCCTCGTCGGGGCCGGTACCGGCACCTTCGACGTCGCGATGAACTTCGAGGGCGCGGCCGTCGAGCGCCTGCTCGGCCGGGCGATCATGCCGCACTTCCATGCCGCCTTCAGCGGGGGCACGGTCATCAGCGCCCTGATCGGGGCCGGTCTGTCGTTCCTGCACGTGTCGATCGCCGCCCACCTCGTGGGGGTCGCGGTTCTGCTGGCGGTCGTGGTCCCGTGGTTCCCACGGGCCTTCCTGCCGCACACCGTCGAGTCCGACCCAGACGACGAGCCCGGTGGCGAGAGGCCGAGGATGCGAGCGGCGTGGCTCGAGCCGCGAACCCTGCTCATCGGGGTCGTGGTGCTGGCCGCGGCGTTCACCGAGGGCACGGCCAACGACTGGGTGGCGGTGGCCCTCTCCGACGGTTACCAGCTGCCCCGCTGGGCCGGCGTTCTCGGCTTCGCGGTGTTCCTCACCGCGATGACCGTCGGGCGCCTGCTCGGCACCCGGCTGCTCGACCAGTACGGCCGTCTCCCCGTGCTGCGCGTCATGTTCCTCGCCGCGGTCGTCGGATGCCTGCTCGTCGTCTTCGGTGGGCAGTGGCTCGCGTTCGTCGGCGCCGCCGTGTGGGGGGTCGGAGCGAGCCTGGGCTTCCCCGTCGGTATGAGCGCGGCCGCCGACGAGCCGCGTCGGGCCGCTGCGCGGATGAGCGTGGTGTCGACGATCGGCTACACGGCCTTCCTCGCCGGGCCGCCGCTGCTCGGGTTCCTCGGCGATCACATCGGGGTGCTGCACTCGCTGCTCGTTGTGGGCGCGATGGCGGTCATCGCCCTGCTGGCGATTCCTTCAGTACGAGAGACAGACCGGGTTGCTCGGGTCGACTGAACCCACCGTCGGCGTGACTCAGAAGTACTCGGTCATGAACGGCTGGCCGGCGAAGATCGCGTCGAGGGCCGCGTCGTCGGTCGGCGACCCTCCGGCCGCCAACCCGGCCTGACGCAGTCGCGGCAAGGTCCAGCCGCACCACAGCGCTGCCAGTCCACGGGCTTCCAGCCGCACCGGCTGCTCGTCTTTACCGGATGCCGCAGGGCCCGACGCGGTACGGAGGTGGCCACTCGACTGGGGCTCGGGTCGGCCCGGGGCTGTACGGAAGTGGCCACTCGACGGGGAGTCGTGGCCACTCGACTGCGGATGGGTGGTGCGGGTCGGCACCGTGGACGGCTGCTGGAGCACCGCCTTGCCGCGGCCGCCGGACACGGCGATCACCCAGGTGCCGGTGTTGGCCGGCGCATCGGGGTCGGTGACCGCGACCGAGGCGCTGGCCGTGAGACCGGGCGCGAAGCCTCGCGCCGCGACGGCTCCGCCCAGGTCGACCACCCTGAGCATCCACGGCACCGTGTGCACCCCGGCATCCGGCAGGCCGCCGACAGCGAGGGCCACCGGATCGCGCGGGTCGAGCCAGGCCTGCACGACGGGAGCGGCCGACGAGCCGGAGCCGACCACCGACCACAGGGCCGCCGCGGTGCCCGGGCTCTGCGCGACAAGGCTTTCGACCGTGAGCACGCCGCCGCCGAGCGAGTAGGCCACGAAGCCGTCGTCGGCGAGGTAGTGGATCATCTCGGTGTCGGCCAGCCGGTTTCGCCAGGTCTGGGCGCCGGCCAGCATCGGGCCGCTCAGGCAGTGCTGTTGCTGGTGGTCGCGGGCCAGCGTCTCGAACCGGTCGGCGTCGTCGGGCCCGGCCGAGCGAACACTGACGCCCGGCGCCACCGAGCGCAGGGAGCGCAGGGCGTCAGCGGCGTACGTGAACCGGGTCTGGCCGCCGCCGAGCTCGTAGCCGACTGCGCGGTAGAGCATCGGTGCCGTGGGGTAGAGGCACGACACGACGTCGCCGAGCTCGGTCATGCGCTGCACGAGCGCCCGGCCGAGCAGTGACGCCACGCCTCGCCCACGGGCCGCCGGGTCGACGTAGACCCCCGCGACGCCGCCCATCGGCAGATGCCGGCCGCCCCACGCCTGCTGGTGGGGCCGGATGCGGCCGCTGCCGAGCACGCGCTCACTCGTGCTGCCCGTCTCGGCGGTCTCGACCACGACGAGCATGCGACCGCCCACCGTCTCGTCGGCGATGCGCTGCCACCAGCCCTGACCGTCGGCCCCGAGCGGACCGAACGACCGGGAACGGATGGTCAGCACGGCATCCAGGTCGGCATCGGTGGCGTCACGGACACGAAGCTCGCTCATGAGGCGAACCTACCCACAGCCACCGCCGGTCCGTTGGCTGCGGCCGAGCGGTGCCGCGCCGCTGCCGCTGCGGTATCGGTGTGGGCCGACCGCTCAGGCGCGGTGCATGTGGGTGAGTCGCCGGGCCTGCCAGAAGCCCCACCACACGAACCCGATGGTGATCCAGCCGGCGAAGCCCAACCACGACCACAGCTGCGCCTTGACGAAGAAGGTCATCAGCGAGCCGACGATCAGCACGAAGAGCACCGGCATCAGATACCAGGCGATCATTCCCTGCGGGCCACCCCGCACCGGGGCCGAGCCGCGGAACGCAGCCAGCAGGTGTCCGCCGCACAACACGGCGAGCACCGCGACCAGGCTGAGCAGGGAGAGCACAGAGACGGGCGCCGTCAGCGCCGACACCACCACTCCGGCCGCCAGCACGACCGTCGTGAAGGCCAGCGGCACGACGAGGTGGGCGCTCGCCTCGGCCAGCGGCCCCGAGCCGATGAGCGAGGGCGTGCCCACGTTGTCGGCCTGGAGCCGCAGCCCCTCCGACCAGGCCCCGAAGCCGAGGTAGAGCGGCACGAGGCCGATGGTGACCCCGATGCCGGGGGCCGAGCTCTGGGTCGCGGCCCACACCACGACGGCCCCCCCGAGAACGACGAGGCCGAAGCCGGCCGCCAGCGAGGCAGGCGAGCGCAACAGGCCGAGAATGTCGCGCCGCACCATGGTCGGGAACGGGCGACCGGGTCGCAGCCGCACGCCACGGGCGAAGCGAACCGGCCGGGCGAGCGCGAGCCGGGCGGTGCGCAGGTTGCCGGTCATGGCCGAACCGGCGAGCGTCGAGGTGTTGGCCGAGTGGGCTCGCAGCCCGTCGACGTGCAGCTCGCGCAGGGCCTCGGGCACGTGCCAGAGCAGCTTCGGGCCGCGGTTCGGGCCCGGCCACGACCGCACCTGTGACCAGAGCCAGAGGTGGGTGGCGGCCACGGCGACCGCAGCGCCGGCGACGAGACCCACGGCCACCGAGACGGGGCTGGTCACCCCGGTGAACGCCAGGCCCCCGCCGAGCACGAGCCCGGTGATCGCGCCGAGGAAGACGCCGGCGCTCAGCGCGAAGCGCCACCATCGGCGAACCGACAGGGCTCGGTCGATCGGCGTCGTGACGACGAGGTCGATCCACGGCAGGGGCGGCACGACCGGGCCCCGAAACCTACCGACCCAGAGCGCAGCGAGGAACACCCCGGCCACGGCGGCCAGCAGCAGGCCCACCGCTTCGGGCGAGGCGAGCTGCTGGCGAAGCACCTCGGGGTTGGAGGTGCGGAACAGCGCCTGCACGAGGGGGAAGCCGTAGGCCAGCGAGCCGAGAAAGACCAGGTAGGCGGCATAGAGGCCCTGCTGTCGGGCCTTGCGCGCCTCTTCGCCGCCGATGATCCAGTCGGCCTGGCCGAGCAGCTCGGCATCGTCGAACTCGTTCTCGGCGAGGCCGACGCTGCTCGTACCGGCCTGGTTGTCGTCGCCCATCAGCGGTCTCAACGGGCCGGTTTGATGTCGACGACCTGGTCGCCGAGAGACGCGGTCATCTCGGGGTCATGACAGGCCATCACCACGGTCGACCCGGCGCTGGTGCGCTCGCGGATCAGCGCGGCCACGATCTGTCGCTTCGTCGTGTCGAGGCGCTGCTCGGGCTCATCGAGCAGCAGCACGCTGGAGGGCCGCGCGAAGGTGATCGCAAGGCGAAAAAGCTGCTCCTGCCCCGACGAGAGCTCGTGGGGGAAGCGGTCGTCGAGGCTCGCGATGCCGAGGCGCTCCAGCAGGGCCGTGCCCCGGTCGTCGGAGGTGCTCGGGTCGCCGCCCCAGGTCGAGTCGATGAGCACGAGGTGGTCGATGAGGGTGAGGTCGCGGTAGGTCGTCGGTGCGCCGAGCAGCCCGGCCACGGCAGCCCGTACCGCCCGGGCGCGTTCGTCGGCCTCGCGACCGCCGATCGTGGCGGTGCCCGCGCTCGGCGCCAGCAACCCGCCGATGATGCGCAGCAGGGTCGTCTTGCCCGAACCGTTCTGCCCGCGCAGCACCACGCACTCGCCGGGGTCGCCGCTCACGTCGGTGGGTAGCAGCAGAGTCGTCGAGTCGATGGCCTTGCTCACGCCCTCGGCTCTGACCTCACCGGTCAGCATGGTGACCACGCCCATTCGCGTCCCTCCCCGGGAAATCGTCGTGAGGCCACCGTATGCCGCTGGGCTGGGCCGGTGCTGACAGGTCCAGAGGCGGGGGTGCCGGGCAGCGGCATCCGTTCGAGGTGTTCGGACGCGGCGGGGCGCGTCGCCGTACCTCGAACCCGGGGGAGGCGGGGTCAGCCCTGCTTGCCCACGGGTGGCCCGACGACGAGAGCGACCGCGGTCAGCGCCACGACGGCGACCAGGCCGATGGCGACGGCCGCCACGGGCCGGGCCAGGAGCCGGCTGACGACGTGCTCGGCGCGGGTGCGCGGAGCCTCGCCGCCGGGGGCGAGGCGCCAGCCGCCATCCGTCGGGTCGAGCCGGCCGGACCGCTCGAGACGTCGCTCCCACCAGACGGTGAGAAACGGCGGGACCGCACTCAGCAGGCCGAGCACCGCGGTGCGGGGCGACCACTTCTGGTTGACCCAGAGCAGCAGCGTCACGAGGCAGAAGGCGATGAAGACGACGCCGTGGGCCAGCCCGAACACCCGCACGCCGAGGTCGGTGGTCTTGGTGACGTACTTGAGCAACATGCCGATGAGCAGCAGCGTCCAGGTGACCACCTCGGCGACGGCGACGCGGCGGTAGAGGGTGCGGGGCGACATGGGTTCTCCTACGGGGCGTCGTACGTCGGTAGTCGCCCCCATCCTGCGCACCACACCGAGCAATCGACAAACCCATGTTGCTGCAACCGGGGTGGGTTGGCTGCTTCTCGGTGTGTTGTTGGAGGGGGCCGGCGGCAGACGAGCGGCAGAGCTGAGCGTCGCCCATCGCCGTTAGGGTTCGGGAATGGCCACCGCCCTGTACCGCCGCTACCGGCCCGAGAGCTTCGCCGACGTCATCGGTCAGGAGCACGTCACCGAGCCGCTCATGCAGGCGCTGCGCACCGGCCGGGTCAACCACGCCTACCTGTTCAGTGGTCCGCGCGGTTGTGGCAAGACCACGAGCGCGCGCATCCTGGCCCGCTGCCTCAACTGCGAGCAAGGCCCCACGCCCACGCCGTGCGGGGTCTGCGACTCGTGCGTCGCGCTCGCCCGCGGTGGCGCCGGCTCGGTCGACGTCATCGAGATCGACGCCGCCAGCCACGGTGGTGTCGACGACGCCCGCGACCTGCGTGAGCGGGCCAGCTACGGCCCGGCGCAGAGCCGCTACAAGATCTACATCATCGACGAGGCCCACATGGTCACCCCTCAGGGCTTCAACGCCCTGCTGAAGATCGTCGAGGAGCCGCCCGAGCACGTGAAGTTCGTCTTCGCCACAACCGAGCCCGAGAAGGTCATCGGCACGATCCGCTCGCGCACCCACCACTACCCCTTCCGGCTGGTGCCTCCGGCCAAGCTCGGCGACTACATGCAGAAGCTCTG
>JBBSTU010000211.1:0-6615 GCA_038235595.1 Actinomycetales bacterium | reverse complement strand
CCGCGCGACGATCGACCACAGGCTGTCGCCGCGCCTCACCGTGACGTGCTCGACCGGTGCCGATGCGGTGCGCGGGGCCGGGGTGAGCAGGGTGGCTGGTTCGCCGGCGGTGCGCACCGGGACCGTGGGCCGCCAACCCGGACCCTGCTGCTGGTCGGCCTGCTGGGTGCTCGGTTGGGTGCTCGGTTGGGTGCTCGGTTGGTTGGTCTGTCGGTCGTCGTACTGGTCGGTGACGCGGAAGCCTGGACCGGCTGCCGCACTGCTACTGCTGCCGGCCGTACTGCTGTCGCTCATGGTGGGACTCGCCTTCTGGGTCCCCGACCGGGTGGGGAGATACGCGGGCGAGGGCTCAGCGAGCGGGCTGGTCGCGCGCTGGCCCGGCCCGGCATCCGTGAGCGTCCAGCCGACCGAGCTGGTCATGCCTCCCAGGGTGGTGGCGGCGCCCGAGGCCGTGCCGGTCGGCAGCGCCACCGTGCTCACCGAGACTCCGAGCAGCATCGCCAGAGAACGTCGCAGCACAGCTGGGGTGACCCGGTCGGCCACCACCTCGACCCAACGACCGACGCGACCGGGGATCCTCGTCAGGGCCGTCAGGGTGACGCCCAGCGCCAGCCAGGCGCACAGCGCTACGGCAGCCCAGGCCAGCAGGCCGAGCACGACCTCGTCCACGGTGGACGAGCTGCTCAGCCCTCCCGGTGGCCACGCGTGCACCGCGGCACCGTAGAGCAACCGAAGCGCTGTGATGGCGGCGAAGGGGGCCACCACCGTACTCACGGTGCGCGTCAGCCGACCGATCCGACCGCGGGGGTGGCCGTGACCTCGGGCGCCGTCAAGGCGCCATTCCCTGCTCTGCTCCCTGCGCCGTTCTAGCACCGGGGAGGTCTGCTGCGTCTTCATAGTGCTCATTCAATGTTGTTTGCTTGTGTTTGGTCAAGATTAATGACAATAACGTTTGTTGGCCTCAGGTAGATCTCCTTCGCTATGCTTGGTCGTCAGAGGCGCCACGGGGGTGGCCGGCGAGGAGGCTCGGGTGCGGTGGGACCGGCTTTTCGACGACCTGGAGGCCCAGCTCGACCAGGAGGGCTCGCGCGAGCTCGATGCAGAGGTCGCCGACCGCACGCGGCGGGAACGCGCTGCGCTCGACCTGCAGTCGCGACTGCTCGCCAACCAGGGCGCCGTGGTCGGCGCCCGACTGAGATCGGGCGTGCTCACCGGAGTCGTCACCGACGTCGGCCCCGACTGGCTGCTGCTCGAGCTGCGGCCGGAGTGGCCGGTACTGGTCTCACTGACGGCGTTGCGGTCGGTCACCGGCCTGGCCCCGGGGGCGATCACCCCGACCACCGTCGCTCGCCGCTTCGCGCTCGGTGCGGCGCTGCGGGCGGTGAGCCGCGACCGGGCCACCGTGGCTCTCACCGACATCGACTCGAGGGTCACCGTGGGCACGATCGACGTGGTGGGCGCCGACCACCTCGAGATCGCCGAGCACGCCTCCGACGAGCTGCGCCGGGCCAGCAACGTGGTGGCCCGACACCTCGTGCCCTTCGCCGCGATCGAGTCGGTGCGCCGCCTGCGTTGACGCATGCTTCCGCTACCTTCGCGAACTAGAGTCGAAGCATCATGACGGATGCCCGAACGCACGACTTCGCCCTGGAGGCGCCGGGCTCGGCAGCCCTGCAGATCGCCGTCGTCGGTCCGACGCACCCGCACCAGGGGGGCGTGGCCACGCACACCACGATGCTGGCCCACCACCTGGCCGACGCGGGTCACGACGTCACGCTCGTGTCGTGGGCGCACCCCCACCCGTCGGGGCGCCGTCAGGCCGAAGCGGCGCTGCCCTCCGACGGCCCCGAGGTGCTGCCTTTTCCGCGAACGATCCGCGCCCTCAGCTGGGCCCGGCCTGACTCCTGGGTGCGGGTAGGTCGTCGGCTGCGCGGAGCCGACGCCGTCATCATCGTGCACGCGCTTCCCGCTGTCGTTCCGGCCCACCTCGCGCTCCTGCGCGCAGCCGGCGCTCTGCCGGGCTCGTCAGGGTCTGACGTCTCGTCGGGGTCGACCAGTCACGCCGAGTCTCCCGGCCGGACCGGTGTACCGCCGACCCGGCCGCAGTCGATCGTCGTGTGCCACACCGTGCTGCCGCCCGAGCCTCGCACCGGTGACGCGAGGCTGATGGCGGCGTTGCTCGGTCGGGCCGACTCGGTGCTCGTGCACACCGCCGAGCAGGCCCTGGTGGCCCACGACCTTGGGGCCCGGCGCATCTCGGTGGCCGACCTGCCGCCGCACGTCAGGGGGGGCGAGCCCGTCTCGCGCGACTCCCGGGCGGGTCCCGTTCGCCTGCTGGCCCTGGGCCTGATTCGTGAGCACAAGGGCATTGACGTGCTGCTTCGGGCGATGCGCTCCGTGCCTGACGTCACCCTGACGATCGCCGGCGAGCTGTGGGGGGCCAGCCGTCAGGTCATCGGCGAGCTCGCCAGCGATCCCGGGTTGGCCGGCCGGGTCGAGATCCGTGACGGCTACGTGCCGTCCGAGGCGCTGGCGGCGCTGCTGGCCGACCACGACGTGCTCGCCCTGCCCTACCGCAGCGCGACGACCACCTCGAACGTCGTGCTCGCCCACGTGCACGGCCTGCCCGTGCTCGCCAGTGCCGTCGCACCCTTCACCCAGCAGGTGGTCGACGGGGTCAACGGTCTGCTCGTGCCTCCCGGCGACGAGCAGGCGCTGACCGAAGCGTTGCGTCGGCTGCTCGAACCCGAGGTGCGTCACCGGCTCGCCGAGGGGGTCAAGACCCCCGACCTGTCCGGCCCGTGGGCGCACTACCTGGGCACCCTCGAGGCGCTGTCCGTCGACACGTTCGTGCTCGACGACCCTGCCGACCCACCCGCTGCTGGCAATCCGGTGCTGCTGGGCACCCGGTGGGCGGCTGCGCGCCAACGGGTCGCGAACCGGGTCTCCTCCCGCCGCGCCATCGTGGCCCTCCAGCGCGACGACCTCCCCGACTGGGTGCTCACCACCGACGTGCTGGGGGAGCCGTCGGAGGCCGACGACGTCAAGCGGCTGGCCCGGGCGCTCGGTCTGCCCCGCTCGCTCGACCGCGTGGCGTCGTGGGCCGCGTTGGGCGCCTTGGCCGCGATCGTGCGCGTGCGTGACGACGGGCGGCGCAGCGCCGTCATCGTCGACGAGACGGGCGCTCGGTCGCTGTTCTCGCGCTGGGCGCGAGCCGTCGGCTTCGCACCGGTCGAGATCGACTTCACCGGGGCCCATCCGAGCGTCGCTGCGCTCGACGTCGACACCGGGTCCCTCGACGTGATCGTGCGGATCCACCCGCGCGGCTGCGACGGGGCCGACGTCGACCACGTGCTGGAGCAGGCGGCCTGGGCTCTGCGCTCGCACGGTCTGCTCATCATCACGGTGCCGATCGGCCCGCCCGGCGCCGACGGAGCGGTCAGCCCGTCTGATGTGCGCGGCATCCTGGCTCGCGCCGATGACCTGGGCTTCGTGCTGATCGGCGACCTCGACGGCACGGTCAACGCCCGCATGCGGGATGCCGCCCAGCGGGCTCGGGCCGACGACGCGGCCTACGGGTTGGTGCGTCTCACGCTTCGGCGCCGGTGAGAGCGGCGGTCTCGTGAGCCGGCAACGTCTCTTCTCGGTGGCGCGCGTCGTCATCTCGGCCGTGGTGCTCGCTGCGGTGGTCTACGCGGTCGTCAGGAACTGGGCGGACGTCTCGGTGCACCTCAGCCAGATCTCAGGCGCCACCTTCGCCCTCTCGACCCTGGCCGCCGCGGTGGGCACCTGGCTGACGATGCTGGGCTGGCGGGTGGTGCTGGCCGATCTCGGCTCCGACCTGCATCTCGCGCCGGCGAGCGGCGTCTTCTTCGTGGGGCAGCTGGGCAAGTACCTGCCCGGCTCGGTGTGGTCGGTGCTGGTGCAGGCCGACATGGCGGGGCGGCTCGGGGTGCCGCGCCGGCGCACCGCCGTGGCCGGCTTTCTCGCGATCGGCTTCGCTCTGCTGGCCGGTGGGCTCATCGGCCTGCCGGCGGCGTCGCTGCTGCTCGGTGGTGGTTCGGCGAGCTCGGGAGGGTCGGGAGGCTTCCACTGGTGGGTGCTGCTGGCCGTGCCGGTCATCGTGGCGCTGTGCGTGCCCCGGCTGCTCAACACGATCATCGCGGCCTGCCTGCGGCTGTTGCGGCGGGCACCGCTCGAGCACGGGCTGTCGGGCCCTGCAGTGGCGCGAACCGTGGTGATCATGGTGCTGGTGTGGCTGGCCTTCGGGGTGCATACCCTGCTGCTCGCCCGGGCCGTGGCGGGCGACGCGCTGCCCCATCCAGGTCTCACGGTGGCCGCGATGAGCGGCTATGCGCTGTCGGTGTCTCTCGGCATGCTCACCGTCGTGCTGCCGGCAGGGCTGGGAGCCCGCGAGGGTCTGCTCACCCTGGTGCTCGCCACCATCCTGCCCACCCCGGCGGCGGCGGCCGTCGCCATCACCTCGCGTTTCATTGTGACCATCGTCGACGTCGTCGCGGCGCTCGCAGGTTGGCTGTACGCGCGGTCGCACCACCTGGTCGCCGACCGTCGAGCGGCGCGCGGCAGTGGAGGTGGTGGCGGTGGTGGGGTGAGCGACGACGTCTCGGCCTGACCTGCTTCTGGAAGGTGCTCAGCGCGGTTCGAGCACGAACACCGGAATGAGCCGGTCGGTCTTGGTCTGGTACTCGGCGTAGGGCGGGAAGGCCGCAACACACCGCGGCCACCACTGTTCGCGCTCCTCGCCCTCGAGCTCGCGGGCGTGCACCGAGCGGGTCTCGGTGCCGTCCTGCAGCTCGATGTCGGGGTGGGCCACCAGGTTGTGGAACCACTGCGGGTGCTCGGGGGCGCCGCCCTTGCTGGCGACGGCGACGTAACGCCCCTCGTGCTCGACGCGCATGAGCGGTACCTTGCGCACGCCGCCCGACTTGGCCCCGGTCATGGTCAGCAGCACGACGGGGAGGTCCTGGATGTTCACCGAGGTGGTGGTGCCGGTGCGCTCGATCTCGGCGACCTGGTCGCGCACCCAGTCGGACGGGCTGGGCAGGTAGTTGGCGTCTGTCGTCATGGGGGTCTCCGTCGGGGCCGCGGTGGGAACGTCACCGGCATCCTCTCACCGGACCTCGGCCGGTGGTGAGCGAGACTGGTCTGGTGTCAGAGCCGCTGTTGCGTCGTTGGCGCACCGACCGCGAGATCCGGCTGCGTGCGCAGCTCGGTGTGTTCCGGCGCGGTAGTGGCGACCCGACCTCGCGCTGGGGCGCAGACGGGTCGTTCACCCGGGCGGCGCAGACCCCGGCCGGTGCGGGCACGCTGCACCTGTGGTGCTGCCCCGACGAGGGGGTCGTGCAGGCCCGGGCCTGGGGCGCCGGTGCCGAGTGGTTGCTCGAGTCGGTGCCGGCCCTGCTCGGTGACGATGATGACGTGTCGGGTTTCGTCGCGCACCACGCGCTCGTGGCGGAGGCGTGGCGGCGCTTTCCGTACTGGCGGGTGGCCCGGTCGGGCCTGGTCTTCGACGCGTTCGCCCCGGCCGTCATCGAGCAGAAGGTCACCGGGCAGGAGGCCTTCGCCGGCTACCGGGCACTGGTGCGGCGCTTTGGCACGGTGGCGCCGGGGCCCTTCGGCGACGACTCCACCGGCCGGGGCCTGTTCTCGCCGCCTACGGCACGGGGCTGGGCCACGATCCCGTCGTGGGCCTGGTTGCAGGCGTCCGTCGACGGTCAGCGCTCACGCACCCTCGTGCGCGCGGCCGGGCACGCCGGTCGTCTCGAGGAGGGGGCCACCGTGTCCGTGGCCGAGGCTCACCGCCGCCTGCGGGCACTGCCGGGGGTGGGGGTGTGGACCGCGGCCGAGGTGGCCCAGCGCGCCCTCGGTGACCCCGACTCGCCGAGCTTCGGCGACTACCACGTCGCCAAGGACATCGGCTGGGCCCTGACGGGCACACCGGTCGACGACGACGGCCTCGCCGAGCTGCTCGAGCCGTACGCCGGCCACCGCTACCGCGTGCAGCACCTGCTCGGCCTTGCTGGCCACCACCGACCCCGACGAGCCCCCCGGATGGGTCCACGCCGCCACCTGCCCACCCGCCTCCGTTGACGTTCCGGGTTCGAGGTATTCCGACGCGGTGGAGCGCGGTGGGATACCTCGACCGCTGCGGGCTGTCTCTGGTCACGATCGACTGGTCGTCGGAGGTGGCTGATGCCCGGCAGGAGCAGGAAGAGCAAAGGCATCGGCGACCTGTACAGGAGTGCAGGAGCCGTCGGCCACGACGAACCCGAACCCGGGTCGTCGCTCGGTCGGCACGTCGACGCGCACCCGCAGCAGGTCGCCGTCGGCGGCCGACAGGGGCGACAGCAGGATGCCGCATCCGTCGCGGGACACCTCGGGCACCAGGCCCCGGAACAGCCCCAGGGCGCGCTGGGTGTCGGCCGCGACGACGACCACGCCCTCGGCCGTGTCCACGAGGGTGGTCGCCTCGAGCAGGGCATCTTCCATCGGGGTTCCGACGAGGTTCTCGGCGTCGTCGACGAGGACTCCGAGCTCGGGGGTCGCCCGTCGCAGCTCGACGAACCCGTTACAGGCGGCGGCGTCGAGCAGGTG
>JBBSTU010000210.1:0-6642 GCA_038235595.1 Actinomycetales bacterium | reverse complement strand
TCGACCATGCCGTGCTGGAACCAGACCTCGCGCCGGGCGTTGATGTCGGTGGCGACGGCCGTGTACGGGATAGGCAGCTCGTCGATCATGGCGCCCTCGAGGATCTCGCCGACCTTGGCGATGATGCGCTCAGCCCGGATGGCTCCGCCGGACGACATGATGCTGAGGTCGAGCAGCCGCCACACCTCGCGCTGGGTCAGGCTGCGCGCCCAGTCGGTGTACTCGTCAAGCTTGTTCGCCGCCGCCACTCCACCGACGAGGGCCCCCATCGACGTACCGGCGATGGCCACGACCTCGAAGCCGCGCTCGCGGATCACCTCCAGAGCGCCGACGTGCGCATACCCACGTGCCCCTCCTGACCCGAGCACGACCGCCGCGCGCATCCCTTCGCCTGACATCCTTCGACACTAATTGCTGCCGCGCGTCGCAGCGACGAGGGGTCTCGCTGCAAGGCTCGCTGACGCTCAGGGGCCGGCTCGGCCGCCAGGGCCACCAAGATTCCCGGGCCTGCCCCTTGCGCTCGGGCCACCGAGGCGGGCACTATGTGGCAACGGATGTAAGCGCTTACAGAGAAGTTGCTCAGACCCTGGCCGGCTCAGGCGCTTGCCCATCTCGACGACGAGACCCCGAGAGGACCACGCTTGTGACGATCGCTCGCCAGACCGGCTCGGGAGCCACGATCTACTCCGTGGCCGAGCACGCCGGCGTCTCGATCGCCACGGTGTCGCGGGTGATCCAGCGGCCGGAGGTCGTCTCGGCCCCCACCCGCCAACGGGTGCTCGACGCCATCGAGACCCTCAGCTACGTGCCGGTCAGCGCCGCTCGCAGCCTGGCCGTGCGGCACCACGAGGCGCACGGGCTCGTGCTTCCCGAGCTGTCCGGCCCCTACTACGCAGAGCTGCTGATGGGTTTCGAGGCCCGCGCAGCCGAGCTCGGGCAGAGCGTCATCCTGTTGCTGGCCGACAGCAAGGGCGACCTGCCCCGGGCGGTGCGACAGCTCGCGACCCGGGTCGATGCCCTCGCCGTGTTCGGTGAGGTGGTCGACCAGCCGAGCGTGCAGCGGGTGCTGCACGCCGGCAAGCCGGTGGTCGTCATCGCCGGCGAGCACCGTGCTGGTGTGGAGTCCATCGCCGCCGAGAACACCTCCAGCGCTGCGCAGCTCACCGAACACGTTCTCAAGCACGGTCGAAAGCGCCTGCTCTTCGTCGGTGACCCCGACGCGGCGCCCGACATCTCCGGCCGCCACGCGGGTTTCGTGCAGGCGCACCGGTCGCGACGACGCAAGCCGGCCGATCCGGTGCGCATCGCCTTTCGCGAGAACGACGGCACCGCCTTCGCCGACCGCATGCTGTCCGGCGAGCACGTCGCCGATGCGCTCGTCTGTGCGAACGACGAGCTCGCCCTGTCGATCATGACGAGGTTGCAGGATGCCGGGCGCTCCGTTCCCGACGACGTCGCCGTCGTCGGGTGGGACGACGTCATGACGTCCAGGTACGTGCGACCCGGTCTGACGACCGTGCGGCAGCCCGTGGGCGGGCTCGGCCGACTGGCCGCCGAACGCCTGCACGAGCTGGTGCGCGGCGGGGCCGTGAACGCCAACCCTCAGGTGCTGCCCACCCGCATCGTGCTGCGCCAGTCGTGCGGCTGCCCGCCGGGCAGCATCCCGGCTCTACCTCGCTGCTGACCAGCGGCCACCTAACCGACCGACGAGACCCGAGCACGTCCGAGAAGGAGAGAACCTCATGAAACGCAGCATCGCCATCACCGTGGCCGGCCTCACGGCAACCGCTCTCACGCTGTCCGCGTGTGGACGCGCCACCGACAGTGCCGGCTCGGGGAGCCCCGAGACCGGCTCTGCCGTCAGCACCGGCGCCGCCAAGGGCACCATCACCGTCTGGGCCATGGGCGCCGAGGGCGACAAGCTGCCCGACCTCGCCAAGGAGTTCGAAGCCGCCAACCCAGGGGTCAAGGTCAATGTGACTGCCATTCCGTGGGATTCGGCACACGACAAGTTCACCACCGCGATCACCGCCAACAAGACACCTGACGTCGCCATGGTCGGTACGACGTGGATGGGGGAGTTCGCCGGGCTCGACGCGCTCGACCCCACCCCCCCGTCGATCGACAAGAGCGCGTTCTTTCCCGGTGCCCAGAAGACGACCGAGGTCAACGGCACCTCGTTCGGCATCCCGTGGTATGTCGAGACGCGAGTCGTCTACTACCGCACCGACCTGGCCAAGAAGGCCGGCTTCGACGCCGCCCCCACCGACTGGGACGGCCTGAAGGCGATGGCCAAGGCGATGCAGACCAAGGCCGGGGCCAAGTGGGGCATCGGGCTGCAGGCGGGCGGCACCGGCTCGTGGCAGTCGATCATGCCCTTCGCCTGGTCGAACGGCGCCGAGCTGACCAAGGACAAGGGCTACAGCTTCGACAGCCCCGAGATGCTCGAGGCGGTCAAGTACTACCAGTCGTTCTTCACCGACGGCATCTCCAACAAGGCCGCGCCGGCCACCCCGACGACCGAGCCCGACTTCGCTAGCGGCAAGGTGCCGATGTTCATCTCCGGGCCGTGGGAGATGTCGGCCGTCGAGAAGGTCGGCGGCGCCGGCTTCAAGGACAAGTACAACGTGGCGAAGATTCCCGCGAAGAAGGAGTCGTCGTCGTTCGTCGGTGGCTCCAACCTCGCCGTCTTCAAGAACACCCAGAACCGCGACGCGTCGTGGAAGTTCGTGAAGTGGCTGTCTGACCCCAAGGTGCAGGTCAAGTGGTACGGCATGTCGACCGACCTCCCGTCGGTGCAGAGCGCGTGGGAGGACCCGACGCTCTCGGGCGACAAGAAGCTCGCAGTGTTCGGCGAGCAGCTCAAGACCGCTCAGGCTCCGCCGTCGTTCGCGACGTGGGAGCAGGTCATCACCTCCTTCGACACCGAGATGGAGAAGGTGACCAAGACAGGAGCCGACCCGGCCGCTGCCCTCAAGACCGTGCAGCAGCAGGCGCAGTCGATCGGGACGGGCCAGTAGGCCATGTCTGTTCCGACGACCGCGACGGCGGTTCCGGCACCACCGGGTGACAGCTCTGACCCACCGGCGAAGCCGGCAGCCAGCAGAGCGGGCCGGCGGGAGGCGCGCGCCGCCTGGATTCTCGCCGTGCCGTTCTGCGTGCTGTTCCTGACGTTCACTGCGTGGCCGGTGGTGCAGTCACTGTTCATGTCGTTCACCGACACCAAGGCCCGCGACCTGCGCAACCCCTTCAACGTCAACATCATCGGGCTCGACAACTTCACGAAGGCGCTCGGTGACCCCGTCTTTCGCAAAGCGGCTCTCAACACGGCCTACTTCGTCGTCGTCGGGATGCCGCTCACGCTTGCCCTCGCGCTTGCCGCTGCCGTGGCGCTCGACAAGGGCATCACCCGGTTCCGTTCGGTGTTCCGACTGGGCTTCTACATACCGGTCATCACCTCGATCGTCGCCGTCGCCGTGGTCTGGCGCTTCCTGCTGCAAGACCCGGGCGGCCTGATCAACACCGCCCTCGGCTGGGTCGGGATCAGCGGTCCGAACTGGCTTGGAGACCCCAGCTCGTCGATGCCCGCCCTCATCATGATGGCGTCGTGGCGCAACTTCGGTACCGGCATGATCATCTTCCTCGCCGGCCTGCAGGGGGTGCCGCAGTCGCTCCATGAGGCCGCAGCCATCGACGGGGCGGGCGTCTGGCAACGCTTCCGGCACGTCACCCTGCCCCTGCTACGACCGACCCTGCTCTTCGTGTCGGTGACGACGGCAATCGGCTACCTGCAGTTCTTCGAGGAGCCGTTCGTGATGACCCAGGGTGGGCCGCTCAACAGCACCGTCTCGGTGTCGATGTACACCTACAACCAGTTCGGCTTCGGCAACTACGGGCTCGCCTCAGCGATGAGCTATCTCATCTTCATCGTCATCGCCATCGTCACCGCGATCCAGTTCCGGCTGCTCCGAGAGAGGACCTGACATGAGCGTCGACACCCGCCGCCCACCGTCGTCAGCGAAGGCGCCGGCTCCCATCAAGACCTCAGAGTCGGGAATGGTCGGGTCGAGCCGCAACGGGCACTGGTGGCTCTACGTCATCCTGGCGCTGGCCCTCGTCGTCGTCATCGCCCCGTTCGTGTGGATGGTGCTCGGCAGCTTCAAGGGCGAGGGCGAGCTGCGTCAGATCCCGCCGACGTGGTGGCCCGAGAAGGCCTCGCTCGACAACTACACACAGCTGTTCTCCCGGTTGTCCTTCGGCACCTACTTCCTCAACTCGACGATCGTGGCGGTCGTGGTGACGGCCGGCAACCTGCTCTTCTGCTCGATGCTCGGCTATGCCCTGGCGATGCTCGAGTTCCGGGGTAAGAAGGTCATCTTCGCCGCCGTCATGACCACCTTGATGATCCCCGGCGTCGTGACGTTCGTGCCGCTGTTCGTGCTCGTCGCCAACGTCGGCCTCGTCGACTCGCTACCGGGCCTGTTCCTGCCGTTCCTGGTCGCCCCGTTCGGGGTCTTCCTGATGCGACAGTTCATCCTCGGCCTGCCCAAGGACCTGCTCGACGCCGGTCGGGTCGACGGGGCCGGCGAGCTGCGCATCTTCCGCCAGATCATCCTGCCCCTGTGCGGGCCGGCGCTGGCCACGTTGGGCATCCTCACCTTCCTGGGTAGCTGGAACAACTTCCTGTGGCCGCTCGTCGTGGCGCAGTCGGAGACCCACTACACGCTGCCCGTCGCCCTGGCCCTCTACTCGACCGGCCAGAACAGCACCAACTATGGGCTGCTCCTGGCGGGTGCGACGGTCGTCATCATCCCGATCCTCGTCGTGTTCCTGATCTTCCAGCGGCGGTTCATCGAGGGGATCGCCACCACCGGCATCAAGTGACCAGAACGATCCCCCACGACAGAACTGCCGAACGACAGAGTGCGAACGACAGACTGCCCGAACGAGAGAACGGAGCTTGACCATGTCAGAATCCTCACGCCGCAACCCCGCGCCGCTTGCCCCGCTGGATGCCGCTACCGGGCGTGCCAGCACGACGCGGCGCACCCTGCTGGTCAGCGGAGCGGCATCGGTCGCAGCCTTCGCGTTGCTGCCCGCCCGCGCCTCGGCGCAGACCCTGGGCTCCGCACCGGCGCTCATCGGAACGACGACCACCGACGCGACCCGGCGAACGCAGTCACGCCGGTGGGCGGCTGACACGTGGCGCAGCCTGGAGCGCATGACCGACTCACGCACCGGCCTGCCGGCCGACAACATCCCCGAGTCGCTCGCCGCCGCAGACCGTTCGGGGTATACCAGCCCGACGAACATCGGTGGCTACCTCTGGTCGACCATCGTGGCTCGTGAGCTCGGTCTCATCACCCACCGCGAGAGCACGGCGCGACTCATGCGCACCCTGCACACCCTGGCCCGCCTGCAGCACCACCGGCCGAGTGGCATGTTCTACAACTGGTACGACGAGGCCACCGGCGACGTCATCACCACCTGGCCCGACAGCGGTGACGTCGTCTACCCCTTCGCCTCCAGCGTCGACAACGGCTGGCTGGGCGCTGCGCTGCTCGTCGTCAAGGGCGCCGACCGCACCGCAGCCCCGCTCGCCGCGCGCCTGTTCAAGCGGATGCGCTGGGACATGTACTACAACGAGCACAGCGCGACCCGCCCCGGCGGGCTGATCCACGGCGGCTTCTACGACGGCGCGACCCCGCCCGACTACGTTGGCGTCGTCGGCAACTATATCGGGGTGGGTGCCGACGTCACCTACACGCCGAACTACTACGACACCACGGTCTCCGAGACCCGGATCACCACCTATCTCGGGCTCATCACGGGGCAGATCCCGGCCAAGAACTACTACGCGCTCTGGCGCACCTTTCCCGACTCGTGCGACTGGTCCTGGCCCGAGATGCAGCCGGTCGGTGTCACGCGCACCTACTTCGGTCAAGAGGTGTACGAGGGCGCCCACACCTACCGCGGCCTGCACGTGGTGCCCGGCTGGGGTGGAAGCATGTTCGAGGAGCTGATGCCGGACGTCTTCGTGCCCGAGGAGCGGTGGGCGCCGCGCAGCTGGGGGCGCAACCACCCGTTGCACGTTCGCGCCCAGCGTGAGCACGGTCTGCTCGAGGCCGACTACGGCTTCTGGGGGTTCTCACCCTCGAGCAACCCGGCCGGCGGCTACCGCGAATACGGCGTGGACGCCCTCGGACTCAACCCCGACGGCTACTTCTCCGACCAGGAGAGCACCAACTACGACCCGGGCTACGGCGACTGTCGCCCCGCCACGAACCCCAACCCCACCTACGGTGACGGCGTAGTGACACCGCACGCGTCGTTCCTGGCGATGATGCACGAGCCGCGGCAGGCCTACCGGAACCTGGCCGGCATCCAGCACGAACTCGGCGCCTACGGTCGGGGAGGGTTCTTTGATGCAGTCGCCGTGCGTTCGGGCACCATCGCACGGCGCTACCTGGCGCTCGACCAGGCGATGATCATGGGCTCCTTGGGTAACGTCATGTGTGACAACGTGATCCGCCGCGCCTTCAGCACCCGGGCCGTGGAACGGGCCCTGCGGCCGGTCATCGGCGTCGAACAGTTCGGGGCGGGGCGCGCCTGACCCGGGCGACGCACGCCCACCAGATTTCT
>JBBSTU010000209.1:0-6701 GCA_038235595.1 Actinomycetales bacterium | reverse complement strand
TCGAGCCGAAGCCGGGGTCGGCCAGCACCGATGCGATCTGCTCCGGCGGGGTCGGGTCGTCGCGACGGGCAACCTCGAACGACAACGGACCCGGCGAGGCCGAGGTGACATCGGAACTCATGGCACTCCTCCAAAGCAGTCAACAGTTTCTTCAGGCTATCTCCCACATGCTGAGACAGCGAAGTCGGGACCGAACCGAAAGGAGCAACACCCGAGATGCCGCTCAGCCGGCCCGGCGGCATCCCCTGGCCCGCGGGGCCGGTGGCGGCACCAGTCGGCTCGGCACGCGAGAGGTCAGAGTCGAGCGGCGACGGCGTCACCGACCGCGCTGGTGCTGCGGACCGTATCGGCACGCTCGGCGAGGTCGGCCGCCACGGCCGTCTCGACGCGCGCGGCGTCGGTGGGTCGGCCCAGGTGCTCGAGCAGCATCGCGACCGACAGGATGGCCGCGGTCGGGTCAGCCTTGCCCTGTCCGGCGATGTCGGGCGCCGAACCGTGTACCGGCTCGAACATGCTGGGGGTCGTGCGGGCCGGGTTGATGTTGCCGGATGCGGCGAGCCCGATGCCGCCCGCGATGGCAGCAGCGATGTCGGTGATGATGTCACCGAACAGGTTGTCGGTGACGATCACGTCGAAGCGGCCGGGGTCGGTGACCATGAAGATCGTCGCAGCGTCGACGTGCTGGTAGGCGGTCTCGACGTCGGGGAACTCGGCGCTGACCTCCTCGACGGTGCGGCGCCAGAGATGGCCGGCGTAGGTCAACACGTTGTGCTTGTGCACCAGCGTCAGGTGTTGGCGGGGGCGGGCCTGCGCCCGGGCGAACGCGTCGCGCACGACGCGCTCGACCCCGTAGCGGGTGTTGACGCTGACCTCCGTGGCCACCTCGGCGGGTGTGCCGACGCGCAGGGCACCGCCGTTGCCGGTGTAGGGGCCCTCGGTGCCTTCGCGCACCACGACGAAGTCGATGCCGTCGGGCGCCACGCGGGCGACGTCGAGCGGGCTCGTGACGCCGGGGAACAGCTTGGCCGGGCGCAGGTTGACGTAGTGGTCGAGAGCGAAGCGCAGCGGCAGCAGCACGCCGCGTTCGAGCACCCCGCTCGGCACGCTCGGGTCACCGATAGCCCCCAGCAGGATGGCGTCGTGAGCGCGGAGCTCGGCCAGCACAGAGTCGGGCAGGGTCTCCCTCGTCGCGTGCCAACGCCGTGCGCCAAGGTCGTAGCTGGTGGTGGTGAACGTCGGGCCGCCGTGACCCATGACGGCCTCGAGCACCTTCAGGCCCTCGCCCACGACCTCCGGACCGATGCCGTCGCCGCCGATGACCGCGATCGAGTAGTCGTCCTTGACCTGCTGCTCTGCCATGGTCCCACCCTATGAACCGTCTTGCGATGCGGAATCCATGTCTCACGGTGCGAACGCGAAGGGCCCCCACCGGCGTCCGATGGGGGCCCTTACGTCGTTCTCAGGCGTCGGAGACGACGACCGAGCCGAACCGGCCATCCGGGCCTCACTCGTTCCTCGCTCGTGTCCTCCGGCCTTGGCTCAGTCGTCGGTATGGCCTTGGTCGCGCAGGTCCATCGACTCCTGCAGGGCCTGTCGTGCGGCCTGGGCGTCTTCGCTCATTGTCATCAAGTCCTTCATGCGTCATTGCCAGAAGTGGTCTCGGGCGGCTCGAGCCCGGGTGGGCGAACCGGTCAGCGGGTAGCGCGGGGTCTCCGCGGCGAGTTCGCTGACTAGAGAGACTCGCCGCGGCTAAGAATGAGGAGTACCAGCCGCCGCGACATGAGTTCGACGGTACGCCTCGGAATCCGGGGGTAAAGGGGGTTTCCACACGCTGAGACGCCAGTCTCACCAACAGCGCCCGCACGCGGCAGTAAGGGACAACAGGACCCGTCCCACAGACCCGTGGCACCGACCCGGCCCCACCGCTGGACCGGGGAGCCCATGTCGGTGATGCTCAGCAGGTGAGCAACGTTCGCGCCGGCGCCCAGACCGGGGGTGCCGCCCTCGCGCTCGGCGCCCTGGGCGTGGTCTTCGGTGACATCGGCACCTCTCCCCTGTACGCCCTGCAGACCGTCTTCTCGATCGACGGCGGGGTGGTGGCCCCGACCCATGACGACGTGCACAGCGTGATCTCGCTCGTCTTCTGGTCGGTCACCGTCGTCGTGTCGGTCAAGTACGTGGCGTTCGTGCTGCGCGCTGACAACGACGGCGAGGGTGGCATCATGGCGCTCGCCGCCCTGGCGCGCAGGATGGTGCGTCCCGGCGGTCGGCGCGCCGTGCTCGTGATGCTGCTGGGGGTGCTCGGAGCCTCGCTGTTCTACGGCGACAGCGTCATCACGCCCGCCATCTCGGTCATGTCGGCCATCGAGGGTCTCTCGGTTCCCGAACCGTCGTTGCGCCAGTTCGAGGTGCCGCTCGGTGCTGCCGTCATCACCGGCCTGTTCCTCGTGCAGCGGGCCGGAACTGCCCGGGTCGGTCGGCTCTTCGGGCCGGTCATGGTGGTCTGGTTCGTCGTGCTGGCCCTGCTCGGCCTGCGTGGCATCGCCGCCGACCCCGAGATCCTCACCGCCCTGTCGCCGCACTGGGGCGTGCTGTTCATCGTGGAGCACCCCGGCATCGCCTTCGTGGCCATGGGTGCGGTCGTGCTGTCCATCACCGGTGCGGAGGCGCTGTACGCCGACATGGGCCATTTCGGTCGCGACCCCATCCGGCGGGCCTGGTTCTTCCTGGTCTTCCCGTGCCTCACCCTGAACTACCTGGGCCAGGGTGGGCTGGTGGTGTCTGACCCCTCGAAGGTGTCGAACCCGTTCTACCTGCTGGCCCCCTCATGGGCGGTCTTTCCCCTCGTGGTGCTCGCCACCGCCGCGACCGTCATCGCCTCTCAGGCCGTGATCTCGGGCGCCTTCTCGGTGTCGCGGCAGGCCGAGCGGCTCGGCTACCTACCGCGCCTCACCGTGCGGCATACCTCGCAGGTCGAGAGCGGCCAGATCTACGTGCCGGCCATCAACTGGATCCTCTACGCGGCGGTGCTGCTACTGCTGCTCACCTTCCAGTCGTCAGAGAAGCTCGCGACGGCGTACGGTCTCGCGGTCACGGGCACGTTCCTGCTGACCACGACCCTCTTCCTCGTGCTCGCTGAGGCCGCGTGGGGCTGGTCGCGGCGCAAGCTGGTGGTCGTGGGCCTGCTCTTCGGGGGTCTCGAGCTTGTCTTCTTCGCCGCGAACCTCACGAAGATCGTGCACGGCGGGTGGCTGCCCGTGCTCATCGCGGTCAGCGTCGCCACCATCATGCTCACCTGGCAGCGAGGCGGAACGATCGTCACCGCCGAGCGCCGACACAAGGAGGGCCCGATCCAGGGGTTCGTCCGTTGGGTCCGGCTGGAGCAGCCCACCCGCGTTCCCGGTACGGCCGTGTTCGTGCACCCGAGCGACCAGACCACGCCGCTGGCCCTGCGCGAGAACACCCGCCTCAACCACGTCCTCCATGAGCACGTCGTCATTGTCTCGACCATCTCCGAGAACGTGCCGCACGTGCCCGACGACGACTGCCTCACCTGGCACGAGCTCGGCGAGGTAGGTGAGAACATCATCCACATCGCGCTGCACTACGGCTTCCAGGACGACCAGAACGTGCCGCTGGCCCTGACCAGAGCGCGCGACTCGGGGGTGCCGGTCGACCCCGACGGCGCCACCTACTTCCTCTCGCGCATCACGTTGCAACGGGGGCCCGACCGGTCGATGCCGGCCTGGCGCAAGCGGATCTTCATCGGGCTCGCGCACAACGCTGCGTCACCGATCGACTACTTCAGGCTGCCGAACGACCGCACCGTCTCGATGGGGTCGGCCGTTCAGCTCTGAGGATGCCGCTGCGCCCGGGCCGAGTCCGGGCGGAGTCCGGGCCTCGCCTGAGCCCCGGCTCCGTCGCGGCTCAGTCGCGGCTCAGTCCCGGGTCACTCCTGAAGGTCGACAGCCGTGAACGTGGTGGCGCTGACGAGGGTCGCGATCTCGGTGCCGAGCGCCGGTGGGAGCGAGCTGTCGACGTTGAGCACCCCGATGGCCTGGTCGCCCCGACGCGAGACCTGCATCGCGCCGATGTTGATGTTCGCCTCACCGAGGATGCGGCCGATGGAGCCGATGACGCCGGGACGGTCGGAGTACTCGAAGACGAGCATGTGGTCGGTGAGCGGCACCTCGATGTCGTAGCCGTTGATGCCCACGAGCTTCTCGACCATCTTCGGGCCGGTCAGGGTTCCGGAGACGCTGACCACCGTGCCATCGCCGAGCGTTCCGCGCAGGGTGGTGACGTTGCGGAAGTCGCCGGCGTCGGGGTCGGTGACGAGACGAACCACACAACCGTGCTGCTCGGCGAACACCGGTGCGTTCACGTAGGTCACGGCGTCCGAGACGACATCGGTGAAGACGCCCTTGAGGGCCACGAGCTTCCAGACGCTCACGTCGTGCTGGGTGATCTCGCCGCGCACGTCGACGTCGAGCTGGGCCGGCACCGTGCCGGCGACGGCGGTGAAGACGCGACCGAGCTTCTCCACCAGCGAGATTCCAGGCCGTACCTCTTCGGCGATGAAGCCGCTGCTGACGTTGACGGCATCCGGCACCAGCTCACCGCCGAGCGCCAGCCGCACCGACTTCGCCACGGCGACTCCGGCCTTCTCCTGCGCCTCGTCGGTCGAGGCGCCCAGGTGCGGCGTGACCACCACCGACTCGTGCTCGAAGAGGGGTGACTGCGTGGTCGGCTCGGTGACGAACACGTCGATGCCGGCACCGGCGACCCGGCCCTCACCGATCGCCTTGGCCAGGGCCGCCTCGTCGACGATGCCTCCGCGAGCCGCGTTGATGATGCGCACCGACGGCTTGACCTTGCTCAGGGCATCCTCACCGATCAGGCCGAGGGTCTCCGGAGTCTTGGGCAGGTGCACGGTGATGAAGTCGGACTGGGCGAGCAGCTCGTCGAGACCCACCAGCTGGGCACCGACCAACCCGGCCTTGGCGGGCGAGGCGTAGGGGTCGTAGGCGATGACCTTCATGCCGAAGCCCTTGAGCCGCTCGGCGACGAGGCCACCGATGCGTCCGAGACCCACGACCCCGACCGTCTTGTCGAGCAGCTCCACACCCGAGTACTTGCTGCGCTTCCACGCCCCGGCCTTGAGGGCCTGGTTGGCGGGGGCGATGTTTCGGGCGGTCGCGAGCAGCAGGCCGATGGCGAGCTCGGCGGCCGAGGTGATGTTCGAGGTGGGTGCGTTGACGACCATGACTCCCGCCTGGGTGGCCGACTGCACGTCGACGTTGTCGAGGCCGACGCCGGCGCGGGCGATCACCTTCAGCTGTTTCGCGGCCGCGATCGCCTCAGCGTTCATCTTCGTCGCCGACCGGATCAGCACGGCGTCGACGTCGGCGAGCGCCGGCAGCAACTCGTCGCGGTTTGCCCCGTCGCACGACCGAACCTCGAAGTCGGGGCCGAGGGCCTCGATGGTGGCGGGTGACAGCTCTTCGGCGATCAGGACGACGGGCTTGCTCACAGGGTTCCCTTCCGGAACGGGTGCACGACCCTGATCCGCAATGGACGCGGGGCCGTCGGGACGGCACCGCGGTGTGCCGCAGCCACTCTAGGCGTATCGCAGGGTGGTTTGCGGCAGTCCCGCCAACATGTGAGAGGCCACACGGGCAACCGAGGGCCCTCTACCCGGTTGTCAACCAGGCCGGATGCCGCCATCGTGAGCAGGTGCGCATCATCGTCACAGGTGGGTTCGGTGACCTGGGCTCGCGTGTGGCCCGTGAGGCCGACCGGCGCGGGCACGACGTCGAGCCCGTAAGCAGACGAACCGGCGTCGACCTGACCACGGGTGAGGGGCTGGTGGGCGCGCTCCGCGGAGCGGAGGTAGTGGTCAACTGCGCTGACGACCCCCGACGGGGTGATGCCGTTACCGTGGCCGGCACCCGTCGCCTGGCCGAGGCCGTGCATGCCGCCCATGCCGCCATGCACCTCGTGCACATCTCCATCGTCGGAATCGATGACTTCCCGATGTCCTACTACCGCCGCAAGCTGGCTGCGGAAGCGGCCCTGGCGGCTTCCGGCGCCGCCGTGACCGTGCTGCGCGCCACGCAGTTCCACTCGCTGGCTGCCACCTTCGCCCGCAGCCTCACCCGCGGAGGTCTCACGTTTCAGGTCGGAGGCATGGCCTTCCAGCCCGTCGACACCGACTGGGTCGCCACGCAGCTGCTCGACCTCGCCGAAGCGCCCCGCCCGACGGGCTACCGCCGCCCACCCGACGTCGCTGGGCCCGAGGTGCTCACCGTGGCTCAGCTCGCCGCCGGCCTTCGGCAGCACGACGGGCGAAAGGCCGGTCGCGTGGTGCGCTTACCGGCACCCTTCGGTGCCCTGCGGGCCTTCGGGAAGCGGCAGAACATCCCCGCGGCCGGCCAAGGACGGACCGGTGGCCGAACGTTCGCCGACTGGCTGGCCGAGCAGCCCCGGGCCCCCGAAGGGCGATGACCGGCTCTTCCGAGCGGCTAGGTCCACCAGCCAACCCCGCCAAACCCGCCAACCCCGCCAACCCCCCCAACCGAGGATGCCGCCGGGCACGAACCCGGCGGCATCCACTGGTCACACGACCCAGAGCGCAGGTCAGCGGGCAGCCGATCCTTCGACGTAGTCGCTGTCGGTGTCCTTGACCCACGCCATCAGCT
>JBBSTU010000208.1:0-6743 GCA_038235595.1 Actinomycetales bacterium | reverse complement strand
TGAGATCGCAGGGCCTTTTACGTGGGCCGTCGCGGCCCATCCCGCTCGGATGCCGCCGCGCCTCCGCCACGGTTAGACTCCCGCGGCCCGTCGCGCCCCGAATCCCGTCTCGATCCCCGCCCCGGCCCAAACCGTGCGGGGGGCCTCAAAGGGTGAAGGCCCCGGGAAGTATGAGTTCCCGGGGCCTTCGGTTGACGCGGTGCGATGGCCCGTGTCGAACGAGTCCGCTCCGGCGCTCGCTCGCCGCATCACCGGTGAGCCCGTGCAGGTTGCCCCGCTCGGAAGGAGTGCCTTCTTGGTCTCGATCCCCAGACCGCCGAAGCGATCTGGTAAGAGATTTCTACGGTGAATCCGACCCGTTGGCAAGCCTTTTCGCAAAGTTCACGTCAAAGTCGGCGTGTCGTCGGCGTGTCGTGTGACTGCTGGGGTCAGTCGAGCGAGCAGCCAGTGCACGAGCTCCCAACGCAGCACTCACACCTGCACGTGTGCGTCGATCGCTGCGACGATCTCCTCGATCGCCTCCTCGATCGGCACCCCGTTGCGCTGGGATCCGTCGCGGAACCGGAACGACACGGCATCCGCGGCCCGGTCGTCCTCCCCCGCGATCAGCACGTAGGGCACCTTCGACTTGCTCGCGTTGCGGATCTTCTTCGGAAAGCGGTCGTCGCTGTCGTCGAGCTCGACGCGCACCCCCCGGCGCTTCAACCGGTCGAGCACGCCCTGGAGGTAGTCGGCGTACTCGTCGGCGACCGGCACGGCGAGCACCTGCACGGGTGAGAGCCACACCGGGAAGGCACCGGCGTAGTGCTCGACGAGAACGCCGAGGAACCGCTCGACCGAGCCGAACTTCGCCGAGTGGATCATCACCGGCTCCTGGCGGGTGCCGTCGGCAGCCTGGTACTCGAGACCGAAACGCTCGGGCTGGTTGAAGTCGTACTGGATCGTCGACATCTGCCAGGTGCGCCCGATGGCGTCGCGCGCCTGAACCGAGATCTTCGGGCCGTAGAAAGCGGCGCCGCCGGGGTCTGGCACCAGCTGCAGACCCGACTCGGTGGCCACCGTCTCGAGAATCGACGTCGCCTCGGCCCACTGCTCGTCGCTGCCGATGAACTTGTCCTTCTTCTCACCGTCGTCGCGCGTTGACAGCTCGAGGTAGAAGTCGTCGAGGCCGAAGTCGCGCAGCAGCGACAGCACGAAGCCAAGGAGGTGCTTGATCTCGGCCGGCGCCTGCTCGCGCGTGACGTACGAGTGCGAGTCGTCCATCTCGAGGCCGCGAACCCGGGTCAGCCCGTGCACGACGCCCGACTTCTCGTAGCGGTAGACGGAGCCGAGCTCGAACAGCCGCAACGGCAGCTCACGGTAGCTCCGGCCCCGCGACCGGTAGATGAGGTTGTGCATCGGGCAGTTCATGGCCTTGAGCTGGTACTTCGCACCCTCGAGCTCCATCGGCGGGAACATCGTGTCGGCGTAGTAGGGCAGGTGCCCCGAGGTGTGGAACAGCCCGTCCTTGGTGATGTGGGGGGTACCGACGTACTCGAACCCCTCCTCGATGTGCCGGCGCCGCGAGTAGTCCTCCATCTCGCGCTTGATGACTCCGCCCTTGGGGTGGAACACCGGTAGGCCCGAGCCGAGCTCGTCGGGGAAGGAGAAGAGGTCGAGCTCGGCGCCGAGGCGACGGTGGTCGCGGCGCTCGGCCTCCGCGAGGCGCTCCAGGTGGGCTTTGAGCTCGTCTTTGCTCTGCCAGGCGGTGCCGTAGATGCGCTGCAGCTGCGGGTTCTTCTCCGAGCCACGCCAGTAGGCCGCCGCCGACCGGGTCAGCTTGAACGCGTTGCCGATCATCTTCGTGCTCGGAACGTGCGGCCCCCGGCACAGGTCTCCCCACGCCCGGCTGCCATCGCGGCGCAGGTTGTCGTAGATGGTCAGCTCGCCGCCGCCCACCTCGACGCTCGCGCCGTCCGCCGCGTCACCGGCATCCGGGCCCTTGAGCCCGACGAGCTCGCACTTGTAGGGCTCGCCGGCCAGCTCGGACAGGGCCTCGGCCTCGGTCACGACGCGGCGCGAGAAGGTCTGACCCTCGTTGATGATGCGCTGCATCACCTTCTCGAGGCCCTTGAGGTCGTCGGGCTGAAACGGGGTCGGGGTGTCGAAGTCGTAGTAGAACCCGTCGCGGATCGGCGGGCCGATGCCGAGCTTGGCGTCGGCGTTGACCTGCTGCACGGCCTGGGCCAGCACGTGGGCGGCCGAGTGCCGCAGCACCGAGAGGCCCTCTTCACTGTCGATGGTGACGGGCTCGACGATGTCACCGTCGGCCAGCACGTGAAACAGGTCTCGCAGCTCACCGTTGACGCGGGCCACCACGACCCGGCCGGCGGTTCGGTCGCCGTCAAAGAGCTCGCCGGCCGTCGTCTGCTCGTCGACCGATCGCTCGCTTCCGGCGACGGTGACGGTGATCGGTGCAGACATGGGCGGTGACTCCTTGGGTGTGGGGCGGCAAGCCTGGTGGTGGCGCCTCCGTGGGATGCCGTTCGGTGGCAGCCCCGTCAGCGTATCGACCGTGAGTGAGCGGTCGCGACGGGCTTTAGCCGTGTCGGGATGCTCACCCAGAAGCTCGCCGACATCCTCACCGAGATGTTCACCGGCGTCACGTACCCTGCAGGTTCTGTCGCGGCACCACTTCAACGAGTCAGCGGCACGATCTCGGGAGGATCTGTGTTCGTTCGCCGCCTCGGCCTCGTGGCCGCCGTATGCGCCGCCTTGGCCGTCGGTGGTTGCGCCACCGCCTCGCCGCCCGCCCCGCCCCGCGTGGCCACGCCGGGAGATACCGGGGGCTCCGCTGCGGCCGGGGCGGCCACTTCCGCAACGTCGTCACCGACCGGCGGATCGGGGTCGGGCGCGACGGCCACGTCGGGGGCGGTACCAGCCACGCCCAGCGCCCCCTCCCTGCCGCAGCTGCCGGGCGGGGGGCGCACCTTGCTGCCCGACTACCGCCTCGTCGGCTTCGCTGGGGTGCCCGGGTCGGCAGCGATGGGGCGGCTCGGCATCGGCAGTCTTGACGACCGGGCGAAGGAGCTCGTTCGGGTTGGCAAGCCGTACGCCGACGGCCGCAAGGTGATGCCGGTGCTCGAGCTGATCGCCACCATCGTGCAGCCGCAACCTGGGCGCGACGGCAAATGGCGCAGCCGAGTGTCACCGCAGGTCGTCGACGACTACCTCGCGGCGGCCCGCAAGGTGAACGGCATCCTGCTCATCGACATTCAGCCCGGTCGCGCCGACTTTCTCGACGAGGTGAAGTCGTACGAACGCTGGCTGACCCAACCTGATGTCGGTATCGCCCTCGACCCCGAGTGGGCGATGGGCCCCGGTCAGGTGCCGATGAAGGTGTTCGGGCACACCACCGGTGCGAAGATCGACGAGGTGGCCGCCTACCTCGCGAGGATCGTCAAGGATCATGACCTACCCGAGAAGGCCCTCGTCTTCCATCAGCTGAGAGTCTCGATCGTCAGTGACGAGAAGGCGATTCGTCGGCATCGTGGGGTCGCCATCATCAAGTCGGTCGACGGTATCGGCAACCAAGCCGAGAAGACCACGACCTGGACGTCGCTGACCAAGAACCTGCCCCCGGCTGTGAACCCCGGCTTCAAGCTCTTCTACGAGGAAGACGCTCGACACGGCCCGCTCATGACGCCCAAGCAGGTGCTCGCTCTGCGGCCCAAGCCCGACTACGTGCTGTACGAGTAGTGGTGGGTGGCTGAAGACGCAGTTCGGTGCGCGAACTGCGGCTACCAGACCTGCTCGATGACCGCGTGCTCGACCTCAGCGTCGACGCTCTCCAGCCTGGAGAGCGTTCGGCCAGGCGCAACGGCGGAGCGAAGTCGCACCGTCGAAGGCAGCCGCACCGGCTTGCGGAACCACACACGGCTGGTGACCCCGGCGTCGGGAAGCCTTGGGGCCAGCGCCGCGACCGCACGCGCATAGGTGTACATCCCGTGGGCGATCGCTGATCGGAACCCGAGCGGACGCGCCGTGAGCGCGTGCACGTGGATCGGGTTCCAGTCACCCGACACCGCTGCGTACGACCGTCCGGTGTTCTCACCCAGGCGCCAGACCGGGCCTGCGGCTGACCCCGTTGACGACTCGGCACCGTCAGTCGGTGGCGCTGGGCTGGTCGGTGCCTCCGGGTGGTCGGCGCCCCGGGACAGGTAGGTGCTGACGCCGTGCCACGCCAGCTCGCCCGACACCGAGACCTCGGTCACGAGGTCGACCTGTCGCCCTCGGCGGTGCGGCCGCAGGTGCTGCGCACGCACGACAAGATCCAGGCGGTCATCGGCAGACAGCGGTCGATGCACCGTGACCACGTTCTCGATGTGCACCGCCCCGAGCAGCGGCAGCGGAAAGCCGTCTGCGGCCATTACGGCCATCTGGAGCGGGAAGCCCAACAGGTGGGGATACGTGAGAGGGAGGATGCCGGTCAGGCTGAACCCACAGAGGTGCGAGTAGTCGGCCAGGTCGGAAAGGTCGACGCGGAGGCCGGTGAGCACGAACCGCTCGTCGGGCACCGAGTCGCCGTCGTGGCCCCGGTGGAACGCGGCCGTGGGGTACAGCCGACGAAGGTCAGGAACCGCTGAGAGAGCTGTCTCACGGGTCATCGCGCGTCACGCCCCCAGCAGGCTCTGGCCGCAGACGCGAACCACCTGCCCGGTGACGGCGGCGGTGCCAGGCTGAACGAACCAGGCGATGGTCTCGGCGACGTCGACCGGGCGGCCACCTTGCTGCAGCGAGTTCATCCGACGCCCGATCTCTCGGGTCGCGAAGGGGATTCTCGCCGTCATCGCGGTCTCGATGAAGCCAGGGGCGACAGCGTTGACGGTGATGCCCCTCCCCCTGAGCTGGTCGGACAGCGCGCCGACGAGGCCGATGACCCCGGCCTTGCTCGCTCCGTAGCTGGTCTGCCCCCGGTTGCCGGCGATGCCCGCGATGGATGCGACGCAGACGATCCGACCACCGTCGGTCATGCCACCCTCGCCCAGGATGACCTCGTTGAGGCGCAGGATGGAGCCGAGGTTGACGTCGATGACGCTGCTCCACTGCGACTCGTCCATGTTGACGAGCAGCTTGTCGCGGGTGATGCCCGCGTTGTGCACCACGATGTCGATGGAGCCGTGTCGGCCGGTGGCGTGTTCGACGATGCGTCGTCCGGCGTCAAGGGAGGTGACATCCACCTGGAGGGCGGTACCGCCGATCCCGTTCGCCACCGCGGCGAGGGCGTCGCCAGCGCTGGGGATGTCGACAGCCACGACCGTCGCCCCGTCGCGCGCGAGCACCGTCGCAATCTCAGCGCCGATCCCCCGAGCCGCGCCGGTGACGACCGCGACCTTCCCGGTGAGCGGCCGGAGGGCATCGGGATTCTCGGTCGTGGACTCCCCTACGCGCACCACCTGGCCGTCGACGTAGGCCGATCGGCCCGACAGGAAGAACTCCACCGCCGACTGCACGCCTGGCGCGCTGTCCCCTTGGGCGAGAACGAGGTTGGCGGTAGCACCGGCTCGAAGCTCCTTGCCGATCGAGCGGACAGCCCCCTCGAGGGCCCGTTGGGTGCTGACGGCAGCCACGTCGGTGAGGGTGGCCGGGTCGGTGCCGACCACGATCACTCGGCCGTTCTGGGCCAGCCGCTTGACGGCGGGTGCGCCGATGACCCGCAGGTGGTCGAGCCCGCTCGGGTCGGTCTCGGCGCTCAAGTCGATGACCACGGCCCCCAGCGGGTCGGGACTGGCGTCGGCCCGCCCCACCGTGGCGACATCGAGGGTAGCGAGCCAGTCGGTGAGGCCGGCGCCGAAGCGGCCGTCGCCGGCGACGAGCACCGGAGAGTCACACAGCACGACCCCCGGTTGGTAGCGACGCAGGGTCGTCGGCTGCGGTACGCCGACCTTCTTCGCGACGGGTGAGCTGACGAGGGTGGTGAAAAGGTCGATCACGATCAGGCCTCCAGGATGGCGACGACGCCCTGGCCGCCGGCGGCACAGATCGAGATCAGCCCGCGACCGCCGCCGTTCTCGTGCAACGTCTTGGCCAGCGAGGCCACGATGCGGCCCCCAGTGGCGGCGAACGGGTGGCCGGCGGCCAGCGACGAACCGTTGACGTTGAGCTTGGCGCGGTCGATCCGGCCCAGCGGCTCGGCCAGGCCGAGTCGGTCACGACAGAAGTCGGGGTCTTCCCAGGCCGAGAGGGTGCTGAGCACCGTTGCGGCGAAGGCCTCGTGGATCTCGTAGAAGTCGAAGTCCGCGAGTGAGAGGCTGTTTCGGGCCAACAGCCGGGGAACGGCATACGCCGGGGCCATCAGTAGGCCCTCGTCACCATGGACGTAGTCGACGGCGGCGGTCTCGGCGTCGACGAACCAGGCCAGTGGGGTCAGGTGATGTTCGAGCGCCCACTCCTCGCTGGCGATGAGCACCGCCGAGGCGCCGTCGGTGAGGGGAGTCGAGTTGCCGGCCGTCATGGTGGCGTGTTCGCCCCTGCCGAACACGGGCTTCAGCTTCGCGAGCTTCTCCACGGTCGAGTCGGCCCGGAGGTTGTTGTCGCGCGTCACCCCGAGGTAGGGCGTGACGAGGTCGTCGAAGAAGCCTCGATCGTAGGCGGCGGCGAGGTGCTGATGGCTCGCCGCAGCCAGCTCGTCCTGGGCCTCGCGGGTGATGCCCCAGCGCTCGGCCGTGATCGCCATGTGCTCGCCCATCGACAGGCCGGTGCGC
>JBBSTU010000207.1:0-6752 GCA_038235595.1 Actinomycetales bacterium | reverse complement strand
TGGTGCGCCCGGGCCCCCCCCCCCCTGGCTGCCACTCGTCCCGGCCCGCCGGGGGGGGGGGGGGGGTTAGTGGGGGGGGCGGGCCGCCGGGCCCCGCCCCACCTCGGTAGGCAAGGAGAAGGTGGCCGGCAGCGTGCCAACCTCAGCATCGGCCCTGAGGCTGATCCACGGTCGCCCGGCCGGGTGACCGTGTCGCAACCAGCTGCACGGCCAGGTCGGGGTAGTCGGTCACGATGCCGTCGACACCGAGCTCCATCATCCTGACCAGGTCGTCGGGTTCGTTGACGGTCCACGTCAGAACGCTGATATCGAGATCGTGGGCGCGTCGCACGAGATCTGCATCGACGAGGGCAAAGTCAGGGCTGACGACACTTGCGCCGATGGCCGCCACCCCGGCGATGACGTCTTCGCCGTGCTCGGCAGGGTCGACGCTGCCGGTCCAGGGGCTTCCGGTCGAGAAGTGCCGGGCCTGCGTCAACGCCGAGCGGAGCACCCCGGGGTCGAGCTCACGGGCGAGGTCGAGCACGGCCCAGTCGAACGAGTGCAGGAAGCACCGACGTTCGACTCCCGCCTCGTGGACCGCGGCCAGGGTGGCCTCCACCAGGCGCTCGCGACGGGCCACCTGGCGCTCGTCGGTAGGGTCGAGCTTGACCTCGATGGTCCACCATAGCTGCGACGAACGGTGCTCACCGAGGGCGATCACCTCGGCCAACGTCGCGATCTGAGCCCCGGGGGCCGTGCGCTGGGTCGCGAACTCGGGCAGGGTCTGGCTGCCGACGTCGACCGTGCGCAGCTGGTCGAGCGTCAGCTCGTCGACGCGGGCACCGACGAGGCCGCCCCGGGTCGCCCGACACTTCTCCGGCAACAGGATCGGGTCGTGCCACACGACCAGCTGACCGTCGGCGGTCATGCGCACGTCGATCTCGATACCGGTGACCCCGGCGTCGAGGGCCGCGGTGATGCTCGGCAGCGTGTTCTCCACCACGAGACCCCGTGCCCCCCGGTGTCCCTCGATATCCATCCGCCCACCGGCCCACGGGCCCGGGCGAGGGGTTGGGGTCACAGACCAGGGCGCCGTCGTCGCCTCAGTCACTGATGCGACCGCCTGTGCTCGCGTCGAAGACGTGCACTTCGCCCTGGTTCGGAACGACGTTCACCACGTCGCCCACGCGCAGGTGGGTGCGCTTCTCGAGACGGACGGTCACCCGGCTGGCCTCCTCGGCAGCGACCGGACGGCCGTAGACGAACGACTCGGAGCCGAGCGACTCCACGAGGTCGACGGAGATGGCCAACGACTCGACGCCCGTCTCGTTCTTGGCGCCATCTCCCGCCCCGACGATGCGCCACGACTCGGGCCGGAAACCGATAACCACGGAGCCGCCGGCGCGGGCGGCCACCTCGCGCTCGAGCGGCACCGCCAGTCCGTGCACCGAGGCCACCCCCTGCTCGACCTTCGACTCCACGAGCGTGATCGAGGGCGAACCGATGAAGGAGGCCACGAACGTGTTGACCGGGTGGTCGTAGAGCTGCTCGGGGGTATCGACCTGCTGCAGCCGACCGTCGCGCAGCACGGCCACCCGATGACCCATGGTCATCGCCTCGACCTGGTCGTGGGTGACGTAGACCGTGGTGATACCGAGGCGGCGCTGGAGGCCGGCGATCTGAGAACGGGTCGAGACGCGCAGCTTCGCGTCGAGGTTCGACAACGGTTCGTCCATGCAGAAGACCTTGGGGTTGCGCACGATGGCGCGGCCCATGGCGACACGTTGGCGCTGACCTCCCGACAGAGAACCCGGTTTGCGGTCGAGCAGCTCGTCGAGCTCGAGGATCTTCGCGGCCTCGGCCACCCGCGACTTGGTCTCTGACTTGCTGACCTTGGCGTTGTCGAGGGCGAAGGCCATGTTCTGCGCTGCCGTCATGTTCGGGTAGAGCGCGTAGCTCTGGAAGACCATCGCGATGTCGCGGTCGCGGGGTCGCACACCCTGCTGGTCGTGCCCGTCAACCAGGATCCGTCCGGCGTTGATCGGTTCCAGCCCGGCCAGCATCCGCAGCGTGGTCGACTTGCCACAGCCGGAGGGGCCGACCAGCACGAGAAACTCGCCGTCGGCGATGTCGAGAGTGATCGAGTCGACAGCCGACTTGTCGTGTCCGGCGAACCGGCGGGTCGCCTCGTCGAAGTAGACAGTTGCCATGGTGGTCCCTTCCGGGGGTGGTCCTGGCCGGATGCCGTGGGCCGGCTCTGCGGGAGCCGGCCCAGCGGCATCCGTGCCGATGGTGCGATCAGGTGGTGATACGGCGTCAGCTGGGCAGCTTGCTCTTGACCTGCGAGTCGAAGACCTGCTGGCTCTGCTGGTCGAGACCCTTGAACACGGTCGCGACGTCCTGGCCCTGGGCGACCTGGTCGAGGCCCTTGCCGATGCGGGCGCCCCCACCGGGCAGCAGCACTCGCGCGTTGTCCTGCGAGCGGGTCTTGGCCAGCTGGTCGATCGCGGTCTTGGCGTTGGGGTTCTTCTCGAGGTACGCCTTCTCGGCCGCGAGGTCGACGGCCGACTTGCGCACGGGCATGTAGCCGGTGGCCTGGGTGAAGGTGACGGTGTTCTCGGCGTTGGTCAGGAACGCGATGAACTTCAACGCGTTGGCCTTGCGCTCGTCGCTGATGTTCATCGGGATGGCCACACCCGCGCCGCCGGTCGGGCAGTTGCCGTCACCGGGCAGAAAGGCCGTGCCCACGTCGAACTTGGCGTCCTTGGAGATTCCGCCGAGCGACCCGGTCGACTGCATGATGCAGGCCGCGAGGCCGGCACTGAAGTCGGCCTCCGGGGCCTTGTTGAACTTCACGGTGCCGTCCTTGGCCAGCCCCTGCAGGAACTGCCCCGCCTTGATCGTGTTGGGGTCAGAGAAGGTGGGCGTCCATTCCTTGGAGTAGCCGCCACCGAAGGTCCAGGCCATGTTCTGGAAGTACCAGTCGAGGTAGTTCGAGCCGTCAGCCATCTCGAGGGCCACCTGGCCGTTGCCCAGGGCGGCCTTGATCTTCGGCGCCCAGGCCTTGAACTCGTCCCAGTCCTTGGGGCCGCGGTCCTCGAGACCGGCCTTCTTCCAGAGGTCCTTGTTGTAGTAGAAGAGCGGGGTGGATCGTGCGTAGGGCAGGGCGTAGTGCTTGTCGCTGAAGTTGTAGTCGTTGAAGAGGGCGTCGACGTAGTCGGACGTGTCGACCTTCGCCGTGGCGAGCAGGTCGTCGAGCGGCGTGATCTGCTTGTTCAGGGCGAAGTTGAACCACGTCACGTCAGAGGCGACGACGACATCGGGCAGCTGGCCACCGGCCAGAGCCGCGTTGAACTTCTGCGCCACCTCTTCGTAGTTCTGGCCCGCGTCGACGAGCTTGACCTTGAGGCCGGTGTTGGCGGCCTCGAACTTCTTGATGATCGCCTGTTCGACCGGCTTGGACGTGCCGGGGTGGTTGCTCCAGAACTCGATCTGTCCGGCGGTGCCGGCCTGGCCACCGCCTCCGCCTGAGGCTGGTGCCGTGCTGCCTCCGGCGCAGGCTGCGAGACCGGCGACTCCTGCGACGCCGGCCAGACCGCCGAGGAAGCCGCGGCGAGTGACATCGTTCATGGTGTGGTGCCTTCCGTGTGTTTGGGTGAGGTTGGGGTGGGCGCTCAGCCCTTGAGCGCTCCTGCGGTGAGTCCCTTGATCATCTGTCTCTGCAGCACGAGGAACAACACGAGTATGGGGACCATAGCGAGCACCGTGCCGGCCATCACCGGCCCCCAGTTGGTGACTCCGTCGTTGTTCTGCAGCTGGGTCAGCCCGACCGGCAACGGGGCCACCCTTTCGTCGTCAGACATCAGGAACGGCCAGAGGTACTCGTTCCACTCGTTGACGACGGTGATGAGCGAGAAGGCCACGAGGGTCGGCCACGACATCGGCAGCACGACCTTCCAGAGCAGCTTGAGCGGCCCTGCGCCGTCGAGCCTGGCGGCCTCGATGATCTCGCCCGGCAGGCTCAGGAACTGGTTGCGCATGAGGAAGGTGCCGAAAGCGACACCAGCCAGCGGGATGATGATGCCCTGGTAGGTGTTGCGCCAGCCGAGCTGGGCCACGAGGGCATAGTTCGAGATGACGGTGATCTGGTTGGGCACCATCAGAGCGGCGATGACGACGAGGAAGACGATGCCGCGACCGGGGAAGCGCAGCAGCGACAGGGCGTAGGCGCTGATCACCCCGAGCACGATCTTCACCGACGAGGTGATGCCGGTGATGATCAGGGAGTTGCGGAAGTAGTTCGAGAACGGGATACGGGTGGTCACGTCATGGTAGTTCTCGGTGGTCGCCGGGCTGGGCCACCACTGGGCCGGACGGACGTAGATGTCGCCGCGTTCCTTGAACGAGGTGATGATGATCCAGAAGAGCGGCACCGCGACGATCAGCAGCGCCACCGTCATTCCGACGTAGCCGGCCGTCGTCATGAGCGGGCCTCGGTTGTGCGACGACGACTCAGACCGGTTCTGGTCAGCACGACGCTCGCGCCGCGACGGTGGCGCGGTGGGCGGTTCGTCGATGGTGCCGACGATGGCGGGCGCGCTCATTTCCTGCTCCCCTTGTCCATGACCCGAACCTGGAAGACCGTGACGACGAGCAGCACCAGGAACATCACGGTGGCGACGGTGGCGCCGTAACCGGCCCGCTGGTTGACGAACGTCTCCTGGTACACCTGGAAGACCAGGGTGGTGGTGCCGTTGCCGACCGGGCCGCCTCGGGTCATGGCGTAGATGATGTCGAAGACCTGCACCGAGCTGAGCAGCACCGTGATCGACAGGAAGAAGGTCGTCGGCCGCAGCTGTGGCATGAGCACGCGACGGAACCGGGTCCACGAAGAGGCACCGTCGATCTCCGCCGCCTCGTCGAGGTCGGCCCGCCGACCCTGCAGGGCCGCGAGATAGATGACGAACGAGTAGCCCAGGTTCTTCCAGATGTAGGTCACCGTGACCATGAACAGGGCCCAGTTCGACTGCTGGTAGAAGTCGGGGCTCGCGATGCCAAGCCTGGCGAGCACGTCTTGGACCAGCCCGAAGCTGGGGTCGAAGACGAACTGGAAGGCGATGCCGATGGCCGCTCCGGAGATGACGAACGGGGCGAAGATCGCAGACCGAACCAGGTTTCGACCCTTGAGGCGCTGGTCGAGCAGCAGGGCCAGCAGCAGGCCGAGCGACATGGAGATCCCGACGGTCGCGACCGTGAAGATCACGGTGTTGAGCACCACGGTCTTGGTGTCGTCTCGGGTGAACCACTCGATGTAGTTGGCGAAGCCGACCCAGCTGATCGTGGGCGAGGAGATGTTCCAGTCGGTGAACGAGAGTCGGAAGTTGTCGATCAGCGGCCGGTAGGTGAAGACGATGAGCAGCACGAGGTTCGGCGCCAGCAGCAGGCCCGCCAGCGTCCACTCCCACCGTCGGCCGCTGGAACGGTGGGGTGGCTCGCCCACTGGGGGTGGGGGTCCGCCGGCCGGTGGGCCGGTCACCTCGTCCGACCGGTCGGGCGCCTGGGTCTGCGTTGACTGCACGTTCGACAACCTAGCGCCGGAGCCAACATGTTTGCGGTAGGGGGGCGTCATTGTTTCGACGGCGTGGCGAACGCTGGGTCAGTCTCCGACAAATCGCCCGAGTTCCAGCATCCGGCCCTGGCTGGCCCTGGTCGTTCAGCGGGCCAGACACGGCACCGGCACGCCTGGAGCCAGACGAGAGAAGCCCCGGACCAGCAGGTCCGGGGCCTCTCGTGCGCGGTGCGCCGGGTCAGTTACCGGTCAGCTTCTCGCGAAGCGCGGCGAGCGCCTCGTCTGAGGCCAACGTGCCCTCGGCCGGGGCCGGGGCGCTGCTGCCGCTGGTGCTGCGCGGCGCGTCGTCGTCGCCGGAGTCTGCGACATCGCCGGTCGCGGACGAGTACGACGTCGAGTTGCCGACGGAGGACGCAGCCTCGGCGTCGGCCTTCGTCGCCGCTTCGACCTGGGCCTTGTGGGCCTCCCACCGAGAGTGGGCCTCGGCGTACTGACGCTCCCACTTCTCGCGCTGGGTGTCGAAGCCCTCGAGCCACTCGTTCGTCTCCGGGTCGAAGCCCTCGGGGTACTTGTAGTTGCCCGCCTCGTCGTACTCCGCGGCCATGCCGTAGAGCGTCGGGTCGAACTCGGAGCCGGAGACGGCCTGGTCGTTCGCCTGCTTGAGCGACAGCGAGATGCGGCGGCGCTCGAGGTCGATGTCGATGACCTTGACGAAGATCTCGTCACCGACGTTGACGACCTGCTCGGGCAGCTCGACGTGGCGCTCGGCCAGCTCGGAGATGTGCACCAGACCCTCGATGCCGTCTTCGACCCGCACGAACGAACCGAACGGCACCAGCTTGGTGACCTTTCCGGGAACGACCTGGCCGATGGCGTGGGTACGAGCGAAGTGCTGCCACGGGTCTTCCTGGGTCGCCTTGAGCGACAGGGAGACGCGCTCGCGGTCCATGTCGACATCGAGCACCTCGACGGTGACCTCGGTGCCGACCTCGACGACCTCGGAGGGGTGGTCGATGTGCTTCCACGACAGCTCGGAGACGTGGACGAGACCGTCGACGCCGCCCAGGTCGACGAAGGCGCCGAAGTTGACGATGGAGGACACGACGCCCGAACGGACCTGCCCCTTCTGAAGCTCCTTGAGGAAGGTCGTACGCACCTCAGACTGCGTCTGCTCGAGCCAGGCCCGGCGCGACAGAACCAC
>JBBSTU010000206.1:0-6757 GCA_038235595.1 Actinomycetales bacterium | reverse complement strand
TGCGATGTTCGGGGGCGTGCCGAACCTGGCGGCCTGCGTCGGTTACGTCAACGCGTCGTGGACCTTGCGCGCCGACCTCACCAGCCGGTACGTGTGCCGCCTGCTCGGGCTGATGCAGCAGCGGGGCTGGCGCTCGGCGACGCCCCAGGCCCCGCACGGTCTCTCCACACGCCCGTTGCTGCCGCTCACGTCGGGCTACGTGCAGCGATCACCGGGGGTGCTGCCCCGACAGGGTGACGCTGCGCCGTGGCTGATGCGTCAGAACTACCTGCTCGACCAGCGAGACCTGCGCCGGGCCGACCTCACCGAGGCGATGTCCTTCACGTCGTGACCCGCCGACCGTCACCGCGGCCCTGGGCGACGAGCTGCACCCGGTCGGAGAGCAGCCCGCGCGACTCGAGCTCGCGAAGGCGGCTGCTGGTGTGGTCGCGAACCGTCCACGGGTCGATGCTGTTGACATAGATCTTGGTGCCGCCCTCGAAACCGGCCAGAGTCGACACCCGCCACTTGAGCACGGCCCGCAGCGGCATCGGCAGGTGGAACGACGGCGGGCGGTGGTGCCATTCCTCGTTCGTCGGCACATGGACCCCGGTAGCCGCATGGCAGGCGTGCAGCAGGTCGGAGAAGTCGCGCACCTCGTCGTCGACGAGCTGCCACGGCGGGCAGTCGGGGCGGGTGGTGTGCACTTCGAGCGACGGGTAGCGATGGCCCACCCCGGCGAAGGCGACCGCCGTGGGAGTGCGGGCCACGACCAGGCCCTGCTCGGCGGCATACCTGGCGCCCCAACGCGCGTAGAACGCGGGTTCGGCACGCACCCGCGTCGCCTCACGTTCGATCTGAGCCCCGAACTCGTCGATCGCGACGAGCTGCTTGTGCAGGTGGTCGAACGAGGCTCCTGCTGGGCGGAGCCAGTTCTGGAAGACCGACACGTAACGCGCATGGGGGTTTCCCCGGTAGAGGTCACGCATCGCCGAGATCGCGAAGGCCGTGTACTGCCAGTGCTCCTCGGGGGTCAGAGTCCCCGACGAGGCGAGCTGTGAGTCGTCGGTCGCCCCGTCGAGGTAGTGGCGACGGGCCGCGATCACCTGGTGGTTGCCGGCGAACAGCCCGACCGACTCGCGCTCGAGGTCTGACTCGGCGAGCGGCTCGACATCCCAGCCTGGGGCGCCACGACTGTGCATCCGGATGCGCGCCAGCGCCTCGAGCTGGGCCCGACCGGCCGGCGACGCGAGGTAGGCCACGCGTCGGGCCTGCGACTCCGGGGTCGGCTCGAACCCGTGCGAGAGGTGCCAGTAGTCGTAGCTGAGAATCTCGAACAGGTTCGGGAACAGTCGGAACTGCGGCGTGGTCGACCACAACGACTCGGGGCCGACGGCACGCAGCCGCCGCCAGGTGTGAACGTCGTCGCGCACGACGCGGGCGATCTCGGGAGTGGTCTCGATCATCCGCGCCCAGCAGAACGCGCAGTGTCGATCGTGGAGCGTGGGGTCGAGCGGCCGGGCGGCGCCCTCGGGAGCATCGAGGGGGCGCGCGGCCCGCCCGGGCAGGGTCCAGACCTGGGTACCGGTGAACGGGCTGACCTGCTTGACGGTGCCGTCGGGTAGGCGGGTCAGCGGCTCCATCACGATGCCAGCGTAGAGCGCAGCGGTCAGGTCGCGTGCTGGCTGATGTCCGTGTCGGCTCCGGGGTCTGCTCGGTGCCACGGCTAGGGTCAGGCCAACAGTGACACCGAAAACCAGATGAGGTAGCGCAGATGAGAGCAGTTCGAGTCACGTCTCTCGACGGGCCGGCGAGCATCGCCGTGACGGAGGTGGCCGAGCCCACCCTCGACGTCGGTCAGGTGCTCGTCGACGTGCACGAGGCGGGAGTCAACTTTCCCGACGTGCTCATGACCAAGGGGCTCTACCAGATGCGGCCCGACCTGCCGTTCACGCCGGGCTCCGAGTGCGCGGGCCTGGTGCGCGAAGCAGCCCCGAACAGCTCGTTTGCGGTCGGTGACCGGGTGGCGGCCTTTCCGATCCTCGGCGCCTTCGCCGACACCGTGGCCGTTCCCGAGGAGCTCGTCTTTCCGCTGCCGGATGCCGTGTCGTTCACCACCGGTGCCGCTCTGCCGATGAACTACCTGACGGTTCACTTCGCCCTCGTGCGCCGAGGTCACCTGGAGGCGGGAGAGACGGTGCTCGTGCACGGCGCCGCCGGTGGTATCGGCACGGCTGCCACCCAGCTCGCCAAGGCGATGGGCGCTCAGGTCATCGCGGTGGTGTCGAGCGAGGCCAAGGCCCCGACGGCCCGGGCTGCGGGCGCCGACGAGGTGGTGCTGGCCGACGGGTTCCTGACCCGCGTCAAAGAGCTGACCGGCGGCCGCGGGGTGGACGTCGTGGTCGACCCGGTCGGAGGTGACCGCTTCACCGACAGCCTGCGCTCGCTCGCACCGGAAGGACGCCTGCTCGTCATCGGTTTCACCGCCGGAGCGATCCCCGAGGTCAAGGTGAACCGCTTGCTGCTGAACAACATCAGCGTCGTCGGCGTGGGCTGGGGAGCCTTCTGGACCTCTGGCCGGAGCTACCTGCGCACCCAGTGGGACGCCATCCTCCCGATGCTCGAACAGGGCACCCTCAACCCTCCGATCGGTAGCACCCACCCACTGGCGGACGCCGCCACCGCCCTCGTCGAGATCGACGACCGGCGCGCCCTCGGCAAGGTGACCCTGCACCTGCGCTGACCGACGCCTTCCGACGTCTCACCGCACACCGGCTGATGAGGTTAGGCTAACCTAATCTTGCTCGAGTCCATGGGAGGCGCGAGGCAGGCGCAGGTGGAGGAGACATCAGATGTGGGGTTCCGAGTCGACACAGGGCCAGTCGGCGGGCGCGAGCCATCCGTCCTGGGCAGAGCTGGGGCGAACCGCCCTGGCCGACGCCAGCGTCGCGACGTTGCTGACCGGTGCCTGTCCCACCTCGTACACCCCGACGATCGTGCGTATCCAGCCCGGTCTCGAGGCGCAGGCGCAGTTCTGGCTCGAGCCGTCGTCGCTGACGGTGGCCAGGTTGTCGCGCTGGCCGGTGGCCACCCTGGTGGTCGCGGCGCCGTTGCCCTTTCGGACCCTGGAGATGACCGGGTCGGTACGTCGCGGCTCCGGTGGCGGCTCGGCCCGCCGTCCGTTCGACCTGGTGCCCACCTCGGCCCGGCTGGTCGGGGCGCGGGCCCAGGCAGGCTCGACAGGCCCGGCCAGTCGGCCGCCCGAGCTCGCGCGGTCGCTTCCTCGCCAGGCGCTTGGGCCCGCACCAGCACGTCGATGGCCAGGGCGCGCACCGTGCGAACGGTCTCGCCTCCGAGGTGCTCGTGAAGCTGAGCTCGAAGATGGTCGCGCAGGACCGGGTTGTGATGGAAGCACTCCGGGTCGAACGGGTCGCGACGGACCAGCCCCTCACGGCGGGTCAGCTCCATCAGCACCTTGCGCGACCCGGTCCACCCCAACAGCTCGTCGCACCGGCCGGGGGTGACGGTGTCGAACACGCTCGTGAGCCGAAGAAAGTCGACGAGCGGTGGCGGCAGAGGGCGCAGAACCTCGCGTGAGAGGTAGTCCTGCAGGTACAGGTCGTTCATCGTGCGAGACGCGGTCGCAGAGCCCGGCCGGCCGGTGCGAGAGCTCTGGCCGAGGTGATGCAGGTGCAGGGCCGCGGCCCAGCCGTCGGTGTCGTGAGCGAGCTGCGCAGCAGCCGCCGGATGCAAGGTGGTGCCGTACACGTCTCGGAAGAGGGCGGCGACCTCACGCGGACGGAAGCGCAGCGCCTCACCCGTGATGAGCACCGGGGTCGGGAACTCGCGGTGCGCGAGGTTGAAGGCGGGCATGGTGCGCGACGCGACCAGGATCGTGGCGTGTGGCGTCGATCTTTCGATGAAGTGCTCGACCACCTCGATGTCGTGCGATGCAAGGCCGTGCGCGTCGTCGATGACCACCGTCATCGAACCCGGGGTATCGGTCGAAGCGCTCATGGCCACGGTGAGGGGGTGCAGGTTGATGGGGCCGGACGTATCGACCCAGTGCACCGGTCGCGTTGAGCGGCCGGACCACTGCTCGAGGAGCGTGGTCTTACCGCTGCCCAACGGAGCCACGATGAGCGCGACACCGGTCGGTAACGCCTCTTCGAGGCAGCGCAGCAGGCGGTTTCTGGGCAACACCCGCCACCGATCCGACACCGCCTTCGCCTCCCGCCCGGATCGTCTCAAACGTGGGGACCCGGCTGTGACCAGTATCGGTGGCGACGCCCGAGACGTCCGGGGATGTACGGTTTCTGTACCAACCCTTTACCAAATGAATGGTTGGTACCAGGTAGTAACCGGTTTGGGCGCCGATGGGTCCATCACCCGGGTGCTGGTCGGCCCACGAGGCCTCAGGCGCTCATGAGCGCACGACTAGGGTCGGCCGTATGCCGCTCCCGTCGCTCCGCTCACGCCGACGCCCCCCGAGGTCACGCCGCATCCTGGTCACCGGTGCGGCCTCCGGTCTGGGGTTGGCGTTGGTCACGGCTTTCGCCGCGCGAGGTGACCAGGTGCTGGCCACCGACATCAGTGCTGACCGACCGAGCTGCCTCCCGCCGCACGTCGACTACCTGCCGCTCGACGTGCGCAGCGACGATGCGTGGAGCGCGGCCCTGGCGCACGTGTTGGCTTCGATGGGTGGTCTCGACCTGCTCGTCAACAACGCCGGGGTAGCGGCGGCCGGGCGCATCGACGTCGCCACGATGGACGAGTGGCAGTGGATCGTCGACATCAACCTGCTGGGCGTGGTGCGGGGATGTCGAACGTTCACAACGTTGTTCAAAGCGCAGGGGAGTGGCCACATCGTCAACACCGCGTCGCTCGCCGGTCTCGTCCACGCTCCCGGGATGTCGGCCTACAACACCGTCAAGGCAGGGGTCGTGGCCCTCAGCGAGACCCTGCTGCACGAGCTCAGCCCGCACGGAATCTCCGTATCGGTGATCTGTCCCTCGTTCTTCCGCACCAACCTGACCGACTCCTTCCGGGGTGCTGACGCCGAGGTGGAGCAGGCCGGTACGGCGATGGTCACCCGCTCGCGCCGTACGGCCGACCAGGTCGCGACGACGGTCATCCACGGCATCGACGCCCGACGAGACCTCATCCTCACCGACCCCGAGGGCCAGGTCGTCTGGCGTGTCAAGCGGTTCGCACGGCCGCTGTACCGCGCCGGCATGAAACGAGCCGGTGCCGAGTTCGCCCGGGCTCGCGGGCCGCAGTCGAAGGCCACTGCATCGCACTGGTGACGGGCCGCCTCAGCCGTGACGAGTGTCGACCTGGCTGGGCCAGTCGGCCCCGAGAACCTCGCGGAGGCTGCGCGCGAGCAGGTCGGCCGCAGCCTCGGACTCGGCCCGCGAGTAGGTCTTGCTGAACGTCGGTTCGTGGCCGTCCTGCTCCCAGCCCAGGGTGACGAGCCGGCCCTGCTGCGCGGCCGAGAGGTCGCTGAGGCCCTCGAACTGCGTATCACCGATGCACTCGAGTGCGAGCAACCCCTCGAGCAGTCGGGCCTGCAGCAGCACCTCTGCTGCAGGTGGGGCGGCGCCCGTCGAGGCTCGTGAGGTGGACGGCATCCGAGAGGGCCTACCCCGGCGCCAGCGTCGGCGGGCGTTCGCTCCACCGTGCTCTTCGGAGGGGGCCGCGGGGGGAGCCGCGAACGTGGCGAAGCCGTGGTCGGCCAAGGCTTCGAGCTGCCTGGCGACCCGGCCGACCCAGGCCTCCCACGACTCCTCGGGATGCTCAGTCATCATGAGTCTCCATCTACGAGAGCAGATTCCAGCAGCGTGCGCAGCTGTTCGGGCAGCGGGTGGGGGCGACGGGAGGTCGCGTTGATCTCCACGTGCACCCAGTGCCCCAGCGCCTTGAGCTCGGGAGCCACCTCCACGCCTTGCTCGGGGTCGTCGAAGAGGCCGAGCTGGTAGGTGGCACTGCTCGAGCCCAGCCGCACCACCCGAAGCCCCACGACCAGGGGGGCTGGAAAGGCGACCTCGGCCAGGAAGGTGCACCCTGACTCTGCGACCACCCCCTGGGTCGGGTCGGTGAGGGGGTCGATGGTGACGTGCTCGGCCAGCCAGCCGTTGATGGCCGAGTCGAACAGCTCGTAGTAGACCGCGTTGTTGAGGTGGCCGTACATGTCGTTGTCAGACCAGCGCGTCGTCACCGGTCGGTGGACGGGAAAGTCGGCGAGCCTCAGCTCGCCTTTGTCGGATGCCGCTGGGCCGCTCGTCACGTCACCCATCCTGCCCGACCCGGCCGTCGCCACCGTGCCGCCGCCTACCTCATCGACCGAACGTCGCGCCACCGGTTACGGCGCCAGTGGTCACAGCAGCACTGGTGACGATCCGTCACAAAAGCCCGCCTTGGCCGGTCGGGCACGATCCCGTAGACAGATCACCCGACCGTCGTTACTTTGAGCGAAGCGTCGTGGGCAGTGCCGCCGCGTCGGACCGACCGAGAGGGCATCGTCATGTCTCGTTCCGCTCCAGTTCACCAGCCTCTCGTGTGCGGGGGGGCCTGAGGTGTCCGGCGGTGGCCCAGAGCTGAAGAAGGCTCTCAACCAACGTCAGCTGACGATGATCGCCATGGGTGGCGTGATCGGCGCCGGCCTGTTCGTCGGGTCGGGCACGGTCATCCACGACACCGGGCCGGGGGCGTTCATCACCTACGCCTTGTGTGGCGTGCTCATCATCATGGTCATGCGCATGCTCGCCGAGATGGCGGT
>JBBSTU010000205.1:0-6823 GCA_038235595.1 Actinomycetales bacterium | reverse complement strand
TGATATTTCTATAGAGTTACGGCTGTCATAGCGAAGGGGAAACGCCCGGTCCCATTCCGAACCCGGAAGCTAAGCCCTTCAGCGCCGATGGTACTGCACTGGTGACGGTGTGGGAGAGTAGGACGCAGCCGGACATCATTTATGGGAGCGCCCCCGACACACCCTCTTTGGTTTGTCGGGGGCGCTTCCTTTTTGTCGACCCCCCACCGGGCTCACCAGGTGGTGGCGTGTGGCGACACCAAGCGCAAGGATGAGGACATGACTGAGCACGACGGAAGTGGCGCCGGCGCAGGCCGCGACGGAGACCGACGCAAACGACCGGGCCACGACAACCGTCGGCCGGACCGAACCGACGGGCCCGTGCGTCGAGGTCGACCCGACGATGGGGCCGGGTCGCAGCGGCGCGAAGAGGCACCTCGTGACGGTGCCCGCGGCGGGCCCCGAGGCGGGCCCCGAGGCGGTGCGGGTCGATCCTCCGACCGCGACCGGCCGGCCCATGATGGGTCCCGACGCTCCGATGACCGGGCCGGATCGGCGCAGCGGCGAGACGACCGTCCCCGAGGTGGAGGGGGCCGGGTGCCCGAGGAGCGTGGAGGCACGCGGTTGACGCCTAAGTCTCCCCGCCTGCCAGAGCCACGAATTCGAGAGGGTGTCACCGGCAAGGAGATCGACCGAGGGGTCAAGAACCAGCTCCGTACGCTGTCGAAGGAGAACGCGGAAGGTGTTGCCCAGCACCTGGTCATGGTGGCTGAGCTGCTCGACGTCGAGCCCGAGGCAGCCCTGGCCCATGCCGAAACTGCGGTGCGTCGAGCCGGGCGGGTGCCGGCCGCCCGTGAGGCGCTCGGTCTGGTGGCCTACCGGCTGGGTGACTGGGCGCGGGCGCTGGGCGAGTTCCGCACCGTGCGCCGACTGTCGGGCTCGAGCCATCTTCTTCCGCTCATGGTCGACTGCGAACGAGCGCTCGGTCGCCAGAGCAAGGCTCTCGAGCTCGCCCAGACCGACGAAGCGGGTCGCTTGGCCATCGACGAAAGAGCCGAGCTCGCGATCGTGGTGTCCGGCATCCGGCGTGACCTGGGTCAGCTGGACGCTGCCGCGGCGGGGCTCACCGATTTGGTGCGCTCGATCAGCCCCGGTCGGCCCTCGGCTCCTCGCCTCTACTACGCGTACGCCGATGCAAAGCTCGAGGCGGGTGACGTCGACACGGCCCGGGAGTGGTTCGCGCGCGCCGCCGACGCCGACCACGAGCTGACGACCGACGCGTCAGAGCGACTTGACGACCTGGACGGCGTCGAGGTGACCGATCTGCTCAGCGACGAGCGCGGTGACACCGACCACGAGACCGGCGCCTGACGGGTGGCCCGCGATGGCACCAGGGCTGCGGCCGCCGCTGGTGGCCCTGCCCGCTCGGCGGCGAGACCACGCGCTTCGCTGGCCGACCGCTACCTCGGGGTGATCTGCGACCTCGATGGGGTCGTGTACCGGGGCGGCGACGCCGTAGATGGCGCACCGCAGGCGCTGGGCCGGCTGAAGGCCGCAGGCCTGGGGATCGTCTACGCGACGAACAATGCCGCCCGCCCACCCGAGGACGTCGCGGCGCAGCTGGTCAGCCTGGGAGCGCCGTGCGAGGTTGACGACGTGGTGACCAGCGCGCAGGCGGGCGCCGCGCACCTCGCCGAAGCCCTGGCGCCCTCCGCCAGGGTGCTGGCCCTGGGCGGCCCCGGGGTGGTCGTTGCGCTGCGGGCGGTGGGGCTGACTCCTGTCACGGCGTCAGGCGCAGGCGGTGACGACATCGTCGCCGTTCTGCAAGGGCTGGGTCGGCAGCTGACCGTCAGTGACTTCGAGGTCGCGGCCCGGCACCTGACTCGGGGGGCTCGCTGGGTGGCGACGAACCTCGACGCGACCTTCCCGCTGGAGTGGGGGATCGCCCCTGGGAACGGCGCGTACGTCGAGCTGCTCGCGTTAACGACAGGCCGCAGACCAGAGGTCGTGGGCAAGCCTTTCCCGCCGCTCTACCTCCTGGCAACCGAACGTCTGGGCACCAGCCCGGAGCGGACGCTCGCCATCGGGGACCGTCTCGACACCGACATCGCCGGTGCTGGAGCGGCCGGGGTTGACTGCGTCTGGGTTCTCACCGGAGTCGACCCTCCCAGTGCACTGTTCGCGGCACCAGATCTGGTCGCCCCGACCCATGTGGTCGCCGCCCTGGCCGAGCTGCTCGAGCCGACCGCCGTCATCACCGTGCGGGGCCGCGGTGACGAGCGCGTCTGGGCGTGCGGCGACGTCAGCGCGTGGGTCGTGATGGCGCCGGCTGACGGCTGGTGTCCTCGTCTACAGATCGACGGCATCGACGGCATCGACGGGGATGCCGCACGGCCCATGGACGGCGTGCGAGCCGGGCTCGCCGCTCTGCTGGCCGTCCGCGACGACGACCGGTTGCCCCTGGTCGAGATCGCTCGACTGTCGCAGTCGCTTGATGCGCTGGTCCCGGCAGCCCAGACGGGTAGCGTGAGCGCAGGAGGCAGCCCCGCCACCCCAGACGACCCACCTGGAGGCAACCCATGATCGGCGACTCGCACGGCACTGCCCCCACCGCTGAAGGCGCGGGAACCACCACGACGGGCGATGCACACCGTCTCGCCCCGACGGCACTCGACGCGGCAGCTCCACGACCCCAGCAGCCCCAGCCCCAGCCGTCGGCGGGGTCGGAGCCAGCACGCACGGGTGACGTCGAGCTCGATGCCGCCATGGTTGAGCTGGCCCGGGCACAGAGCCGGTCGTTCGCCGAGCGCATCGACTCGGGCGAGCGAGTGCACCGTCTGTTGCAGGGTCGGCTCGGCGACCTCGGCTGGGCGTGACGTCTCGGCGCCTCGACGTCGCGCTGGTGTCGCGTGGTCTGGCTCGCTCTCGAACACAGGCGCATGACATCGTCGTGAGCGGCGATGTGGTCGTGAACGGTCGCGCGGCGACCAAACCGTCCACACCGGTCGACGACGAGGCCGACATTGCCGTGACGCGTGAACCCGACCGCTGGGTGGGGCGAGCCGCCCTCAAGCTGTTGCGGGCCTTCGAGCTCTGGCCTGTCATGGCCGGCGGCAAGCGGTGTCTTGACGTCGGCGCCAGTACCGGCGGTTTCACGCAGGTGCTGCTCGAGCACGGGGCGGCGCACGTCACCGCGCTCGATGTCGGTCGAGGCCAGCTCGTTGCGTCGATCGCCGCCGACCCACGGGTGGTCGATCTACCCGGCACCAACGTGCGTACCGTCGACGTGCAGCAGCTGGGTGGCCCCTTCGAGATGGTGGTGTGTGACCTCAGCTTCATCTCGCTGACGCTGGCCCTCCCGGCGATCCGCCCGCTCCTTCGTGAAGACGCCGACCTCGTGGTGCTGGTCAAGCCCCAGTTCGAGGTAGGCCGTGAGCGCTTGGGCCGGCGCGGCGTGGTCACCTCGGCGCACGAGCACCGCCGGGTGCTTCGGTTGGTGGCCGAGCACGCGCTCGATCTGGGGCTGCACCTGCATGGCGCGGCTCCCAGCCCGATCACCGGTGGAGACGGCAACCGCGAGTTTCTCTTCTGGCTCGCCCCGCGACCGTCGTCGGTCGACGGTGACGCGGATGACATGCTGGAACGCATGTACCTGGAGCAAGCGCCGTGACCCATCCGACCCGTCGCATCCTGCTCGTGGCCCACCCCCGCCGCCCCGAGGCGATCTCGGTCGCCAAGGGTGTCATCGAACGTCTGACGGCTCTCGGCATCGATGTCTCCCTCCAGGCAGACGAGGCCAGGGCGCTCGACCTCACCGACTCCTCACGCGTGCACATCCGCCCCTACGGCGAGGCCGCGGAGGCCAAGACGGCCGCCGGCTGCGACCTGGTCGTGGTGCTGGGCGGCGACGGCACGATCCTGCGTGGCGCCGAGTTCGCCCGAAGCGTCGACGTGCCCCTGCTCGGCGTCAACCTCGGGCATGTCGGGTTCCTCGCCGAGGCCGAACGCGATGACCTCGACGCCACCGTCGAGCGGATCGCCCGTGGCGAGTACACGGTTGACGAGCGCATGACGCTGCACGTCGATGTGCGCCTCGGCGGCGAGCTCATCGCCAGCAGCTGGGCGCTCAACGAGGTCAGTGTCGAGAAGGCATCCCGGGAACGCATGCTCGAGACCACGGTCGAGGTCGACGGACGGCCGCTCTCGAGCTGGGGGTGCGACGGGGTCATCGTCTCGACGCCCACCGGTTCGACCGCCTATGCCTTCTCGGCCGGTGGTCCCGTGGTGTGGCCGCAGGTGGAGGCGATCCTGGTGGTTCCCAACTCGGCCCACGCACTGTTCGCCCGCCCCCTCGTGATCGGCCCCGACTCCCATCTGGCCATTGAGCTCAAGGCCGCCAACGAGGGCGCCGGAGTGCTCTGGTGCGATGGTCGGCGCCACGTCGACCTTCCCCCGGGAGTGCGGGTCGAGGTGCGGCGGGGTCGCCGGCCTGTTCGGCTGGCCCGCCTGACGAGCGCGCCCTTCACCGACCGTCTCGTGGCCAAGTTCCACCTCTCGGTTGAAGGGTGGCGCGGTGACGGCGCCGCCATCGGGCCCGCGCCAGACGAGATCGCCGAGGCCCTCGTTGCTGACGTGCCCGCTCCTGACGCACCAGCTGCCGACGTGCCGAACGGTGTCAAACCGAACAGCGACGATCCGAACAGCGACGATCCGAACAGCGACGATCTGAACACTGACGCACCGACCGGGACCTGAGCGCATGTTCAGCGAGATGCGCATCCGTGGGATCGGCGTGATCGACGACGCCGTGCTCGAGCTCAGTCCGGGCCTCAACGTGGTGACCGGCGAGACCGGCGCCGGCAAGACGATGGTCGTATCGGGCCTCGGTCTGCTGCTCGGGGAGCGCGCCGACTCCGGGCTGGTGCGCACCGGCGTCGCATCCGCCTTCGTCGAGGGGGTGCTCGAGCTGCCCGAGGCCCATCCGGCGCTGGCCCGCGCCGCCGACGCCGGTGCGGCGCACGACGACGGTGTGCTCGTGGTGGCCCGAACCCTGAGCGCCACCGGGCGCTCGAGAGCCCACGTGGGTGGTCGCACGGCGCCGGTTGCGGTGCTGGGCGAGCTGGGCCGGCTGCTCGTGGCCGTGCACGGACAGGCGGACCAGTGGCGGCTCAAGCAAGGTGATGCCCATCGGCAGGTGCTCGATGACTTCGGTGGCCCCGTGCTCGCGGGCCTGGTGGACACGGTGGAGGGCCGACACCGTCGGTGGCGCGACGCCAGTGCGGAGCACGAGCGGCTCGTTGCGGCGTCGCGGGAACGCGCTCGCGAGATCGACTCGCTGACCGCGTCTCTCGAAGAGATCGAAGCCGCCGATCCCCAGCCCGGTGAAGACCTCGCGCTCCGCGCCGAGGACGAACGCCTGGCCCACGCCGACACCCTGCGTCTTGCGGCGGCCGAGGCCCTCGAGAGGCTGAGCGCTGACGAGTACGCGGCTGCGCCCGCGGCCAGCGTGCAGGATCTCGTGGGATCTGCTCGGGGGGCGCTGGCCCCGGCCGCCGAACACGACGAGCAGCTCCGTTCGCTTGACGCCCGCCTGCACGAGGTGGGGATGCTCGTCTCTGACCTGGCTGCCGATCTGACGACCTACCTCGGTGATCTCGAGCTCGACCCGTCGCGCCTCGGTTTCGTGCAGCAACGCCGTGCGGCGCTGGGCGCCCTGACGCGCAAGTACGGCGAGAGCGTCGACGAGGTACTGGCCTGGTCGGGTCGCGGCGCGGCTCGCCTCGAGGAGCTGATCTCGTCAGACGACCGGGTCGAGGTGCTGGCGACCGAGCTCGCCGAGCTCGAGTCGGCGCTCGGAGACGCGACGGCGGCGCTCTCACAGGCCCGTTCGAAGGCCGGTATCGACTTCGCGAAGGCGGTCGGTGCGGAGCTCGCCCACCTGTCCATGGGCAAGGCCCAGGTGGTCGTCGAGGTACGGCCCCGACTCGATCCCGATGGCGTCGAGACGCCCGGTGGAGAGCGGGTGCGTGTCTCGCGCACCGGGGGAGACGACGTCGAGATCCTGCTCGCGGCCAACCCGGGTGCGGCCCCTCGAAGCATTGCCCGAGCGGCGTCGGGTGGCGAGCTCTCGCGCGTCATGCTGGCGATCGAGGTGGTCGGTGCTGCCGCCGGTGGTCGGCACCGCGCCGGCCAGGGACCCTCGACCTTCGTCTTCGACGAGGTCGACGCGGGAGTGGGCGGTCGGGCCGCTCTCGACGTGGGCGCTCGCCTCGCACGGCTCGCCGATCAGGCGCAGGTCATCGTCGTGACCCACCTCGCCCAGGTGGCGGCCCACGCCGACCGTCACCTGGTGGTGCACAAGTCGGATGACGGCACGATCACCTCGAGCGACGTGAGCGTCGTCGAGGGTGATGACCGCCTGCGCGAGCTGTCCCGCATGATGGGTGGCGATCCCGACTCCGACGCGGGTCTGGCTCACGCCCGCGACCTGATCGACCAGGTCGCCCAGGGCGCCCAGGTCGCCCAGGGCGCCCAGGTCGCCCAGGGCGCCCAGGGCGGGCGAGTGGTAGCGGGGCGCGGCACGAAGGCAGGCAGGTCGCGTGCGGGTAATGGGTCGCGATGACGACCGACCGACCGACCGACCGGCCAGGAGTACTCAGCCCTCGTCGCCCAGGCGAACGCGCCGAGGGGTGGGCCGATACGGCGTCTGGCACGGTGATGACGTAGATTTAAACCCCGTGGTGAATACGACGAAACACATCTTCGTGACCGGGGGCGTCGCCTCTTCGCTGGGCAAGGGCCTGACGGCATCCAGCCTCGGTCGGCTGCTGCGGAGTCGGGGCCT
>JBBSTU010000204.1:0-6914 GCA_038235595.1 Actinomycetales bacterium | reverse complement strand
GCACGTCCACGGTCGACACGCGGGCCGCGCCCTGGAGGACGTGCTCGCCGAGGCGGAGGCGTACGCGGCCCGCGACTACCCGTGGGTGCTCAGCCGCGGGTCGCGGCTCACGGCATCCGAACGAGCCGAGGCGGTCGAGGCGGTCGCCCGTCTCAGCGGGCTCACGCAGGCCTACGTCGACCGGGCCGACCTGCGCATCGAGCACTGGCGCTACTTCACCGAGCTGCTCCGCGACGAGCGTCTCAGCGTGGGTCGGCTCGACGGACGGTTCACCGGACCGGCCGCCCGAGCCATCGCGGAGGAGATGGATGCCGACCCGTCGATGGACGCGATCGCCGGGCCGTACGCCGCGGCCTGGAACCACTACGTCCGCGACGAGCTCGGCTACGAGAGCGACCTCCACTACGAGCAGATCAGCTCACGCGTTCACCCCTGGTCGTTCAAGGACTTCGAGGGCCGGCCCATCGACGTCTCCCCTCTGCTCGAGAGGGCGATGCGCCAGAACCCGCACCTTCAGGTGCACGTCGCCTACGGCTGGTACGACGGCGCCACCCCCTACTTCGCGGCCCAGGACGTGATCGCGCACCTGCAGCTGCCGGCGGCGCTGACGGCCAACATCGAGCACCGCTACTACCCGGCCGGCCACATGATGTACGTCCACGAGCCGTCTCGGGTGCAGCAGAGCGCCGATCTCGCCGATTTCCTGGTGAGGGCAGCGACCCGGGGACCGTAGAATCAGGGGCAACATGACTGATGCCGAACCCGTGAACCCCGATCTCACGCCTGCTACCCCTGGCAACGAGCGCCGCCAGCGTCCGGCCGCCGCCACCGCGGGCTCCATCCTCCTTCGAGAGGTGCCGCCGCCGACCGAGATGGTCGCCCTGCTCGGCCCCCGAGATGAGCTGCTGCGCACCCTGGAGCGCCAGTTCCCGCTGGTCGACACCCACGTGCGTGGCAACGAGATGAGCTTCGCCGGCCCCGCCGGCGAGCTCGAGATCATCGACGGGCTCGTCGACGAGCTGCTGACCATCGTGGCCACCGGGCAGCCGCTCAACCGCGATGCCGTTGAGCGTTCGATCGGGATGCTGCGCAGCCAGACCGCCGAGCGACCGGCCGACGTGCTCACCCTGAACATCGTGAGCAACCGGGGCCGCACGATCCGGCCGAAGACGCTGAACCAGAAGCGCTACGTCGACGCCATCGACCAGCACACCGTCGTGTTCGGTATCGGTCCGGCCGGCACGGGCAAGACCTACCTCGCCATGGCCAAGGCGGTGGCGGCGCTGCAGGCCAAGCAGGTGAGCCGCATCATCCTGACCCGGCCCGCGGTCGAGGCCGGAGAGCGCCTGGGCTTTCTGCCCGGAACCCTCAACGACAAGATCGACCCGTACCTGCGACCGCTCTACGACGCGTTGCACGACATGGTCAGCCCCGAGACGATCCCGAGACTGATGGCCTCGGGGCAGATCGAGGTGGCCCCGCTCGCCTACATGCGCGGGCGTTCGCTCAACGACGCCTTCATCATTCTCGACGAGGCCCAGAACACCTCCAGCGAACAGATGAAGATGTTTCTGACCCGCCTCGGCTTCGGCTCCAAGATGGTGGTCACCGGCGACATCACCCAGGTCGACCTGCCCGGCGGCACGAAGTCGGGGCTGCGCATCGTGCGCGACATCCTCGGCGACGTCGACGACATCCACTTCGCCGAGCTCACCTCGCACGACGTCGTGCGGCACCGGCTGGTGAGCGCGATCGTCGAGGCGTACGAGCGTGACGACGTGCGCAGCGAGACGCGTCGTCGCAGCGCAGAGCAAGCCGCTGGTTCGGCGCGGTCGGCCAGGGCCTCATCAGCGCAGCTGTCGGCGAAGGAGTCACGCGCGTGAGCATCGATGTGCTCAACGAGACCGATGCCGAGGTCGACGAGCTCGAGCTGCTCGCGTGTGCGCGCTACGTGCTCTCGGAGATGAAGGTCCACCCGCAGGCCGACCTGTGCATCAAGCTCGTCGACGAGCCGGCGATGGAGGTGCTGCACGTGCAGTGGATGGACCTCCCCGGCCCGACCGACGTCATGAGCTTCCCGATGGACGAGCTGCGGCCCGGTCGCGAAGGCCAGGAGCCGGAGGAGGGCACCCTCGGCGACATCGTGCTGTGCCCCTCGGTCGCGGCCAGGCAGGCGCTCGAAGCGGGTCACGCCGCGGTCGAGGAGATGCTGCTGCTGACCACCCACGGGATCCTGCACCTGCTCGGCTACGACCATGCCGAGGCCGACGAGGAGCGGGAGATGTTCGAGCTGCAGCGCCAGCTGCTGCTCACCTTTCTCGCCACCCGCAACCGACCGAACGACTGAGCGCCGTTTCCGAGATGCTTCCGCAACTGGTTCTCCCGGCGCTGATCAGCATTGTCATCGCCTTCCTGCTGTCTGCCTCCGAGGCCGCCATCTTCCGCATGTCGCGAGTGCGGGCCCACGAGCTGTTCGAGGAGGGTCGGTCAGGCGCCAAGTCGCTCACCACGGTCGTCGGCGACTCACCGGCCTATCTCGCGGTCATCGCCTTTCTGCGCGTGGTCGCGGAGGCCACTGCTGCGGTGCTCGTCACGCTCGCCGTCGCCGGGCAGTTCGAGGCGACCTGGTGGCGTGCCCTGATCAGCATCGCGATCATGGCGGTGGTCTCGTTCGTCATCGTCGGGGTCTCGCCCCGCACCCTCGGCCGCCAGAACTACGACACGGTCGCGCTCTGGGCGGCCCCGTTCGCGGTCGGGTTGCGTCGGGTGCTGGGCCCGATCGCGAAGCTGCTCGTCGTGCTCGGCAACGCCGTCACGCCGGGGGCGGGCTACACGAACGGGCCGTTCCAGACCGAGTCCGAGCTGCGTGACCTGCTCGACCTGGCCGGCGACTCCGCGGTCATCGAGGCCGACGAGCGCGAGATGCTGCACTCGGTGTTCGAGCTCGGCGACACCGTGACCCGTGAGGTCATGGTGCCCCGCACCGACATGGTCGTGCTCGACGCCGACAAGACGCTGCGCAGCGCGATGTCGCTCTTTCTGCGGTCGGGCTTCTCGCGCATCCCCGTCGTCGGCGACGACAGCGACGACGTGCGCGGCCTGCTCTACTTCAAGGACGTCGCCCGGCGTCTCAATGCCGCCCCCGACGACGCCAAGCACCTGGCCGCCGAGGTGATGCGCCCGATGCACTTCGTTCCCGAGAGCAAGCCGGTCGATGACCTGCTGCGCGAGATGCAGCTCGACCAGACCCACTTCGCGATCGTCGTCGACGAGTACGGCGGCACGGCCGGGCTGGTCACGATCGAGGACATCATCGAGGAGATCGTGGGCGAGATCTCCGACGAGCACGACCGCGACGCGCCCGTGGTCGAGCACCTTCCCGACGGCACCCTGCGCGTGCCCGCGTCGATGGACATCGACGACCTGGCCGAGCTGTTCGACGTCGAGATCGAGGAGGAGGACGTCGACACGGTCGGCGGACTGCTGACGAAGATGATCGGCCGGGTTCCGATCGTGGGGTCGTCGGCGACCGTCGCGGGGCTGACGCTCACCGCCGAGCGGATGGCCGGTCGTCGACACCGGGTCGCGTCGGTCATCGTAGGCCGGGTCGAAACGAAGGAGACTGACGACGTGGACACCGAAACCGAGGCAGCTCATGGCCAGCACTGACGGTGGGCCCGCCGACGCGGGCTCAGACGCGGGCTCAGACGCGGGCTCAGACGCGGGCTCAGACGCGGGCCCCGATGCCGGCGCTGACGGGGGTTCCGACCAAGGGCTCACTGGGCTCACGGGGCTCACGGGGCTCACGGTGGGAGGCCGGCCCGCCTCCTACCGGGCTGGGTTCGCCTGCCTGATCGGCCGACCCAACGCGGGCAAGTCGACCCTGACCAACGCCCTCGTCGGGCAGAAGGTCGCGATCACCAGCTCGAAGCCGCAGACGACGCGTCACACGATCCGAGGCATCTCCACCACCGATGCCGCTCAGCTCGTTCTCGTCGACACGCCGGGCCTGCACAAGCCCCGCACGCTGTTGGGGGAGCGGCTCAACGACCTCGTGCGGGCGACCCTGCTCGAGGTTGACGTCATCGGGTTCTGCCTGCCGGTCGACGAGCGGCCGGGGCCGGGTGACGCCTACATCGCGAACGAGCTGCGTGAGCTGCGGTCGGTGCGCAGACGCCCGGTGGTGGCCATCGCCACCAAGACCGACCGGGTCAGCCGCGAGAAGGTCGCCGAACACCTCATCGCCATCGACCGGCTGGGGGAGTGGGACGCCATCATTCCCTGCTCGGCCGTCTCGGGAGAGCAGGTGACGCAGGTGCGCGACCTGCTCAGCTCATATCTGCCGCTCTCACCGCAGCTCTACCCCGACGGCGTGCTCACTGACGAGCCGGACATCGTGATGATTGCCGAGCTGGTGCGGGAGGCGGCGCTCGAGGGCGTGCGCGATGAGCTGCCGCACTCGCTGGCGGTCGTGGTCGAGGAGATGCTGCCCCGTCCGGGCCGCCCCGACGACAGCCCCCTGCTCGATGTGCGGGTCAACGTGTTCGTCGAGCGCTCGAGTCAGAAGGCCATCATCATCGGTCGCGGCGGCTCTCGCCTGCGAGAGGTCGGTACGCGCTCGCGCACGGCGATCGAGGCCCTGCTCGGCCAGCGGGTCTACCTCGACCTGCACGTCAAGGTGGCCAAGGACTGGCAGCGCGACCCCAAGCAGATGCAGCGGCTGGGCTTCTAGGAGCTCGCTGTGCTCGGCTGCTGTCGGGTGCCGATCCAGGTGCGCAGGCATCGGCGATCGCGAGGCGGCGGCCCTAGACTCGAGGCATCGAACCGGCAGCGAATCGGCAGCGAACCGGCAGCGACGAGGGAGACGACATGGTCACGCAGCCCGACCACGAGCTCGAGGTTCTCGAGCAGGACCAGACGGTGCCGCCGCGACCCGAGGAGGAGATAGCCGACGCGCCGTCGGCCACCGACGAGCCGGATGAGTGAGCAGCCGGCCGATCCGTGGGGGTGGCACGAGCCGCCGCTGGTGCCGGAGAGTGATCTGCCACCACTGTCGCTGCGCTTGGCCGGTCTCGCCGACCTCGCGCGTTCTGGGCAGCCCCGGGAGATGGCTCGTGACGAGCGGTTCGAGCTTCCGTCGTGCAGCGAGCTGGCCGAGGTGGCAGGCCTGCGCGGTGAGGGCCCCGCGGTCGAGCGGGTCATCGGCTGGCGGGCGCTCGGTGTCCCTGCTGCGGCTGCAGAGAGACCTCAGCAGCTGCTCGACCGGATGGACCCGTCCGACGCCGGACGATGGCTCGAGGCCGGCTACTCGTTCGACGAGATCGAACGCTGGCTGGGCGTCGACCTCGACACGGCGCTGGCGTTCCGTCGGGCCGGTTTCGACGGGCAGGAGGCTCGAGCCCTGGTCGAAGCCGACCCTGTGCTGTCTCCCGAGGAGGCGTTGGCCTTCGACGCGGCCGGCATAGCGTCTGCTGCCCGGTTGTACTGGGTGGCAGCCGGATTCAACGCTGGGGAGGCTGGTGCCTATACCGAGGCCGACGTCGTGGCCTCGGAGGCGAGAGTGTGGCGAGCCTCCGGTTTGGGGCCATTCGATGCGCAAGCGCACCGGGCGGCGGGCGGCGACGCCCTGCCGCCCGGTGAAGGTGTCGGCTGGGGCGCGGTCGGGCCGACCCGCGACGACCGCACCTATGGCGTGACCGACCCACCCGGCACTCGCGGTGCCACGGCCGGCCAACGCCCCCCGTTCGGTTGAGCGCCAGGCAGAGCCGCTGGAGGCCTGGTCTCAGGATGCGGGCGGCGGTCCCAAGGGATGGACGCGAACCGGCTCAGCGGCATACGGTGCTGATGTGCGTGCGGTGAGCCTGCTTCTTCTCTGCCGCGACGAGGCCTGACCCCCGGCCCTCCTCGTCGCGGAGTTTCCCGTGTCCGGCCGGACACCGAGCGAGACACAGACGAGAGAGCAGAGCCATGATCCACCCGCAGCAGACCTCCGGGATGCCGTTCACGAAGTACCAGCCGTTCCACGAGCAGATGCCGTTCGACCTGCCTGACCGCACCTGGCCGACGAAGCGCATCGAGGCGGCGCCGCGGTGGTGCGCGGTTGACCTGCGTGACGGCAACCAGGCCCTCATCGACCCGATGAACTCCGAGCGCAAGCTGCGCATGTTCCAGCTGCTCGTGAAGATGGGCTACAAGGAGATCGAGGTCGGCTTCCCGTCGGCGAGCCAGACCGACTTCGACTTCTGCCGTGAGCTCATCGTGGGCGGCCACATTCCAGACGACGTGACGATCCAGGTGCTGACGCAGTGTCGCGACCACCTCATCGAACGCACCTACGACGCGATCGCCGGGTCGAAGCAGGCCATCGTGCACTTCTACAACTCGACCTCGGCCCTGCAGCGCCGGGTCGTCTTCGGCCTCGACCAGGACGGCATCATCGACATCGCCGTGCAGGCGGCCCGGCTGTGCCGCAAGCTCGAGCAGACGATTCCTGACACGCAGGTGTACTACGAGTACTCGCCCGAGAGCTACACCGGCACCGAGCTCGACTTCGCCGTGCGCATCTGCAACGCGGTGATCGAGGTGGTCGACCCCAGCCCCGACCACCAGATGATCGTCAACCTGCCTGCGACGGTCGAGATGGCGACACCCAACGTCTACGCCGACTCCATCGAGTGGAGGGTGCGCCACCTCGACCGCCGCGAGTCGGTCGTCGTCAGCCTGCACCCGCACAACGACCGCGGCACAGGGGTCGCGGCAGCCGAGCTCGGCTACCTCGCCGGCGCCGACCGCATCGAGGGCTGCCTCTTCGGCAACGGTGAGCGCACCGGCAACGTCTGCCTCGTCACGCTCGGCATGAACCTCTTCGGTCAGGGCATCGACCCGCAGATCGACTTCAGCGACATCGACGAGGT
>JBBSTU010000203.1:0-6974 GCA_038235595.1 Actinomycetales bacterium | reverse complement strand
GGCCCCGCCCGGGTGGGCCTGCGGCTCCCGACATCGTCACCTTCGGTGGCTCGCCTGCGGTGGGCCGAGCGTTGGCCGAGCTTCTGGGAGTCGTCGGGCGGCACGGCGACTGAGCCGCTAGACCTACGCCGGATGCGATGTCGGCCAGCCGCACATCGGGTCGCCCGTGGCCCGCAGATCGGGCTGCTCCTGCCATTGACAGCACAGCAGTCATCTCGGACACTCGTGGGCGCTCCCATCACGACAGGGGTGGGGACCCGATCGCGACAAAGGAGTCCGACCGTGGATCGATCGAGCCGAACCACCCGCCCCGACCAGCCCAGCCTCCGACGGCATCGCCTGGCCGGCACCAAGCTGACGGCGCTGGCCGTCTGCTTCGGCCTGACGGTCACGACGGCGATGCTGGCCCCGGCGACCGCCGCGGGAGCCGACCCGGGCGCCGAGCAGATCACCAACGGCACCTTCGACACCGACCTGGCCGGCTGGAACTCCTTCCCGTCGGCCTCGGTGGTCGACGGTCGCGGCTGCGTCGACGTCCCGGCCGCTACGGCCCCGTACCAAGCCGGTCTGCTCCAGGAGGTGCCGATGGTGGCGGGGGAGACCTACGCGTTCCACTACGAGGCGCTCACCGTGCCGGCCACCACAGCCAATGTGCGCGTCGTCATCCAGGGCGGCCCCGACATCAACTACGCCGAGTTCCTGCCGTCGCAGAAGCACCCTCTGACGCCCGATGCCCAGGCCTTCGACTCCACCTTCACGGCCGACCGCGACTACCCCAACGCGACGGTGGCCTTCCAGCAGGACATCACCAACGCCGCCGCCTACCGGCTGTGCCTCGACAACGTCTCACTCACCGGGGGCGCCGCGCCCGCGCCTTACGTGCCTGACACGGGGCCCACCGTGCGCGTCAACCAGGTGGGCTACCTCACCGACGGGCCGAAGGAGGCCACCGTCGTCACCGAAGCGAAGTGGCCGCAGCCCTGGCTGCTGCGTGACGCCGGGGGAGAGGTGGTGCGGCGCGGCCTGACCCACCCCGACGGGATGGTGGGCAGCGCCGGGGTGAAGGCCCACACGATCAGCTTCGACTCCTATCGGCGGGCGGGCGCCGGTTACACCCTCACCGTCGGCGACCAGACGAGCTACCCGTTCGCCATCGGCAGCAACCTCTACGAGAAGCTGCGCACCCAGAGCAAGACCTTCTACTACACCAACCGCAGCGGCATCGCGATCGACGACGAGCTCGCGCCGGGGTACGGCCGCGCGGCCGGCCACGTCGGCGTAGCGCCGAACCAGGGCGACACCGCCGTGCCCTGCCAGGCTCTCGACGACCCATCGCAAGGCCTCTACGACCAGCCGTGGACCTGCGACGGCACCCGCGACGTGAGCGGCGGCTGGTACGACGCCGGCGACCAGGGCAAGTACGTTGTCAACGCTGGAGTCTCGGTGGCGCAGCTGATGATGGAGTACGAACGCACCCAGACCGGTCATGCGAAAGCCGCTGCCTACCGTGACGGTTCGCTCGCCATTCCCGAGGCCGGCAACGGCGCGCCAGACCTGCTCGACGAGGTGCGCTGGGAGCTGGCGTGGATGATGCGCATGCAGGTGCCGGCCGGCCAGCCCTACGCCGGCATGGCGAACCACAAGGTCGCCGACGTCGACTGGACCGGTCTGCCCATGCTGCCCGCCAACGACCCGCAGCAGCGGGTGCTCTACCGTCCCTCGACGGCCGCCACCCTCAACCTCGCGGTTGCCGCGGCTCAGGGTGCCCGACTCTTCGCTCCTGTCGACCAGGCGTTCTCGAAGCAGCTGCTGCGCTCGTCGCGCACCGCCTACGCGGCGGCGCAGAACACCCCGGCCCTCTACGCCCCGGCGGCCGACGCCACCATCGACCTCAACCCGGGCAGTGGCCCCTATGACGACGACGACGTCAGCGACGAGTTCTACTGGGCCGCAGCCGAGCTCTACCTCACCACGGGTGAGAAGGCCTACCGCGGCGCTGTGCTCGCCTCACCGCACCACACCGGTGCGGTGTTCGGCGACGGTGCCTTCGACTGGCAGCGGGTCGCGGGGTTCGCCCGGCTCGACCTGGCCACGGTGCCCAGCCGACTGCCCGACGCGTGGAAGGTGCGCCGTTCGGTCGTGAAGGCGGCCGACGCCTACCTGCGTGACGAGAAGCGGGAGGCCTTCGGGCAGGCCTACCACCCGCAGGACGGCGACTGGGCCTGGGGCTCGAACTCGGCGATCCTCAACAACCTGCAGGTGGTCGGCACGGCCTATGACCTCACCGGCCAGAAACGGTACGCCGACGGTGTGCTGAGCAGCCTCGACTACGTCTTCGGCCGCAACGCGCTCAACCACTCGTACGTGACCGGTTGGGGCAGCGTCTTCTCCCAGAACCAGCACAGTCGCTGGTACGCGGCCTCGCTCGACCCGACCCTGCCGCATCCACCGGCGGGAACCCTTGCAGGAGGGCCGAACTCGAGCGCGACCGCGACCGGCGACCCGGTGGCTGCGAACAAGCTCACCGGCTGTGTCGACCAGTTCTGCTACCTCGACGAGATCGGTTCGTGGTCGACGAACGAGATCACCATCAACTGGAACGCACCGTTGTCGTGGGTATCGGGCTTCGTCACGAGCCTGCCGAAACGGTACTGACGCCAGGTCTGTCGGGCGAGAAGGTGGGCGGCACGCTCTGCGATACTGCAGGCGTGCCGCTCGCGCCTCGCCCCACCCTCGAAGACGTGGCGGCGCGGGCCGGGGTGGGCCGTGGAACGGCATCCCGGGCGTTGTCGGGCTCGACCGGAGTGCGCGAGAGCACCCGCACGGCAGTGCTCGCCGCCGCTCGTGACCTCGGCTACCGGCCCAACGCCGCCGCCCGTTCGCTAGTGACGCGACGCACCGGGATGGTCACCCTGGCGCTCTGGGAGCCCATCGACCGCATGTTCACCGACCCCTTCCTCGCCGACACCGTGCGCGGTCTCGGGCGCGTACTGCGCCAGCACGACCACCGGCTCGTACTGCTGCCGCTCGAGGCCGACGACGACCCCACCGACGCCCTCGACTACCTGCGCGACGGCCACACCGACGGGGTCGTGGTGGTGTCGTCGCACGGGCCACATGACCTCGGCACGGCGCTCGCGGGGCGGGACGTGCCGGTGGTGCGCATCGGCCGGGCCCTGCACGACGACGGCCTGCCCTGGGTCGACGTCGACAACCTCACCGGCGGCCGGCTCGCCGCCGAGCACCTGCTCGATCGTGGATGCCGGTCGCCCGCGCACGTTACGGGAGCCCTGGAGACGCACGCCGGCTGGGCTCGTCGGCAGGGCTACCGGGTCGCGCTCCGTGCAGCGGTCGGCCACGTCGCTCCTCGCGAGGTCGAGGGCGACTTCAGCTGGGAGTCAGGCCGGGCGGGCGCCCAAGTGGTCATGAGCCGCTGGCCTGATACCGACGGCATCTTCGCGGCCTCCGACGCCGCTGCCACGGGGGTGCTGGCCGGGCTGGCTGACCTCGGGGTGGCCGTTCCCGGGCAGGTGCGGGTGGTCGGCTTCGACGACTCACCCCTCAGCTGGGCCAGCAGCCCGCGCCTGAGCACCATCCATCAGCCGATCGCAGAGCTCGGGGAGCGTGCGGGGCGAAGGCTGCTCGAGGTGCTCGGGATCGCGGGGGTCACGACGAGTGGGTCAGATGCTGCTCAGCTGCTGCCGGTGCGCCTCGTCGAGCGGGCCAGCACCTGACGCCGTGACGATGTGGCCTCGAAGGCTCGTCGGCACGGCTAGGTTGGGCCGATGCAGGTCTTCGTGGAACCCGACGCCGACGCTGTGGCCAGGAGAGCCGCGACCGAGGTGATCGAGGGACTGACCGGTGGTGCGCACCGAGCCAACGGAGCGGTGACCCACGGCATCGTGCTCGGCCTCGCGACCGGGTCGTCGCCGCTCGGCCTCTACCGAGAGCTCGCACTGGCCCAGAAGGCCGGCCTCATCGACTTCACCTCGGCGCACGGGTTCGCCCTCGACGAGTACGTCGGGCTGCCGGCCGGGCACCCGCAGTCGTACCGGGAGGTGCTGCTGCGGGAGGTCTGCGGGCCGCTGGGCCTGGCCCCCGAGCGGTTGCACGTGCCCGACGGCTCGCCGACCGACGAGGAGTCGCTCATCGCCGCGGCAGCCGACTACGAACGGGCGATCGCAGCGGTCGGCGGGGTCGACGTGCAGATTCTCGGCATCGGAGTCAACGGCCACCTCGGCTTCAACGAGCCCGGGTCGTCGCTCGCCTCGCGCACCCGGGTCAAGCGGCTGACCGCCCGCACCCGAAGCGACAACGCCCGGTTCTTCGACTCGATCGACGACGTGCCGACCCACTGCGTCACCCAGGGTCTCGGCACCGTGCTGGCCGCCCGGCGGCTCGTACTGGTGGCGACAGGGCCCTCCAAGGCCGATGCGGTGGCCGCGGCGCTGGAAGGCCCGCTGACGGCATCCTGCCCCGGCTCGGTGCTCCAATGGCACCCGGACGCCGTGGCCGTTCTCGACGAGGCGGCCGCGGTCGGCCTGCGCAACCGGCACTACTACGACGACTCGGCTGCCGGGCTCTGACCGGGATCCGGCGGGGCTCGAGCGGGGATCCCAGAGGTCCTGACGGGTCCCTGGGGGAGGTACATACCGCTCTTCTCGGTCATTGCCATCTCTTCTCCAGCATCTGGACGATTGCCCCCTGTGGACGGTGCACAGGGGTCAGCTCCTTTTTCTCCACAAGACGCGAATCGGTGTTTTCGCAGGTCGCCAAGCACGAAACTTCTGGCCAGCCGGTGGTGGCACACAGTTGTGCACACACCTTGTCCACAGCTGTGCACGGCGTGTCGACCTCCTCTGTCCACGGGTTGTCCACAGGCCATCCGTCACAAAGGGCGTCTCGTGTTGTGATCGAGCGACGACGTACCTAGGTTGGGGCGCGCCCCCCACCCGAGACGCCGGACCGGTGGCTCCGTGACTGCCGAGGTCGTTTCGATCGCAGGTCGTCGCGCTGCCCCACCGGCCCTGGCCCGGTGGCAGGGCAGGCTGTCGGTGGGGCGTGGTGAAGTGGTGGAACTGGTGTTCGAGCAGGCGTTTTTCTGGATCAGTGGTCCACCGTCGGAAGGGGTAGTGCGTGTCGCTCGATGAGCTGAGCACGAGTGCGTTCTCGTCGTCGACCCGTGAGGGCGGGCCACCCGACGACCGGCTGCCGCCGCAAGACGTCGGCGCCGAGCAGTCGGTGCTCGGCGGCATGCTGCTGAGCAAAGACGCCATCGCCGACTGCGTCGAGCAGCTCAAGGGCACCGACTTCTACCGCCCGGCGCACGAGCTGATCTACGACGCGGTGCTCGACCTCTACGGTCGCGGCGAGCCGGCCGACGCGATCACGGTCAGCGACGAGCTGACCAAGCGCGGTGACCTGACCCGCATCGGCGGGCAGGCCTACCTGCACCAGCTGATCGCCTCGGTGCCGACGGCGGCCAACGCCGGCTACTACGCCGAGATCGTCGCCGAACGGGCGGTGCTGCGCCGCCTCGTCGAGGCCGGCACCCGCATCGTTCAGCTCGGCTACGCCCAGGGCGGCGGCGACGTCGAAGACATTGTCAACGCGGCCCAGGCCGAGGTCTACTCCGTGGCCGACAAGCGCGGCGGCGACGACTACCACCGCCTCGGCGACATCATCGAGGCCACCGTCGACGAGATCGAGGTGGCGTCGGGCCGCTCCGGTGAGATGACCGGGGTGCCGACCGGGTTCACCGATCTCGACGCCCTGACCAACGGCCTGCACCCCGGCCAGATGATCGTCATCGCCGCCCGGCCGGCAATGGGGAAGTCGACGATAGGTCTAGATATCGCGCGGTCGGCGGCGATCAAGCACAAGATGGCCAGCGTCGTGTTCTCGCTCGAGATGAGCCGCACCGAGATCACGATGCGTCTGCTCTCGGCCGAGGCCGGCATCCAGCTGCAGCACATGCGCAAGGGCACGATGCGCGAGGAAGACTGGATGCGACTCGCCTCGACGATGGGCAAGGTGTCTGACGCGCCTCTCTTCATTGACGACTCGCCGAACATGTCGCTGATGGAGATCCGGGCCAAGTGCCGACGCCTCAAGCAGCGCGACAACCTCAAGCTGGTCGTCATCGACTACCTGCAGCTGATGAGCTCGGGCAAACGCGTCGAGTCCCGCCAGCAGGAGGTCTCGGAGTTCTCGCGTGCCCTGAAGCTGCTGGCCAAGGAGCTCGAGGTGCCGGTCATCGCCATCTCGCAGCTGAACCGTGGCGCCGAGCAGCGCACCGACAAGAAACCGCAGATGAGCGACCTGCGCGAGTCCGGTTGCCTGACCGCGGAGACGCGAATTCTGCGGGCAGACAACGGTGCCGAGATGTCGATCCGGGAGCTGCTCGACTGTCGCGAGGAGGTGCCGGTGTGGGGTCTCGACGAGTCGCTTCGGTACGTCGCGCGGCCGTTGACCAAGGTCTTCTCGACCGGGGTGAAGCCGGTCTTTAGCCTCACTCTCGCTTCGGGAAAGACGATTCGGGCTACCGAGAACCACCCGTTCTTGACCTACGCCGGGTGGTCGCCTCTGGGCGAGCTGCGAGTTGGAACTCGCCTGGCCGTGCCTCGGCACGTGCCGGCGCCCGCGCGGTTCGAGGAGGTGCTCGACGACGCCGACCTGCGGATGGGCGCCCTGATCATGTCGTCACGCACCGGTGAGCGCCCCGGTGGTCACATCGCCGCCTTGGGATGCAGCATCGGGTTCGACGTGCAGCCGCTCGACTCTCGGCGCTTAATGCCCGACATCGGCCGCTTCCCCAAGCGTCAGATCGCCCTGCTCATCGACAGCCTGTGGGCGATCGACGGGACCGTGTCGGTGGACCGTGAGCGGGCTGCGGGCAGCATCGCCTTGAGATCGGCTTCCCGCTTCTTGCTCGATGACGTGTCGCGACTGCTGCTCCGATTCGGCATCTCGGC
>JBBSTU010000202.1:0-6999 GCA_038235595.1 Actinomycetales bacterium | reverse complement strand
GTCGGCACCGACCGCTTCCTCGCCCCCGAGATCGAGGTCGCCGTCGAGCTGGTGGCCTCGGGACAGGCGCTCGCCACCGTCGAGACCGTCACCGGCCCCCTGCAATGACGCCCGGTGGCCCGGGTGCCCAGGTCGAGTGGCCACTTCTGAACGGCATCCTCACGATTTTCAACGCACGAGAAGGGAACTGACATGGAAGGTGCACGACCCGTTCGCGCCCCGAGGGGCACGACGCTGACCGCGCAGTCGTGGTCGACCGAGGCCCCGCTGCGAATGCTGATGAACAACCTCGACCCCGAGAACGCCGAGCGCCCCGACGACCTCGTCGTCTACGGCGGCACCGGTCGCGCGGCTCGCGACTGGAAGAGCTTCGACGCCATGGTGCGCACGCTCACCACCCTGAAGCAGGACGAGACGATGCTCGTGCAGTCGGGGCGCCCCGTGGGCGTCATGCAGACGCACGAGTGGGCCCCGCGCGTGCTCATCGCGAACAGCAACCTCGTCGGCGACTGGGCGACCTGGCCCGAGTTCCGCCGGCTCGAGCACATGGGCCTGACGATGTACGGGCAGATGACGGCCGGGTCGTGGATCTACATCGGCACCCAGGGCATCGTGCAGGGCACCTACGAGACCTTCGCCGCGGTGGCCGAGAAGAAGTTCGGTGGCACCCTGGCCGGCACTCTCACCCTCACCGGGGGCTGCGGCGGGATGGGCGGCGCCCAGCCGCTTGCCGTCACCATGAACGGTGGCGCCTGCCTCGTCGTCGACGTCGACCCGGCGCGCCTGCACCGGCGCGTCGAGCACCGCTACCTCGACGAGGTGGCCGACGACCTCGACGACGCTGTCGACAAGGCCCTGGCCGCCAAGCGGGAGCGCCGCGGCTGGTCGGTGGGTGTCGTGGGCAACGCCGCCGAGGTCTTCCCCGAGCTGCTGCGCCGCGGCGTCGAGATCGACATCGTCACCGACCAGACCTCGGCCCACGACCCGCTCAGCTACCTGCCGGAAGGCGTCGATCTGGCCGACTGGGCCGAGCTCGCCGAGAAGAAGCCCGAGGAGTTCACCGACCGCGCCCGCGCCTCGATGGCCAATCAGGTCAAGGCCATGGTCGAGTTCCAGGACGCCGGCGCCGAGGTGTTCGACTACGGCAACTCGATCCGCGACGAGGCCCGCCACGGGGGCTACGACCGGGCGTTCGAGTTCCCGGGGTTCGTGCCCGCCTACATCCGCCCGTTGTTCTGCGAGGGCAAGGGCCCGTTCCGTTGGGCCGCCCTCTCCGGAGACCCGAAGGACATCGCCGCCACCGACAAGGCCGTGCTCGAGCTCTTCCCCGACAACGACCGTCTGCACAAGTGGATCCGTGGCGCTCAGGAGCGGATCGCCTTCCAGGGCCTACCCGCTCGCATTTGCTGGCTCGGCTACGGCGAGCGCGACAAGGCCGGCCTGAAGTTCAACGAGATGGTGCGCACGGGCGAGCTTTCCGCGCCCGTCGTGATCGGCCGCGACCACCTCGACAGCGGTTCGGTCGCGAGCCCGTACCGTGAGACCGAGGCGATGGCCGACGGCTCCGACGCCATCGCCGACTGGCCGCTGCTCAACGCCCTCGTCAACACCAGCTCGGGCGCCACCTGGGTCTCGATCCACCACGGGGGCGGGGTGGGCATCGGTCGCAGCCTGCACGCCGGCCAGGTCTCCCTCGCCGACGGCACCGATCTGGCTGCTCAGAAGCTCGCCCGCGTGCTGACCAACGACCCCGGCATGGGCGTCATCCGGCACGTCGACGCCGGTTACGACATCGCCGACCGGGTCGCCCACGAGCGCGGGGTGCGTGTGCCGATGCAGGAGGGGTGAGAGCCCTGGCCGGCCGGATGCCGCTGCGCCCGCTCTCGGCCGCCGGCGCGGTTCAGCGCGGGCGACGTACCCGAATAGGACCCTTGAACTTACTGGGGTCGATGACCTGCCCACCCTGGGTGATCTCGGCGCGCCCGGCGGCCACGAGACGTCGGGCGGCGTTGCGGGCCGGCTCCATCAGCTCGTTCCAGTCGTCGGCGCCGACCGCCTTGCTGACGGCCCGGGCGGCCTCGGAGGGGCAGACCGACGAGCTACGGGCCCGGGCGTCGAGCAGCGACTCCAGGCTGGCCTCGAGCTGCCGGTCGATGTCGGTGACCCCGCGGCTACGGCAGCCGGCCGAGCACCAGCGCACCGAGGGCCAGTCGCGCTCCCACGCCTTGCGCCAGGTGATGGTTCGCCCGCAGCGGGCGCACGGCTTGGTGGGCAGGTCGGGTCGGGCCATGCGGAACAGTCTGCTCCTGCTCGGCGAAGGTGGTGGCACCGGTGGCCTGCTGAAGGTCGCGTGCGCGCCCGACGTGGCCTTTCGAGCCCAGAGGAGCGACAAGCCGTGCCTGTTCGACACGTCAGCGGCGGCCGACCTCCTCGTCGGAGATGTCGGCCACCGTCGCGCCGAAGAGCCTGATCACGTCGTCGCCGTTCACCGTGAGGCCCACGCCGTGACCACCACCCCCGATGGAGATGCGCCGGCCGACCAGCTGCTCGTCGGCGATCATCGGGAGAGCCTGCCGCGACCCGAACGGCGTGATGGTGCCCCGCTCGTATCCCGTGACCGCCAGGGCGACGTCGGCGTCGGGCATCGAGATGCGGTTCGAGCCGAGCAGCGACCGCACTTTGGGCCACGAGAAGGTGCGGTCGCCGGGAACGAGCACGAACACGTGGTCGTGCTCGGCGCGGCGCACGACGAGGGTCTTGACCAGGTCGCGAGGCTCGATGCCCCGAGCGGCCGCCGCCTCGGCAAGGCTCGACACGCGGCCGTGCCGGGTCACCTCGAAGTCGACTGCGGCGGCCCGGGCCGCCTCGATGGCCGGTGTCGACGGTTCGTCGTGCCGCTCCGGCCGGTCGGTGACATCGTCAGACATGACACGAGACTAGTTCTGGAGGGGTGGTGAGCGACATGTCGGTCAGCTTCGACCGGATGTGGTCTGACCTCGAGGCGGTGGGCCGTGAGCCCGCGACGGGCGGCTACCGACGTTTCGCCTGGACCCGCATCGACCACGACCTTCGCGAGTGGTTCGCAGGCGAGTGCGCGGCGCGAGGCCTCGACGTGACCGAAGACCGAGCCGGCAACCAGTGGGCCTGGTGGGGCGACCCCGATGCCCGGCCGGGCGTGGTGATCGGCTCGCACCTCGACTCGGTGCCCGACGGCGGTGCCTTCGACGGGCCCCTCGGAGTGGTGAGCGCACTGGCGACGATCGACGCGCTCCACGAGGCCGGGGTCACCCCGACAGTGCCGCTGGGAGTGGTCAACTTCGTCGACGAGGAGGGGGCCCGCTTCGGCGTCGCCTGCGCGGGCTCTCGCATCATCACCGGTGCCCTCACGGCTGACCGGGCGCGTTCGCTGACCGACGCCGACGGCATCTCGATGGCGCAGGCCTGGACTGCAGCGGGGCGTGATCCCGAGTCGATGGGGCCCGACGACGAGGCCGTGGCCCGGATCGCCTGCTTCGTCGAGCTGCACGTCGAGCAGGGCAAGGCCCTGGCCCTCGCCGCCGATGGGGGTGACGACCTCGACGATCCGGCCCGTGCCGTCGCCATCGGCACCGACATCTGGCCCCACGGCAGGTGGCGCCTCGACATTCCGGGGGAGGCCAACCATGCCGGTACGACCCGCCTCGCCGACCGCCGCGACGCGATGATCGGGCTCGCCACCGTGGTGCAGTCGGCGCGGCAGCAGGCCACCGCTCTCGGGTGTGTCGCGACGGTCGGGAAGGTGCGGGTGGAGCCGGGTGGGGTCAACGCCATCCCCAGCCACGTCACGGCCTGGCTCGATGCCCGAGGCGCCGACGAGGATGCCGTGCGTGCGACGGTCAGGGGTGTTCTCGCCGACGCCGGTTCGCTGGGAGTCAAGGCAACTGAGGAGTCGTGGACCCCCACCACCGACTTCGATACGGCCCTGGTGAGCCGGCTGCGCGGCATCCTGCCCGGTGCCCCGCTGCTCGGCACCGGAGCCGGCCACGACGCCGGAGTGCTCGCCACGCACGGGGTGCCCGCCGCCATGGTCTACGTGCGAAACCCCACCGGCATCTCACACTCTCCCGCCGAGCACGCTGAACGGCGCGACTGCCACGATGGGGTCATGGCACTCACCTCGGTCGTCACCGACCTGGTCTCGCGCCCTGAAGACCGCATGAACGGCAGCGGGCAGTGACCACCTTCTGGTGCGAGTCCGCTTGGTTGACAGGTGGGTTCGCGCGGAGAGTGCGCCTGGTGACCTCTGATGGTGTGCTGCGCGAGGTGCAGTCCGGGGTCGACGCCGAACCCGACGACGTCCGTCTGGCCGGGGTGACCCTGCCCGGTATGGCCAACACGCACAGTCACGCCTTCCACCGGGCCCTGCGCGGCCGGGCCAACGGTGGCGGCGGTAACTTCTGGAGCTGGCGCGAGGAGATGTATGCCGTTGCGGCAGAGCTGAACCCCGACACCTACTTCGACCTGGCCCGGGCCGTCTTCGCCGAGATGGTGCTGGCCGGTATGACCGTCGTCGGTGAGTTCCACTACGTGCACCACCGGCCAGGCGGCAAACCGTACGGCGACCCCAACGCCATGAGCCTCGCCCTGCGGCACGCCGCCGACGAGGCCGGCATCCGGCTGACGCTGCTCGACACGTGCTACCTCGAAGGCGGGCTCAACGGCAGCGGCCACGTGCCCCTGCACCCGGGCCAGCGCCGGTTCAGTGACGGCAGTGTCGACGCCTGGGCCCAGCGGATGGCCGCTCAGCGTGCCGAGACCACGACGGTGCGCCTGGGTGCCGCCATCCACTCCGTTCGCGCGGTGCGACGCGAAGACCTCCCGCGCGTCGTCGAGGCGTCAGCCGGCCTGCCCCTGCACGTGCATCTGTCTGAGCAGCATGGTGAGAACCTCGCCTGTCAGATGTTCTACGGCTGCACACCGACGGAGCTGCTCGACGAGGCTGGTGCGCTCGCGAATCGGCTGACCGCCGTGCACGCGACCCACCTGACCGACAGCGACATCGAACGCCTCGGGAGCAGCGGCACCGGAGCCTGCTTCTGCCCGACCACCGAGCGTGACCTCGCCGACGGCATCGGCCCCGCCCGCGCCCTGTTCGACGCGGGCACACCCCTATCGCTCGGCTCTGACCAGCACGTCATCATCGACCCGTTCGAAGAGCTGCGCGGGCTCGAGATGCACGAACGGCTCGTAACGAACGAGCGGGACCGCTTCGCGGCGAACGACCTGTTGATGGCGGCATCGTTCAACGGCTACCGGGCGCTGGGCTGGCCCGACGGCGGGCACCTCTCGAAGGGGGCGCTGGCCGACTTCATCACGGTGCGCACCGACACGGTGAACACCGCCGGCTCACTACCCGAGCAGATCATCTACTCGGGCGTCGCCTCCGACGTGTCGACCGTGGTGGTCGGGGGCGAGGTGGTCGTGCTGGGCGGGCAGCACCGCATCGGCGACGTGGGCCGGCTGCTCGGCCACTCGATCAGCCGCGTGATCGGCGGGTCATCGTGACGTCGACGAGCCTGCTTCTCACCGGCATCAGCGAGCTCACGACGAACGACCCGGCCCGAGGTGACGGTCGCGCTGACCCGGGCGACCGGTTGCTCGGCATCGTGCGAGACGCGGCGGTAGTCGTGCGTGACGGGCTCATCGAGTGGGTGGGGCCGGCCGCTGCAGCACCAGCGACCGACGGCCGACGCGACCTCAGCGGGCGGGCCGTCGTTCCCGGCTTCGTCGACAGCCACACCCACCTCGTCTTCGCCGGTGACCGCTCGGCCGAGTTCGCCGCCCGCATGACGGGAACGCCCTACGACGGTGGGGGCATTGCCGTCTCCGTGGCGGCCACCCGGGCGGCGAGCGACGATGACCTGCGTGCACTCGTTGCGGCGCGGGTCGCTGAGATGCGCGCTCAGGGCACCACGACGGTCGAGATCAAGACCGGCTACGGGTTGACGGTCGACGACGAGCTGAGGGCCCTGCGGATTGCCCGCGAGTTCACCTCGCACACAACCTTTCTGGGGGCCCACGTTGTGCCGCGAGAGTATGCCGTCGACCGGGAGGCCTACGTCGACCTCGTGACCGGTCCGATGCTCGACGCAGTGGTGGCCGGGGGAGGCACGACTCTGGCCGAGAGCATCGACGTGTTCTGTGAGCCGGCCTCGGCCCACGCGTTCGACGGAGACGAGGCGCGCACGGTGCTGGAGGCCGGTCGTCGTGCCGGCCTCGCTCTGCGGGTGCACGGCAACCAGCTTGCGCCGGGGCCGGGCGTGGCTCTTGCGTGTGAGCTGGGGGCTCGCAGTGTCGACCACTGCACCTACCTCAGCGACGACGACATCCAGGCGCTCGTGGGTGCGCGTGGCACCACGGTGGCCACGCTGCTGCCCGGCGTCGAGTTCTCGACCCGGTCGCCCTACCCTGACGGCCGTCGTCTCATCGACGCAGGAGTCGACGTGGCGATCGCCTCCGACTGCAACCCGGGCACCTGCTACTCGTCGTCGATACCGTTCGCCATCGCGCTCGCGGTCCGTGAGATGGGGATGACCCCGGCCGAAGCGCTCTACGCCGCGACCGCCGGGTCGGCCCGGTCGCTCGGACTCGACCGATGCGTTGCTCCAGGGCAGCCGGCCGAGCTGACGCTGCTAGATGCACCGAGCCATCTTCACCTGGCCTACCGGGCCGGCGTGCCGATCGCGCGCGCCCTCGACCTCTGACCTCACCCTCGGACTCTCTCTCAGTCGAGTGGCCACTTTCGTACAGTCGAGTGGCCACTTCCGTGCCGCGCGGTTGGCACCCTCGAGGGCTCAGGGGTGCCAGACGCACAGCCCATCGTGCGGTTGGCACCTCTGGCACTGGGCAGGTGCCGACCGCGCACCCGTCGCGCCAGAGGCACCCAGTCGAGTGGCCAGTTCGGTTGTGGACAAGTGGGTTTCGTAGGCCGGGCAGTGTCGGTGGTGGCCTCTAGGGTTT
>JBBSTU010000201.1:0-7002 GCA_038235595.1 Actinomycetales bacterium | reverse complement strand
GGGGGCGGAGGTCGAGCTGTTGGCGCCGGCGGCGGGTGCGGGGGAGGCGGTGTCGGTGCTCGAGCTGCCGCAGGCCGCGAGGCTCAGGGGCAGGGCGATGGCGAGGGCCACGAGGCTGGTGCGGGTCTTGGTCATCATGATGGTTTCACTCCTGGTCGGTACTGAGGGTGTGTGGGTGCTGCCTTCGAGTGGGCGGTGGAGCCGAGCTCGGGCCGCACTTTCAAATGGTCTTCGTCGTGCCCGGGGGTGCGGATTGGCCAGAACCAGACGGTGTTTCGGAGCAGCCTGTGAGATGTGAGAGGTGAGGTGGAGGGAGCTGCTGGCCGTCTCCGCCCACCTGCTCCACGGCATCCGCGCTGACGTGACTGCGACACGCGGCGCCCTACCGTCATCGACGATCGGAGTGGTTTCACGTCGAGAAGATCTGACCGGCTCCGCTCAACAGGTGACGGGACACGACAGTCGCGGCCCACGACACAGGAGGCAACCATGCCCAATTGCCCTCTGCACAAGCACTATCGGGGCGGCCCGGAGTCACACCGCGCCGTGCCTCCACTGGACCAGTGGGCCGAAGGTGTGGAGGCGCACATGGCGTTCCTGCGCAACGTCGACGAGTGGCTGGAGGAGAACGGGGGTCGGTCATAGTCGATGTCGAGTCGCACCAGCGCGCAGTGGAGTTCGCGGCCTACGTCTCCTCCGAACTGGGCCCGGGCGGTACTTCGCTGTGCGAGTGGATCGACGTTCGGGAGGTCATGTCCGATGCGCCGGCCGACGACTGAGCCCCATGGCATAAACGAGGCCGGTGCGGAACGAGGGCGCGCTGCGCGCCCTCGTTCCGCGTTCCACGAGCTGGGCGGCGACCTCCTTGCCGCCGCCACGGCCTACGCGGATGCCGCCGGCCGAGCCACGGACATCGCCGAGCGTGACCACCCGTTTCGCCAGTCCTCCCTCGTGCGGCGCCGCGCCGAGGGCTCACGCTCCGGCTAGCGCTCGGGGTAGAGGCGCCGCAGGCAGAGCTCGCGGCTCGTGGTCACATGAGCGACGGACTCGCGGCTCGCAGCGTCGGGGTCTCCGGAGGCGATGGCCTCGTAGAGCTTCTCGTGCTCGCGGTGCAGTGGTAGCGGGTCGTCGTTCTGGCTGAGCAGCCAGTGCAGGCGCCCCTCCAGCGGGTTGAGCAGAGAGGCGAGCAGGTCGTTCTTCGCCATCTGCGTGATGGCGTCGTGGAAGGCCTGGTTGCTGCGGAGCAGCGCTTCTGCGTCGTTCGCCTTCAGCGCCGAGCCGGACTGCCTGAGGGTCTCGTTCAGGCCGGCCAGGTCGTCGGCGGTGGCACGCTCTGCCGCAAGGCGGACGGCCAGCACCTCCAGGGCGAGGCGGACGTCGAACAGCTCCTCGACGTCTTTACGAACCAGCCGGGTCACCACGACACCACGTCGCGGCTCCTGAGTGACGAAGCCCTCCCCCTTGAGCAGGCTCAGAGCGTCTCTGACCGGGACCCGTGAGACGCCGAGGCCCTCGGCAAGGGTCCGCTCCACCAGCGGCGTGCCCGGCGGGAGAGCGCCACGGATGATGCGCTCGCGAAGCACCTCTGCGACCTGGTCGCGTAGCGACCGGTGAGCGGCCCCCAGGGCGGGCAGCTGCCCGGTCACCGAGGGGGGTCGCGGCTGAGTGGACATCGCCGAAAGCGTACCCCCGGGTCTGGGTGGTGGCTGCGATCGATGCAAGCGACTGGTATTCGGTATACCAATTGCCTACAATGAGTAGTAGAGCGTTCGGACAGGTCGGCGAACCCAGGCCGAGCTGGCCTCGAACCCCCATCCATTGCCCGGGTGACGAGGCTCATCACGCGGACGCCGTGATAGGAGAGATCGTGCACGTCAAGTCTGTGGTCATGCCCAACAAGTACAGCGACTCGATGTCGCTGATGGCGCTGTCCACGAAGGTCAACGACCTTGCCATGGTGGCCTCGGCGATGATCGGGATGGGCACCGACCTCAACAAGCAGGTGATCCAGGAGGTGGGTCTGTCCACCCCTGAGATCGAGGCCGCGACCCCTCGAGACCAGATCATCGTGGTGCAGTGCGAGACCGAAGCCGACTGTGATGTCGCCATCGAGCAGGTCGAGGTACTGCGCTCACAGGGCGTCGCGACTCCCGCGGAAACGTCCTACCGCACGTCGCGGCAGGCCTACGAGCAGGAGTCGAACACTTCGCTCGCGATCATCTCCGTGCCGGGTCAGTATGCCGCCGACGAGGCGCGCACAGCGCTGGCCGCCGGTCGGAACGTTCTGGTCTTCTCTGACAACGTCTCGGTCGAGGACGAGCTCGACATCAAACGCCAGGCTCACGACGCCGGGCTGCTCGTCATGGGTCCCGACTGTGGCACCGCCATCATCAACGGCACCGGGCTCTGCTTCGCCAACGCAGTGTCCCGCGGCCCCATCGGTGTGGCTGCAGCCAGTGGCACGGGCAGCCAGGAGCTGTCGGTGCGGGTCGACGCCCTCGGCTCCGGCATCAGCCAGCTCGTCGGGGTGGGCGGTCGCGACCTCTCCGAGGCCATCGGCGGGATCATGATGCTCGACGCGATGCGCATGCTCGACGACGACCCGCAGACCTCCGTCGTCGTCCTGCTCTCCAAGCCGCCGGCCACGGTCGTCGCCGAGCGGGTGCTTGCGGCAGCAGGCGAGCTGTCCAAGCCAGTGGTCGTCTGTTTCATCGGCGCAGCTGCGCCGATGGGCGCGCCGGCCAACGTCACCTTCGCGGCGACGAGCCGTGATGCGGCGCTCGCAGCCGTCTCTCTGGCCACCGGCGCGCCCAGGGTCGCCGTGGTGCCTTCGTACGACCTCGACACTGCGGGGATCCGTGCCGGGTGGCAGGACGGTCAGACCGACATCCGCGGACTCTTCTGCGGCGGCACGGTCTGCGACGAGGTCTTCCACGTGGTCAAGAACCAGTTCCCCGCCCGAACGAGGTCGAACGTGGCCAAGCTGCCCGCGTTCCAGCTCGAAGCCGGCAACGACCCGTCCGGCCACGTGCTCATCGACCTCGGCGCCGACGAGTACACCCAGGGTCGGCCTCACCCGATGATCGACCCGACGATCCGCAACAGCGAGATCGTCAAGGCTGCGCGAGACGCCGCAACGGCGGTCATCCTGCTCGATGTCGAGCTCGGCTTCGGTTCGCACCCCGACCCGGCCGGCGCAGTCGTGCCGGCGATCTCGGAGGCTCGCAAGATCGCCGCCGACGCCGGACGGCCGCTCGAGATCGTCGCCTATGTGCTCGGTACTGACCGCGACGTGCAGAACAAGAGCGCCCAGGTCGCGAAGCTCACCGACCTCGGAGTTCGGGTCGTCGACGACGTCATCGAGCTTGCCACCCTGTCCCTCGAGCTGACCCGATAAAGGTAGGAGCCCTCCATCATGACCAGCAGTCTGTTCACCACTGAGCTCGGCGTCGTCAACGTCGGCCTCGCGTCCTTCCAGCACGACATCGAACGACAGGGAGCCCACGCCGTCCAGGTCACCTGGACGCCCCCTCGCGACCACTCACCGGAGGTCCGGGCTGCGCTCGTGGCCCTTCAGCAGCCCGATGTCGCGGAGCGAATCCGGGTGGCCAACGAGGAGGTCGTCAAACGCATCATCGACGCCCACCCCATGCTCGTCGGCTTCGGCCAGGCCATCGACGTCGTGCCCGGCATGACGAAGAACACCATCCTGCACGCCGGCCCGCCCATCGAGTGGAAGGACATGTGCGGCGCGATGCGCGGCGCGGTCACCGGGGCCATCGTGTTCGAGGGCCTCGCCGAGAACATCGCCCAGGCGGAGGAGGTCGCCGCCAACGGGGGCGTCGTCTTCTCGCCCTGCCACGAGCACGACTGCGTCGGCTCGATGGCCGGAGTGACGTCGGCGTCGATGTACATGCACATCGTCAAGAACGTCACCCACGGCAACGTCGCCTACACCAACCTCTCGGAGCAGCTGGCCAAGATCCTCCGGATGGGCGCCAACGACCAGTCGGTCATCGACCGGCTCGTCTGGATGCGTGACGTGTTCGGCCCGATGCTTCAGCAGTCGATGGAGCTCGCCGGTGAGATCGACCTGCGATCGATGCTCGCGCAGGCGCTGCACATGGGCGATGAGGATCACAACCGCAACATCGCGGGCACGCTGCTGCTCTTCCAGTCGCTGGCGCCCCACATGCTCCAGACCGACTTCACCCTCGAGCAGAAGCGGGAGGTCTTCGAGTTCATCGCGTCGAGTGACTACTTCTCGGGCCCGACCTGGATGGCCGTCTCGAAGTGCGCGCTCGACGCAGCCCAGGGCGTGCCGGACAGCACCATCGTGACCACGATGTGTCGCAACGGCACCGACTTCGGAGTCCGGGTTGCCGGCTTCGAAGGCTTCCGATGGTTCACCGGGCCGGCTCAGCAGGTCATGGGCCCGATGATGGCCGGCTACAAGCCGGAAGACTCCGGTCTCGACATCGGTGACTCGGCGATCACGGAGACCTACGGCATCGGCGGCTTTGCGATGGCGGCGGCTCCGGCCATCGTGCCTCTGGTCGGTGGCACGGTCGAGGAGGCGATGGACTACTCGAAGGACATGCTCGCCATCACCACGACGGTCAACCCGAACCTGACGATTCCCGTTTTGAACTTCCGCGGCATCGCCACGGGGATCGACGTCGTCAAGGTTCTCGAGACCGGTGAGCTGCCCATCATCAACACCGCGATCGCCCACAAGGAGGCGGGCATCGGCATGATCGGCGCCGGCCTCGTGAACCCGCCTTTCGAGGTGTTCGAGAAGGCGGTCGTTGCGCTGGCCGAGTCGATCGTGAGCTGATGATGGATGCCGTCCGTGGCCTCGCTGCTGATGCGGTGTGGAGCTCGCTCCTCACCGGGTCGGCTCAGGCCACGGTCGGGTCCAGCTTCGATCGCGCCGTCAACCTTGAGCTTGATGGGAGCCTGCTCACGCTCGTCACGGCGAGCGGTCGCCCGGCCCCGGGCGCCTTGGTCACCGACGCCGGGCGACTGCCTCACGTGCCGGTGGGAACGGGCGTCGAGATCGGGGCCGGATGGGTTCGCTGCGGCGCCGTGAACGTGGATGCGACGCACTGTCGCTTCTTCTCCTGCGCGGCAACGGCCGTGGAGTCGAACAGCGTGCTACCGGATCCACTGCGGTGGCGGGAGGCGCTACTGAAGCACGCCCTACCCGGCTCCTTCCTGCCGAGCGACTCGCCGTCGCCCTTCGATCGGGCTCTGCATTCGAGACTGGTGCTGGCGGCTCGACAGTTCCAACAGGTACTCGGCGCGGCCCTCACAGCAACCGGCACGGCGCGGCTCGACTGGGCTGTGGGAGGACTCGTTGGGCTGGGGGTGGGCCTGACCCCGTCGGGCGACGACTACCTGGTGGGCAGTCTCGCCGCCCTTCATCACCTCCGACCCGCCGACCCCGTCGTGGGCGCCGTCGGTACGGCGGTCACCGCCTGGGCCTCCGCCACCACGACCATCAGCGAGCACTTTCTCAGGGCCGCCGCCGAAGGCCGGTTCCACCACGACGTCCTGCGGGCCGCCACGGTCGCGCTGACCGCTCCCGCGGAGGTCTCGGTCGCGTTCGGGCGGGTCGCCGCGATCGGTTCCACCTCTGGCACCGACGTCCTGCACGGGCTGGTCGACACCCTGTCGACGGCGCTCGACCCCATCCATCCATCCATTCAGCTCTGAGACCAAGGAGATCGTCACGTGAAGCGCAACCTCGTTCTGGCGGCGGTGGTGACCGGCATCCTCTGCGGAGTGTGGGCCGGTGTGGCCCCGCTCGTGAACCTGTCCATCTGGGCCGGGTTCGCCGGGTGCACGGCCTACTTCGCCTCCGGCAAGAACGGAGTCAACGGCCTGCTCCTGACGATCTCGACGACGTTCGTCGGTGTCGGCACGGCGCTGGCGATGATCGCCGGTAGCGACGTCATCGGTCCGCCGTTCGGAACGGCGGTCGCAGTCGGCGGCATCGTGGCGCTGATCGTGCTGATGGGCGCCGTGCGGTGGCTGGCTTTCGTGCCCGGGATCTTCGTCGGGTGCTACTCCACCTTCGCCATCGAGGGCGACTGGAGGCTGCTCGGCCTGTCGCTCCTGGCCGGTGCGGTCTTGGGCCTGCTCTGCGACTGGGGTGGTGGCAGGGCCGTCAAGACGTTCGGCGAGCCCGAGCCGGTCGCGGTTCTGCAGACCCAGTCGACCGACGCCTGAAGCGATACGGGCGGCGCTTCCCGCCCGGGCTCGTCCCACCACCACCAACGCCAACACCACCCATCAACACCACGGGGACCACACGGCCCCAGCAACGACATTCAACGACGACCGGTAGGTCGCACACCGCACACCGCGCTCGCTCGCCAAGGCATTCGAGCAGCAGGAGGAGAACAGACCATGCGTGTTGTAGTAGCCCTCGGCGGAAACGCCCTCGCCAAGCGTGGTGAGCCGATGACCGCCGACCGGCTCCGCGCCAACGTCAAGTCGACCTGCCTGGCCCTGGCCGGTCTCGCCCTCGAGCACGAGGTCGTCATCACCCACGGGAACGGGCCCCAGGTCGGCCTGCTCGCCCTGCAGAATCTCGCCTACCGCGACGTCGCGGCCTACCCGTTGGACATTCTCGGGGCCGAAACGCAGGGCATGATCGGCTACGTCATCCAGCAGGAGCTGACCAACGCCCTGGCCGGCGCCCGAGAAGTCGCCGCGATCGTCACCACGGCAGTCGTCGAGGATGACGACCCGGCCTTCGGGCACCCGACCAAGCTCATCGGTCCGCAGTACTCCGCCCAGGATGCCGCCGAGGCAGCCGCCGAGTACCGGTGGACGATTGCCCGCGACGGGAATGCCTTCCGGCGCGTCGTTCCGTCGCCGAACCCCGTGCGGATCCAGCAGACACCGATTGTTCGACTGCTCCTCGAGAACAACCGTCTGGTTGTCTGCGTGGGCGGCGGCGGAGTCCCGGTGCGGATCGACGACCGAGGTCGG
>JBBSTU010000200.1:0-7072 GCA_038235595.1 Actinomycetales bacterium | reverse complement strand
GCCATCACGGGGATGCCGCGCAGGTTGGACGACGCCGGGTCGGCCGGGTACGAGGCGGTGCACGAGAGCACGATGACCTGGTCGTTGCCGGTGCCGCGGGCGGCCTGCACGGCCGCGTGGATCTCTCCCACGGACGCCATCCCCGTGGAGATGATGATGGGTTTGCCCGTGCTGGCCGCCAGCCGTACGAGAGGGAGGTCGACAATCTCGGACGAGGCGATCTTGTAGGCCGGGACGTCGAGGCCTTCAAGGAGCTCGACGGCGCTCGGGTCGAAGGGGCTGGAGAACGCGAGCAACCCGAGCTCTCGGGCCAGCTCGAAGATCGGGGCGTGCCACTCCCAGGGGGTGTGCGCCTCCTCGTAGAGGTCGTACAGCCGGCGACCGGCCCACAGCGGGTGGTCGTCGCTCAACCGGAACTCGGGGGTGTCGACGTCGAGGGTGATGGTGTCGGCCGTGTAGGTCTGCAGCTTGATGGCGTGGGCGCCGGCGGCAGCCGCCGCACGCACGATCGCGAGGGCGGTGTCGAGAGAACCGTCGTGGTTGCCCGACATCTCGGCGATGATGAACGGTGGGGCGTCGGCGCCTACCGGCACACCGCCGATGTGGATGGTGGCCTGCGGGCCGCGGCCCGTCAAGGTGGGTGCCGTCGCGGTCATGTTCTCTTCCTCTCGTTGCCCCTGGTTGCCCGCACGTGCCACACCGCGACCTCATGCCCCCCGACGTCGCGGACCTCGCGCGAGATCTCCTCGAAGCCGTTACGTCGGTTGAAGCGTCGCACGGCCTCGTTCGCTTCGAGCACCTCACCCTCGAGGGTCTCGAAGCCGAGATCGTCGAAGGCGAAACGCTTGGCCTGACGCTGGATCTCGATCCAGGCCGGCAGCAGCTCTCCCCGGGCGCCCAGGCCGTCGTTGTCGAGGTAGTAGCCCCACCACGCCGAGCGGGTCGTGCGGTCGATGTCGAAGAAGGTGACCACGCCGGAGGGCACGTCGTGACGTACGTAGACGAAGACCTGACGGCTCGGGTCGGCCAGGGTGCGCTGCCACCAGGCGGTGTGCTCGTCGGCATCGATCTCGTGCTGGGTGAGCGACACCTCGCGCACCTGGGGGTGGTTGCGCCACAGGCGCAGGCGGTCGCGGTCGTCGTCGGTAGCGGGGCGGAGCATGGGCGGTGGCCTCCGAGGCGGCCGGAAACTCTGATGGCCGAGAGTCGATGGGGCGTTCACTTGCTAAACTACCCGACGGCACCACCCCCACGACACGAGGGAACGATGAGCACCCTGAGCCGCGACCAGATTCGGGCCATGATGGCGGAAGTCCTTGTGGCGCAAGGAAAACAGATGCCAGGTGACGACCAGGCCAACCTCGAGGAGATCGGGTTCCGGTCGCTTGACTTCTCGGAGCTCGCCCTCCGGGTCGAGGACGAGATCGACGAGGAGCTGAACTTCGACGCGCCACAGCTGCGGCAGATCGCGACCGTCTCCGACGTGCTGGACTTTCTCGAGCAGCTGCAGGCCGCGTGACACCTGCCACGGCGCAGGTCGGCGGCGGTCCAGGCGCTGGTCAGGGCTCCAGCCGCGTGGTGGCTCGCGGCTTCGACGGCACCTGGGAGCAGCTCGCTGACCTACCGCTGCCGGCCGCGGCGGCGGTGTCGGTGCTCGACAACCTCCAGGCGGTCCGCGCGGTGTGGGCGGCGGCCCGCGACGGCGGGGAGCTGCTCGTCGCGTCGCGCACCCGACTCACCGCAGACCTGCGCGACGAGCTCCGGGCCGCCGGGTTGGCGGTGGTCGACGTGGCTCCGGTCGACGATCCGAGCGGCGGGTTGGCCGGCGGGGTAGGCGAGCGGGTCTCCGTGGCTGAGGCGACCGCCCCGCGGCCGCCCTCGTCCGGTCGCGTCTGGCTGCTCACGAGCGGGAGCACGGGTCGGCCCAAGCGGGTGGCTCACACGCTCGACTCCCTGACGACCGTGACCGGTGCCCAGCCGCCCCGCACCTGGTTGTGCCCCTACGCGCACGGTGCCTACGCCTGGTGGCAGGTGGTCACGCTCTCGTTGCGACATCCCGGCCAGGACGTGCTGTTCATCGAGCCCGACGAGCTGGACAGCTGGCCGGCTCGGGCGCTCGAGGTGGGCGTGACCGCCGTCTCGGGAACCCCGACCTTCTGGCGCCAGGCGCTCTACCGCAATCCCGACGCCGTGGCTGCCCTTCCGCTGACCCAGGTGACCCTCGGCGGTGAGCCGGTAGACCAGCCCATCCTCACGAGACTGTCCGAGCTGTTTCCCTCCGCCCGGGTCAGCTGGATCTATGCCTCGAGCGAGGCGGGTGCCTCGATCGCCGTCCACGACGGGCGGGCGGGCTTTCCGCACGACTGGCTGGGCCACACCGGGGCGGGCCACGCGACGCTGTCCGTCGTCGACGACGAGCTGCTCATCGAGTCGAGCCGACGCGGGCAGGGCGTCGACCAGGTGCTGCACACGGGCGACCGGGTCGAGACGGTCGGAGAGCGGGTGCTCATCACGGGCCGCGTCGCCTCCGACGAGATCAACGTGGGTGGCGCCAAGGCGTCGGCGGCGGCGGTTCGTAACGTGCTGCTGTCGCACCCGGCCGTCGTCTGGGCCTCCGTTCGCGGCCGCCGTGCCCCGATCGTCGGTCGTATCGTCACCGCCGAGGTCGTGCTCTCGGAGGAGGCCACGGTTGCCGAGCTCACCGCCTGGTGCACCGAACGACTGCCGGAGTACGCCGTGCCGCGTCGGCTGCGCTTTCTCGACCAGATCCCGATCAAGGAGAGCCTGAAGAGCGATGTCTGACACCAACGAACCCATCGGCGCCGCCACCGTCGTCGTCGTCTCGGGGGGCTCTCGCGGTCTGGGGCTCGCCATCGTGCGCGACATCCTCGCGTCGGGGGCGAGCGTCGCCGCCTTCGCGCGAACCCTCACCCCAGAGCTCGAGGCCCTCGCGAGCGCCCACGCCGACCGCGTGCACGTGGCCTCGGTCGACGCCACCGACCGGCAGGCCGTCGCCGCCTTTCTCAAGGCGGCCGAGGCGAGGCTGGGGCCGATCGACGCACTGGTCAACAACGCTGCCGTGGGCCAGGACAGCCTGCACGTGCACACCTCACCCGACGACATCGCCCGCATCATCGAGACCAACCTCACCGCACCCCTGCTGCTGGCTCGAGCCGTGCTGCGCCGCATCCTGGCCAAGGGCAACCGGGGCCGCATCGTGATGGTCACCTCCGTCTGCGCCCAGCGCGGCTACTCGGGCCTCGTGGCCTACTCCGCCACCAAGGGCGGGCTCGACAGTGCGATGCGCACCCTGGCCCGCGAGATGCACGGGCGCGCCCTCGTCAACAGTGTCGCCCCCGGTTTCTTCGCCTCAGAGATGAGCTCGGTGCTCGGCCAGACCCAGCTCGACACGATCACCCGCCGCACCCCGTCGGGCCGTCTCGTGGAGCCGGAGAACATCGTGCCGATCGTGCACACCTTGCTCTTCGACGACACCAACCTCAACGGGCAGGTCATCACGGTCGACGGCGGCGCGAGCATCTGACTCGTCGTGACTACCGACCCCGCGACGCCGGATGCCGCCCCCGTCGACGGGGTGGGAGCCGGGCTGACGCCGGTCGACCGGGCGAGCCCGGTCGAGCCGGGCACGTCTTGGCTACGAGGGGCGGTACGGCGAGCGCCCGCCCATGTCGTGGCGTCGGGCGCACCGCACTCCTGCGCCGAGCGGACCCACAGCCGGCTCGCCGACGGGCGGCTGCTGTGTTGGCGCCCCGTCCGGCCGACCGGCCTCGTGCTGGCGATCGACGCGGAGCTCGACGGCCAAGCCGTGCCGCGGGCGCTGGCGCGCAGAGCCACGACCGATGATCCTGCCGTGTTCTGGCCACTGTGGACCCGCGCCGAGGTGCGGGCCAAGCTGCACGGCATCCCGATCGCGGCATGGCTCAGGATGGTCGACTGGCCCGCAGACGCCGACCTCGGAGCTGCGCTCGAGGTCGTCACCGGGGTGAGTGCGGGCGTGGTGGTGTCTTACGGGGTACGAGCGCCGATCGGGCCGCCGGTCACTTGAGCATCCGCGCCGCGAGCCGTCTCGCCCGCGTCATGGCCTCGGGAGGAAGAACGTCGCCGGCCGTCGTCTTGGCCACCGACACGGCCTTGGCGGTGGCCGCCCGGCGAGGCAGTCGGATCGCCTGCACGGTGCGGTAGGTCAGCGTGCCCTCGTACGACTCGATGATCCGCTCGAGCCTGCGGATGTAGCGGTCTCGGTGACGGAGCGTGCCCTCGAGCCACTCGACCTGGCCCTCTTTCTCGCGCAGGCTCCGAGCCTGTGAGCGGTCGTGCGCCAACAGCTCGCGGTAGCCGACCGCGTCACGCACCGGCAGGTCACGAGCAAAACGCCCACGATCGAGGTTGAGATCGGCCAGCTCGTCGGCCTGGTCGGGGCGGCCTCGTAGCAACGCCTCGATCTCACCTTCGATGCGAGCGATCCGCCCCACCATCGTGGGAGTGACGCTGACGCCCACCATGGCCGCCAGCGTCACCGTCATCTCGTCGGGGGTCGTGGCGGCCCGCCACGGGTGCACGGAGGCGCTGGCCAGCAGGCGCCCTGCGAAGTCGCGTAGGCCGCGCACCAGGGCCTCCTGGCTCGTGATCTTCGACGCCAGCTGCCACGAGGCGTCGGCGAGGTGCAGCTCGCCGACGGCGTCGACGAGCACGTTGGCTGGGGTGGCGAACACGCGGGCGCCCACCGGAGCCTTCCAGTGCGCCTCGCTGCGGATCCAGGAGGCGTAACGGCTCACCTCGGTGCGTATCGCAGCGTGGTTGCGGGCCGCGCAGGCCTCGCGCATGATCCCCTCGAGCGCCTGGCCGGGCGGTGCGGCGGGTTCGAGGCGGCGCACCAAGGGCCCCTCGCTGCGCTCGTCGTCAGCCGAGCCGTCGGCCCAGACCCGCTGCCGACCGCCGTCGGCGTCGACGACGGTGAGCCGTTGCCATCGGCTCAACGGCTCGAGGTCGACCAGGAGGGGGAAGCCGTCTGGGGCGTCGGTCTCGGGTTGGCCCTCGCGGCGGGCGACGACCAGCCAGGCCGGTGCCAGCTCGTCGAGCAGGCCGGCGTCGACGACCTGGCGCACCGTGGTGCGTGGGTCACGCAGCACGGGGCCGTCGTCGAGAAGATGGTCGAGCGAGCTGCCACCCGCGCTGACCGCGAGCTCGCGCAGGTCGTCGCTCGCGAGGGCAGCCTCGCGCACGAGCACGCGGTGGGTGGCGAGGCCGGGGAGGGCGGCGTAGGTCACGACCGGCACCAGACCGTGCTCGGCCAGCAGGGCTGGTCGTTCGCGGCCGAACAGGTGGCGTCGGTCGAAGCCGTCGGCGCCGACGAACCATCCCTGGTCCGAGCCCAGCAGCGGGTCGGGGCGGCCGGAGACGAGGTCGTCGAGCCCGAGCTCGTTCGCGAGGTCGAAGGCGAGCACTCCGCCTGCGCGCACCCACCCCGACAGGCGGCCCACCACCTCGCGGGTGCGCAGGCCCTGCGAGTCGGGCCCGAGCAGGCTCTGCGGCCCGCCGAGGGCGACGACGAGGTCGTACTCGTGATCGGTCGGGAAGGCATCCACGCCACCGCAGTAGAGGCGGACCCCGTCACGCAGGCCGGCGAGGTCGCCGATGCGGCGCACGTCTGGCAGGGCCCGTACGAGCACGTCGACCCGGGCCGCGGACGGTATCGAGGCGACGAGCTGGGCGGCCCGCGGGCCGGCGAGCAGAACGCGTTCGGGGGAGCGGGCAAGCACCGGCATCAGCACCTCGAGCGTCGCAAGGGGGACGGGTGCGTGGTCGAGGTCGGACCCCGCGATCTGGTGCCCCCGCAGGACCCGCGCTCCGGAGACCTCATCGTGCGTCTGTTCGTCGCCGGCCTGGTCGGTGCTCACCTGACGTCCTCCTGGGTGTCATCGTGCGTCCACGCGGCCGTCGGAACCCGGCCAGCCTCGCAGCAATACAATCATCATGGCCCGCTGGTCCCGGCGGCGCCACGACGGACCGCTGACGGCGCGCACGGCGCGCACGGCGCTCACGGCAAGGAGGAGCCGACATGTCGCCTCGACCCCAGGTCGCCGCGGTCGTGCTCTCCATGGGCAACCGTCCGGTCGAGCTGGCCCGCGCGATCGACACGCTGCTCGCCCAGGAGGGGGTCGACCTCGACGTCGTGGTGGTCGGCAACGGCTGGGAGCCGACCGGCCTGCCGGACGTCGTTCGAACCGTCCATCTGCCGGAGAACGTGGGGATCCCCGAGGGGCGCAACGTCGGGGCGCGTGAGAGCCGGGGCGATCTGGTCTTCTTCTACGACGACGACGCGGCCCTGCCGACGAACGACGTGCTGGCTCGCCTGGCGACCGAGTTCGACCGCGACCCCCGCGTGGCTCTGGTCCAGCCCCGCGGCGTCGACCCGACCGGTCTGCCGAGCCCGCGACGCTGGGTGCCGAGGCTGCGCACGGGTGACGGCGGCCGAGACGGCGACGTGGTCGTCTTCTGGGAGGCCGTGTGCGTCATCCGTCGCTCCGCCTTCGACACGGTCGGTGGTTGGCCCGGCCATTTCTGGTACGGGCACGAGGGGATCGACCTGGCCTTCCGGCTCGTCGACGCGGGCTGGCGCCTGCTCTACCGGCCCGATGTCGTCGTCAACCATCCCGCCACCTCGCCCGCCCGACACGCCGTCTTCTATCGGATGAACGCCCGCAACCGGGTGTGGGTGGCCAAGCGCAACCTGCCGCACCCCGTGGCCGAGCTCTATGTCGCCGTGTGGTCCGGTGTCACCCTCGTGCGCGAGCGTGACCGCGAGAACCTCGCGACCTGGTTCCGCGGTCTCGTCGAAGGCGTGCGCACGGATGCCGGAGAGCGCCGTCCCATGTCGTGGTCGACCGTCGCACGTCTCACCCGCGCCGGCCGTCCTCCCATCCTCTGAGGACCTGAGCAGTCATGCGCAGATACGTCGACGTGGTACTCACCGGGGTCCAGTCGCTGACGCATCTGGTGTACGCGAGCTCCTACCTGCGCCACCGACTGGTCAACGACGGATCCATCGACG
>JBBSTU010000199.1:0-7122 GCA_038235595.1 Actinomycetales bacterium | reverse complement strand
TCACGCTGCCGCCACCCGCCGAGGCTCCGCCCGATGAGCCTCCGGGCTGGCTCGAGGATGCCGGAGTGCTGCTGGAGCCGCACGCGGCCAGGCCGACCAGAGCGAGGACGGCGGGGGTGGCCAGAAACATGCGACGAGGTGAGGTCTTCATAAGTCTCCATCACGGATATGAGAAAGGAACTGATAATCGTTCCTACTCGGCGAGTGTGCCACAGCATCGCAGAGCCGACCACCTGGCCAGTCTCGTTGAAGCGGCCGTGTTCAGCTGGTGGCGCAGGTGGCGCAGGTGCCGAAGAGCTCGACGGTGTGGTCGACGTCGATGAAACCCAGCTCGGTCGCTACCGTGGCCGTCCACCGCTCGACGGCCTTGGAGTCGACCTCCTCCGCCCGTCCGCACCTTCGGCAGACCACATGATGGTGGTGGCTGCCCTCGAGGGACGGCCCGCAGTAGCGGTAGGTGGCTTCACCGTCAGCGACCCGGACCACGTCGAGCAACCCGTCGTCGGCCATGGCCTGCAACCTGCGGTACACGGTCGACAGGCCCACCTTGTTGCCCGAGGCTCGCATCGCGGCCCAGACGTCCTGCGCACTGAGGAAGCCGCCCGACTCGCGAAGTTCGCTCAGTACGGCCTGCCCTTGGGTGGTGACCCGTGAAACGGTGCTTTCCATGCCTCACCATAACCGATAACGGTTATCGCACCAACGAGAGCCACCGTGGCCTACGCTGACCCCATGCCTGAGAATGCTTATCGGTCTCGCACCGCGGGTCAACCCGAGCCCGAGACGAGGCCCGCTCCCGTTCTCGAGCTGCACGACGCCTCCTTGGCCTACGGGCCCCGCACGCTCTGGAGCGGCCTCAACCTCGTCCTCCACCCGGGCGAGTTCGTGGCCGTGCTCGGGCCCAACGGCACCGGCAAGACCAGCCTCTTCAAGGTGATCCTCGGCCTTACCCCGCTCACGCACGGTCAGATCATGGTCGGCGGCCGCCCGGCACGCCGCGGCAGCCCCCACGTCGGGTACATCCCACAGCACCGCGGAGGCGGCACGGCCACCGTGAGGGCCCGCGACCTCGTCCGCCAAGGGATCGACGGCCACCGGTGGGGGCTGCCCCTCCCCCGGCGGGCCGTCCGTGACCGGGTCGAGACGCTGCTCGCCGAGGTCGGCGCCACCGGCTACGGCAACGCCCCCACCGCGGTGCTCTCCGGTGGAGAGCTGCAACGCATCCGGGTCGCCCAGGCCCTGGCCACCGATCCCGAGCTGCTGCTCTGCGACGAGCCGCTGTTGACCCTCGACCTGGGGAATCAGAGGGCCGTCGTCGAGCTGCTCGACCGGCGGCGCGCGGCTGGGGCTGCGGTGCTGTTCATCACCCATGAGATCAACCCCGTGATGCATATCGCCGACCGCGTGCTCTATCTCGTCGACGGAAAGTTCCTCCTTGGCACCGTCGACGAAGTGCTCACCAGCGAGAACCTGACCCGTCTCTACTCCACCCCGATCGAGGTGGTCAGGTCAGGTGACCGGCTTGTGGTCATGGGCGCCAGTGACAGCCACGGCACCTTCGACCACCACCACGACCATCATCACGGCCACGACCCGCACGGGGACCTCAACGGTGACCCACACGATGACCTGCACGGCGACCCGCACGACGACCCGCACGGTGATCTTCACCATGACCCGCACGATCATCTCCACCGTGACAGCTCGGCAGCCGTCCGTGGCAGGAGCGGCTCGGCGTGACCTTGTCGCTCAACGGCATCACTGGCCTCAGCCGGCTGACAGCCACATCCACCGCCGCCGACGACAGCTTCTGGCACGTTATCTTCAACTTCGAAAACTATTCCGAGCTGCTGCCCATCGTGCGCAACTCGCTCATCGCCGCCGTACTGCTGGGAATACTGGGTGGCCTCTTTGGCACCTTCGTCATCATGCGCGACCTGCCCTTCGCCGTGCACGGCATTAGCGAGCTCTCCTTCGCCGGCGCCTCAGCCGCCCTGCTGCTCGGTACCAGCGTCATTACCGGGTCCATCTTGGGATCACTCGTGGCCGCTGCAGTGCTCGGCGTGCTGGGCGCTCGGGCCCGAGACCGCAACTCGATCATCGGGGTCGTGATGCCGTTCGGCCTCGGCCTCGGAATCTTGTTCCTCTCTCTCTACCAGGGGCGTTCGGCTAACAAGTTCGGGCTGCTCGTCGGGCAGATCGTCGCAGTCGATGAGACTCAGCTGATCAGCCTCACCGTGGCGGCGGTCATCGCCCTGGTCGTGCTCGTAGTGATCTGGCGCCCGCTGACTTTCGCGAGCGTTGACCCCGAGGTGGCCGAGGCCCGCGGCGTGCCGGTGCGGTGGCTGGCCCCGATCTTCATGGTCGCGCTCGGGGTGGCGGTGGCGATCTCCATCCAGGTCGTCGGCGCCCTGCTCGTGCTGGCTCTGCTCTGTACTCCGGCCGCCGCTGCGGTGCGGATAACCGCCTCACCCCTGTGGATCCCGGTCCTGTCGACCCTGTTCGCGGTGACGGCCACCGTGGGCGGCATCCTGCTGGCGCTCGGGTCACGAATCCCGATCAGCCCCTACGTCACCACCATCTCGTTCCTGATCTACCTGCTCTGCCGGGCGGCTGGGCAGCTACGGTCGCGCCGGGGCTGGGCGACCAGAACCAGCTGACCCGCCGGCAATGCGTACCGGGCCGCGACCGGTCAAGACGTCCCCCGAGCGCTGGCCTGTCTCACTCACACAACGATCGAAGAGCCTGCCAACCGTTGTCCACCAGAAGCGATCAACTGCAACCGGTTCTCCGTTGATGCAACCTTGCTCCCAGCAAGTCACGCCGCAAAGCCCACTATGAGGACGCGTCATCAACGTCGCGACCAGCCCAAATATCAGCCCTGCTCGAGCGAATCCTCGCTCATGCTCGGCCCCAGAACCGCAAAACCCGCCGCACACCGAGCAACCGGCAACGGCGAGTGGCGTCGCTGCGGGGAGTTGACGACTACTCGGTGTGAGTTGCGTTCTGGCAGGTCAGGCGCGCAGCACCTCGGCGAACCGGTCGACCAAAAGGTCGAGGTCGGTGGCCTCGATGACCAGCGGCGGGGCGAAGCGCAGCGTCTGGTCGTGGGTCTCCTTGCACAGCACCCCACGCTCGGCGAGGCCCTCGGCCGCCTGTCGACCGGTCATCAACGACGGGTCGAGGTCGACCCCGGCCCACAGGCCGCGGGTGCGCACGGCCGTGAGACCGTGCCCGATGAGCGGCTCGAGGCGCTCTCGCAGCTGCTCGCCGAGCACCCGGGCACGCTCCTGGTACTCACCGGTCTCGAGCAGGCCGACGACGGCGCGGCCCACGGCGGCCGCCAGGGGGTTGCCCCCGAACGTCGACCCGTGGCTGCCGGGCGTGATGACGCTCATGACGTCGTCGTCGGCCACGACGGCCGACACCGGTACGACCCCGCCACCGAGGGCCTTGCCCAGGATGTAGACGTCGGGGCGCACCCCGTCCACGTCGCAGGCGAACGTGGCCCCACAACGCCCGAGGCCCGACTGGATCTCGTCGGCGAGGAAGAGCACCTCGTGCTCGGTGCACAGCCGCCGAACTGCCTCGAGGTAGCCGGCCGGCGGGATGATGATGCCCGCCTCCCCCTGCACCGGTTCGACGAGCACGGCCACCGTGTTCGGGGTGATCGCCGCCTCGAGGGCCGCCGCGTCACCGTAGGGCACAGTGTCGAAACCCGGGGTGAACGGGCCGAAGCCACGTCGGGCGACCGGGTCGTCGGAGAAGCTGATGATGGTGGTCGTGCGGCCGTGGAAGTTGCCGGCCATCACCACGATGCGGGCCTCGTTCTCGGGCACGCCCTTGACGTCGTACCCCCAGCGTCGCGCGAGCTTCAGGGCGGTCTCGACGGCTTCGGCGCCGGTGTTCATCGGCAGCACCCGATCCTTGCCGGCGAGGGCCGCCAGGCCGGCGCAGAAAGGCCCGAGCTGGTCGTTGTGGAAGGCTCGGCTGGTCAGGGTCAGCCGCTCGAGCTGTTGGGCGGCCGCCGCCATGATGACCGGATGCCGGTGCCCGAAGTTGAGGGCTGAGTAGGCCGCCAGCGCGTCGAGGTAACGCTTGCCGTCGACGTCGGTGACCCACGCACCCTCGGCGGCCTGCGCCACGATCGCCAGCGGATGGTAGTTGTGGGCCGAAACCCGCTCAGCCAGCTCGATCTGCTCGGCCGTGGTGGTCGTCGGGGTGTTCGTGCTCCCCGTGTTCCTCGTGGACGTCGTGGTCACGTCGTCGCTCCCTTCGTCGTGGTGCCAGTCTCGGTCGGCTTCGCGTTCCGGGCAAGCCTGCTCCCTCTTCGCGAGCGCGGTAGCGGGATGTCGCCGACCAGCATCCTGTGGGCTGGTCGGCTCTGCCGTCGCCTCAGCCATCGTGGTCACCGGCTTTCGATCTGTCGCAAAACGCCCATCTGTCGACGGTGAGGAGGATGGTGGAGGTATGCCGTCAACACCGAACCCGTGCAGCCCAGCGGTCGAGCTCTGCACGATCATCCCGCCCTACCTGCTCGAGGCACTGGCCTCCAGCGACGAGCCCCGAGCGGCCGAGCACGCCCGTGCTTCTCTGGCCGCCGACCGTGACCTGCGGGCCCTGCGCCGTGCCCCCACCCGGGCTCGCCGACGACCCGTGCCGGAGCAGGCGGGGCAGCCCGGTCAGACACGGCCCACCCGCCCGGGCGCCGACGAGCCGGTGGCCGCAACGGGGCCGAAGCGCACCATCAGCGATGCCAAGGGTTCGCAGACCACGCCCGGCACGAAGGTGCGTGCTGAAGGTGGCGCGGCGACCGGTGACCCAGCCGCCGACGAGGCCTACGACGGCCTCGGCGCCACGTGGACGCTCTGGTCGGCCGCCTACGACCGCGACTCGCTCGACGGCAAGGGGATGCCGCTGCTCGCGACGGTGCACTACGGCAGCAACTACGACAACGCCTTCTGGGACGGCAGCCAGATGGTGTTCGGCGATGGTGACGGGGTGATCTTCGAGCGGTTCACCAAGAGCCTCGACGTCATCGGCCACGAGCTGGCCCACGGCGTTACCGAACACACGGCGGGCCTGCTCTACCAGGGGCAGTCGGGGGCGCTCAACGAGTCGATCTCCGACGTGTTCGGCTCGCTGGTGAAGCAGTACCACCTGCGGCAGTCGGCGGCTGACGCCGACTGGCTGATCGGTGCGGAGCTGCTCAACCCCAGCGTCTCGGGCCGAGCCCTGCGCGACATGCTGCACCCGGGCACGGCCTACGACGACTCGCGCCTGGGCAAGGATCCGCAGCCGGCCGACATGGCCCACTACGTGCAGACGAGCGACGACAACGGCGGTGTGCACATCAACTCCGGCATCCCGAACCGGGCCTTCGCGCTCGCGGCCGTGGCCCTCGGAGGCAACGCCTGGGGCGACGCGGGGGCCGTCTGGTACGCCGTGCTGACCGGTGCCGGTATCAAGGCCGACTGCGACTTTGCCACCTTCGCCGACCTCACCGTGGCGGCTGCGGCCGAGGCGCACGGCGACGGCTCTGCCCAGCACGCGGCCATCCGCGCGGCCTGGACGACTGTGGGAGTACTCAGCGCCGACGGCGCCGACGGTTCCGGTGGCCCGACCCCGGCCGACCCGAGGACCGAGACCCCGAGTGGCGAGGCTCACGGAGAGGTTCCCGGCGCCGACACCCAGGTGCTGCTGCGTCGTACCGGCGGGTTCGCCGGCCGGGTGCGCGAGCGCCATCTGGCGATCGGCGACCTGCCCGAGTCGATGACTCGCGACTGGCAGAACCTGCTCGGCGCCCCGACCCTCCAGCGCATCGCTGCGACGGCCGACCGCGCCCTGCCCGATGCCTACTGCTACTCGGTGTTCTGTGAGCCGGTCGACCTCGACATCAAAGTGGCCGAGCCGCACCTGCCCGAGTCGATCCACCGGCTGTTCGAGCGCACCCTCGACCTCGAGTGAGGTGCGCTGCCTGACCACACCTGCGTTCGGGGCGTTGTCAGGCAGCACGGGCAGTTCAGTTCTGCGCCAACAGGTACGGCCCGGCCGCCTCCGAGATGTCGGGCTGCCACGAGCGACCGGCCGCACCCACGACCTCGCACTGACCCTCGATGGTGCACTGCTGCAGGCCACGTTGCTGGTCGGCGGCGGTGACCTGGGCCGTGACCGAACCGTCGGCGCCGAAGCGGGCCGAGGTCACCGAACCGGTCGACCGTGACCCGTCGCCGCCGCCCTGCAGCACGACGCGACCGTTCTCGGCCTGGGCCACCACGAACTGCTGGTAGAGCGGCTTGCCGGTTGGGCCGTTGGAGAGCTCGGGCGGTTGCCCGTCGGAGAAGCCCTGCCCCAGCAGGTGAGATCCATCGGGTGAGAACGAGGTGAACCAGAGGGGGCCGCACAGGGTCCAGATCACGCGTCCGGAGGTGAGGTCGACGAGCCGCTGACACCCGTAGCCGGGCTGCCCCGGAGAGAGACCAGCGGTGACGATGGCGCGTCGGCCGGCGGCGTCGATGGGGCCGATCGCGCCCTTGATCGTCGTGGTCCGGCCCGAGAGCACGGCCCACGCGACGCTCGAGGTCTGGTCGGTGTTCACGGCGTAGCCGGTGTTGCCGACCAGCCCGGCCGCCAGCCACCCAGCTGCTCCTGCCTTGGTGGCGGCCAGACGGGCGACCTGCTTGCCACGGCTGTCGAGGTAGAGCAGGTTGCCGGTCTCGTCGGTGACCAGACCGTGAGAGCGGTCGGCCGCGACGGCGAGGCCTGCGCCGACGCGCACACCCTCGCCTCGTTCGGCGAGCGCAGCCTTGAGCTCGGGGGGTCGATGTCGCTCATGCGGTGGCCTCGCTCATCCTCGTGCGCAGCGCGGAGATCGCGCGGCTGGTGTGGCTCTTGACGGTGCCGACGGAGCACCCGAGAGTCTCTGCCGTCTGGGCCTCGGTGAGGTCCTCGTAGTAGCGCAGCGCGATCGCGGCCCGCTGCTGCGTCGGCAGTGTCTGCACGTGCTGCCACAGGTCGATCGACTCCGCCGGGTCGAGGTGGGCGGCGGTGGGTGGGTCGAGCACCTCGATGACGTGGCTGGCCGGCGACTCCCGGCGGCGCGTCATCCGACGCCACCTCGAG
>JBBSTU010000198.1:0-7197 GCA_038235595.1 Actinomycetales bacterium | reverse complement strand
GTACACGACCTGCGCACCGGTTCGCCGGCCCAGCCGCAGCCGTGGCAGGACGAGGCTGACGAGGCCGCTCACGGGGGCCTCTGGACGGCGAGCTACGACCCGCGTCGCGCCCTCGGCCTCGCCGCGTTGCTCGGCGTGGCCTCCGCTCGATGACCATCAGGAAGCGGTCGCCCGGTCGTCCGACCCCGCCCGCCGAGGCGAGGCAGTTGGGCGAGACCGACGAGACGGCGAGCGCCGCGAGCGCCGCGAGCACGGCGAGCGCCGCGAGCACGGCGAGCACGGCAGCGCCGCGGGGCCTGGGCGCACCGCTGAGAGGCGTGGTGGTGGCCGACTTCAGCCGGGTGCTGGCCGGGCCGATGGCCACCATGATGCTGGCCGACCTCGGGGCCAGGGTGATCAAGGTGGAACGACCCGGCGTGGGTGACGAGACCCGGGGGTGGGGCCCGCCGTTCTCGGCCGCCGGCTCGACCTACTTCGAGGCCGTCAACCGCAGCAAGGCGTCGATCGCCCTCGACCTGGCTGCGCCCGACGACCTCGCCATCGCCAGGGACCTCGCCTCCCGTGCTGACGTCGTCATCGAGAACCTGCGCCCTGGCGTGATGGAGCGGCTCGGTCTGGGCTACGACGTCGTGTCGAAGCAGAACCCAAGGGTCGTCTACTGCTCGATCAGCGGCTTCGGCAGTGGCGCCGGGGCGGCCCTGCCCGGCTACGACTTCGTGGTCCAGGCCGCGAGCGGTCTGATGAGCCTCACGGGTGAGGTCGACGGTGACCCGATGAAGGTGGGCGTGGCGCTCATCGACGTGCTGACGGGCAAGGATGCTGTGATCGGCATCCTTGCTGCGTTGTCGGCCCGTGAACGCACCGGCCGCGGTGACCGCCTCGAGGTCAGCCTGCTGACGAGCGGCCTCGCGGGGCTGGTCAACCAGGCGCAGGCCTACCTCGAGACCGGGCGGGCGCCCGCTCGCCTCGGCAACGACCATCCGAGCATCACGCCCTACGGTCTGCTGCCCACCGCCGACGGCCCCCTGGCCGTGGCGTGCGGGAACGACGGCCAGTTCGCACGACTGGTCGCTGCTGTCGGCCGCGACGACCTCTTGAGCGACCCGCGCTTTCGCACCAACGCCGGCAGGGTCGTGCACCGTGTCGAGCTGGCGGAAGCGCTGGCCGAGGCCATGCGTCACCACGACCGCGCCCACTGGGTCGAGGCCCTCACCCAGGTCGGTGTGCCCGTGAGCCCGATCAACGACCTCGCCGCGGCGGTCGAGCTGGCCGAACGCCTCGGGCTCGAGCCCACAGTGGAGGTGGGGCGCGGGTCGACGCGGCAGGTCCGGCATCCGGTCAGCTTTACGGCCTACGACACGGCGCCACCCACCCCGCCACCCGCGAACGACGCCGACCGCGCGGCGGTGCTGGCCTGGCTCGCCGGTCACAAGACCGACTGACCCCAGATGGCCGAGCCTGCTGTGGCAGAGTGGGCGGCGACCCGCTCGACCGAGGAGGGCAAGGATGCCGCGTCCGCTGATCCCGCCGATCGTCGCCGAGCAACCCGCTCTGACCGAGCTGCGGCACGAGGTGCGCGCCTTTCTCGCCGAACAGGTCGAGGCCGGGGCTTTCGTGCCGCACGTCGACACCTGGCTGACCCGGTGGAACCGCGACTTCACCCGTGAGCTCGGGCGGCGCGGCTGGCTCGGCATGGTCGTGCCGCCGGAGTACGGCGGGCAGGGGCGCAGCTACCTCGAACGGTTCGTCGTGACCGAGGAGCTGCTCGTCGTCGGGGCACCGGTCGCGGCCCACTGGATCGCCGAGCGCCAGATCGGCCCGTCGCTGATGCGCTACGGCACCGAGGAGCAGAAGCAGGCCTTCCTTCCCGGCATCAGCCGCGGCGAGATCGTCTTCGGCATCGGCATGAGCGAGCCCGACTCCGGCTCCGACCTCGCCAGCGTGCGCACCCGCGCCGAACGGGTCGACGGGGGCTGGCGGCTCACCGGCACGAAGGTCTGGACTTCGGGCGCGCACGAGGCCGACGGCTTCTTCGCCCTCGCCCGGTCGGCGCCACTCGACCCCGCGCATCGTCACGACGGGCTCAGCCAGTTCATCGTCGACCTGCACGCTCCGCAGATCGAGATCCGCCCGATCATCTCGATGGGCGGTGACCACCATTTCAACGAGGTGCACCTCGGTGGCGTCGTCATTCCCGACGAGCGGGTGCTGGGTCAGGTCGGTGACGGCTGGTCGCAGGTGACCTCCGAGCTGGGCTTCGAGCGCAGCGGCCCCGAAAGGTTCCTCTCGACCTTCCAGCTGCTCGCTGCGGCCGCGTCGGCCATGAACGAGGGGAGCCTGCCCCTCGACGCCGGCCTCGGCCGCCACGTCGCCCGGGTCGCCGCCCTGCACCACATGTCGTTCGCCGTCTCGAGTGCGCTCGAAGAGCAGGCCGAGTCGGATGCCGGTGGCCCGGGGGCCGCCGGTGCGTCCGGTGACGTCGACGTCGACACTGCGGCGGCCGCGGTCAAGGTGCTCGGCACCACGGAGGAGGGCGACATCACCGACTACGTCGACACCCTGACCGCCTCGGGCTGGCCGCGTGGTGATGAGCTGTTCAGCCTGCTGGAGGCCGCCATCCTCCAGCGCCCCGGCTTCACCCTCCGCGGGGGCACCAACGAGATCCTGCGCGGCGTGATCGCTCGCGGACTGGGGCTGCGCTGATGGCCGAGCCCGTGCTGCCGACCCCGACATCCGGGCCCACCCCGACACCGGCGGCTCCGTCGGTGGGCGAGACCCCTGCTCGTGAGCTCGTCAGCCACCCCGTGGCTGACCCCGACCTCGTCGCGGTGCTCGGTGACCTGTTCGACGACTACCGGCTGCACCGTCCCGGCCCCAGCGTGAACCTCGCGTTCGACGCTGACCTCTGGGGCCGCCTCGACGACCTGGGTCTGACCCGCCTGAGCGCGTCGGAGGCCAGCGGTGGCAGCGGCGCCGGGTGGCTCGAGGCGGCTGCCCTGCTGGGGATCGCGGCGGGCGCCGCGGCTGCCGTGCCGGTGGCTGAGCACGACGTGCTCGCCGCGTGGCTGCTCGAGTCGGCGGGGTTGCCCAATGACGGCCGGCTGCGCACCGTCTGCCGCCCCGACCCCTCCGGTGTGGCCATCAACGTCACGTGGGCGAGCGAGGCAGCGTCCATCGTGGCGCTTTGGGAAGACCGCGACGAGTGGCGCGTCTCTGACGTGGCGAGCGGCCGCACCGTGATCACGGCCGGACGCAACCTGGCCGGGGAGCCCTGCGACACGGTCGTGTTCGACCTCGCCGACCTCGAGGGTGGGGTCGTCGTCGATCACAGCATCGGCGAGCAGTTCCACCTCCGTGGTGCCCTCGCCCGCTCGGCGCAGGTGGTCGGCGGCATGGACCGCGTGCTTGAGATCGTCGTCGCCCACGTCACCGAGCGCACCCAGTTCGGCCGACCGATCGGGCGCTTCCAGGCCGTCCAGCACCTGGTGGCCGACATCGCGATGGAGGCCGCGCTCGCGCGCTCGGCCACCGACGCTGCCGTGGCCCGCGCAGCGGCATCCGACTGGTCTGACCCCGGCATGCTCTTCGCGGTCGGTGTGGCGAAGTCGTGCGTAGGGCACGCCGCCTCGGTCGTCGTGCGGGGCGCCCACCAGGTGCTCGGCGCCATCGGAACCACCCTCGAGCACGAGCTGCACCTGCTCACCAAGCCCATTCTGTGCCGCCGCAGCGAGTTCGGCTCGGTGCACGAGTGGGACGAGACCCTGGCCGAGCTGGCCAGCTCGGCCGGGCACGACCGGCTCTGGCCGCTCGTGCTCACCGGTCGCGCCGCCCCGCCTTCCGTCTCCCGCGGGCCGACCTGATGGGCCCGCAGCCGCCACCGCGGGCGCACCGACCCGACCACCGAGCCTTCCCGAGGGAGAACCAGGCATGACCGAGATCCGCTATGTCGTCACCGACGGCGTCGCCCTGATCACCCTCGACGCCCCCGAACGACGAAACGCCCTCTCGGTGGAGATGTCGCGTGAGCTGATCGACGCCGCCCGCACGGCCGAGTCGGATGCCGCTGTCGGAGCTGTCGTCGTCACTGGCGGCGCCCACTTCTGCGCCGGGGCGGTGCGCAGCGTGCTCGCCGAGACCGGCCGCGACCCGGTCGCCGACGAGGCCTACCGCAACCTCGAGACGGTCTACGCGGCCTTCACGACGATCGGTGGCATCGGCGTGCCGACCATCGCCGCCGTCCGCGGAGCCGCAGTCGGGGCCGGGCTCAACCTCGCTCTGGCCACCGACCTGCGCATCGTGAGCCGCACAGCCCGACTGCTCCCCGGCTTCGCCCAGATCGGCATCCATCCCGGGGGCGGACACTTCACCCTGCTGAGCCGGGTTGCCGGTCGCGAGGCCGCGGCGGCGATGGGCCTCTTCGGCGAGGAGGTTGACGGCGAACGGGCCGTGGCGCTGGGGTTGGCCTGGGCGGCCCACGACGACGCGGACGTGGAGGAGCGCGCTCTCGCGCTGGCCGGCCGGGTGGCGGCCGACCCGGCGCTCGCTCGGCGAACCGTGGCCAGCTTCCGCCGCGAGACAGCATCCGGCGGAGTGGCGTGGGATCTCGCCGTCGAGGTGGAACGGGCGCCGCAGATGTGGTCGCTACGACGAAAGCATTCCGACTGAGCTTGCTGGAAGCGGAGCCATCCTGACCGTCGGCAGCCCGCAGATGTAAGGATGAGGGGCTCGCAACCCACCGAAGGAGATCTAGTGCTCGCGTCCTACCGACCTCTCTTCGAGGTGCCGGGGGCGCGTGTCTTCATCGCGGGAGGCATGATCGCCCGCTCGGCCGGGGCGATGTTCGGGGTGGCGACGGTAGCCATGGTGGCGGCCCGCCGCGACTCCTATGCCCTCGCCGGTGCCGTGATGGCGGTCGGAATGGTGTCGCTGGCCCTGTTCGCGCCCTTCCTCGGGCGTCTCGTCGACCGGTATGGCCAGCGGCGCATCGCGATCCCGTTCTTTCTGTGGTCAGGGTTCTGGGCGGTCATGACGATCCTCACCTCGTGGCTCGGATGGCCCACCTGGCTGCTGTTCATCACCTTCCCGTTGTGCGGCGCCATCCCCAACCTCGGCACCATGGCGCGGGCCCGGTGGTCGCACATCTTCGCCCACGATCCGCGCAGTCTGCACACGGCTATGTCGTTCGAGCAGGTGATGGAGGAGGTTACCTTCGTCATCGGCCCGGTGCTCGCCATCTGGCTCGCGACGAGTCTCTTCCCCGAGGCGGGCTTCGTGTTCGCGGTGCTCTGCTACACCGTCGGCGTGCTCGTGTTCATCTCGGCACGTTCGACCGAGCCGCCGGTCGTGCCGCACCACGAACGCCCGACCGGTCACGCGCACCGTGTGCCCGGCCTGGTGCCACTTGCCTTCATCATGGTGATGACCGGGGCGATCTTCGGGGTCAACGAGGTCGTCACCCTCGCCGTGGCCGAGCAGATGGGCCATCCCAACGCAGCCGGGCCGGTGCTGGCGCTCTACGCGGTCGGATCTGCCTTCTCGGGCCTCGTGTTCGGCACGATGTCGCATGGTCGCAACCTGCTGAAGCTGCTGCTGGCCGGCACGCTCGGCATGGTGCTGCTCGAGGCACCGGTGCTGTTCGCCGGCAACCTGCGGATGCTGGCCCTGCTGATGCTCTTTGCCGGTATGGCCACGGCACCCACCCTGATCACGGTGATGAACCTCATCGAGCGCATCGTGCCCAAGGCGCAGCTCAACGAGGGCATGACCATCGTGCTCACCGGGCTGATCATCGGGATCGCAGGCGGCTCGGCCGTCTCTGGAGTCGTCGTCGACCACGTCGGCGCCCGCTACGGCTACGCGGTGGCCATTGTGGCCGGTGCGTTCGCCTTCGTGATGGCGCTGGGTACGCACTCTTTCCTGACCAGGCGCGACCTGGCCCACCTGCGCTGACCAGCGCTGACCGGTGCTGCCCGGCGCTGACCGGCACTGACCTGAGGGCCACCGCGAGGGGCCGGCCGGCTATGAATCCTGCGCCACCCCACGTTCGCCTGCGTGGTCGTCCGGGGGTGGGCTCGGCTCGCTTCGGCCCCTCAGCACGGCTCCCACCTCATGGCTGAACCCGATGTTGGGCCCACCGATCAGCTCCCACGCCCGAGCGATGCCGATGAGAAAATAGACAATGACCACAATGGCAATGGTGCGCGCTGCCTCTGTCGACGGGGTTGGCTACTACCTGAGCACCTGAGACGAGCTGCACGACGAAGGTCGCGGCGAGGCCGAGCAGAAAGACGAGGTCTCGTGCGTCGCGCCAGTGCAGGGCACGAGTGCGAACCAGCAAGGTCATCGAAGCCATGACGAAGAACAGACCCACGATGGCGACCACGACCGTGGCCCACCCGATCTTGTTGCCGGGAACCAAGGCGAAGAGGGAGACGACGAGCGCGTTGGTGAAAGCGGTCAGGGCCGCGGAGGCCCGGACCCGATGGAGGTGGCTCTCGCCTGAGCCCGCCAGTCGCTCCTGAGAGACCGAGATAGCGACGAACAGCAAACCGATCAGCGCCCCCGCCACCCCGGCGCTGGCCAGAAAGAAGTCGCTCAACGTCTCTGAGATCACGGCTCATCCTCGCGCACGTCAATGGGAGGGGCCAGATCGCACTCCTCACAGAGGTGCGCTGACACTCGTTGAAGAGGTCGGTCCCGAAACGGGGCCGTCGAGGAGCGCCAGGCGGACGGAAGTCGAGGCCCCGGTCGTGGGTCGCATGGCTGTGGCCGGCCTGGTGTTCGACCGACCTCAGCAGATTGGTGGCCCGGTGTTGAAGGTGGTGCGCCAGTGTTGCCAGGTGTGCCACGTGACACCCGCGGTGGTGATGGTCGCGGTCAGGCGCTTCTCGTGGACATAGATGTGGTGTCGCCGGCACAACAGGGCGAGGTTGCCCAGGCAGGTGGTTCCGCCGTCGATCCAGTGCTTGACGTGGTGCGCGTCGGTCCACTGGGCCGGGGTGGAGCAGCCCGGGAAGGAACACCCTTGGTCTCGCAGCCAGAGCGCGGTGCGCATGGCCCGGGTGACGAGCCGTTCCTCCCGACCCACATCTAACGGTTGGGAGTCAGAACCGAGCACCACGGGGATGATCGTGGCGTCGCACGCCATCCGGCGCACGATGGCCGCGCTGAGCACGTCCCCGGACAGGCACGACCCGC
>JBBSTU010000197.1:0-7248 GCA_038235595.1 Actinomycetales bacterium | reverse complement strand
TAGCCGAGCGAGAGCGAGAGAACGTCGACGACGTCGCTGGCCGGGCCCTGCTCCTGACCGTGGACGTGCCGGTCGAGCAGGGCCTGGAGCACGTCGAGCATGACGCCCTCGTCGACGATACCGTCGTCTCCCATGACCGGGATCGACACGATGGTCGCCTCGGGGCAACCCTGCCGGATCAGGCCCGCGATGAAGGTGGCGTGGCCCTGGAGCAGGCCGGGCGGGTCAGCCTGCGCAGAGGGGTCGCCGGATGGGAGCTCGCTGGTCGGCAGGGTGGAGGACGCGCCGGTCTCACCGAGCGAGTCGGCCGGCACGAGCCGGCCGTTCTTCATGCGTAGCCGCACGACCCTGGCGCTGTCCTTGAACCACGGGTGCTTGGCGATCTCGGTGTCGGGAACGACGATGACGGGGTTACGGTCGAGCACTTCCGCCCGCAGGGCCGGGTCGGGCAGGGCCAGGCTCACCGGCATCCGCCCACCCCGGCCGGCAACCGAGTACTCCTGCAGGGCCGATCCGCCGACCCCACCCCAGTAGCCGCCGACTCCACCCCAGTAACCGCCGACCCCGCCCCAGTAACCGCCCACTCCGCCCCAGTAGCCGTCGGCCGGGCGGAGAACGTGCTCGAGGCTGAGGTTGGCGGTGGCCGGGCCGTCGGCCGCACGGAGCTGCTGGAGCACGGTCCAGGCGTCGACGGGGTCGATGGGCGAGGTCATCGACCGCAAGGTGATGCTGGTTCCCCAGGATCCCGAGTCGAGCTCGCGTGGCCCACCGTCGGCGCGAGGGGTGAGGTCGTAGCGGAGGTCGAGCTTGGCCAGGGCGTCGTCGAGCGACGCGAGGTCGCGGGTCAGTCCCGCGCCGTTACGCACCAGCAGCCGGTCTGAGAGGTACAGCGCGGGCAGCGGCGCCTCGCCGTCGGTCTTGCGCTTCGAGGTCGCCGGGTCGATGGCTCGGACCGGCGGGCGGGGGCGGGCTCCCGCCCCCGAGGCCGCACTGGTGTCGGGGCCGTCGGTGGGACCGGCTGGGCCTGAATCGGACATCTGGTTGACCTCCTGGGGACCGCGGGTCGCGGGGAGTGCGCTGGACTCTGTGCTCGTTACGAGCTCTCATCCGCACAGAGTCGGCGACCCGGGACTTGATACTCCTTCGACGAATCAGACTTTAGGGCGAATCGATGTATCAGCGCTGCCCCCTGCGCCACTGAGCAGCGTGGGGGAGCGGATGACCGAGGCGCGGGGGGCTGCTGGGGAGCAGCGCGCTTCGGACACTCGAACTGGGTGCGTGCGAGCTTGAGGGGATCGCACGGACCCGGGGCAGGGGTGTCTTTTCATGAATCTTCGACACCCCTGCCCCAGCACACGTCGAGGCGCCGGTCGGGGCCAGCGGGCTCCCGGGCGTTGGTCCGTCGGCCCATGGGCCCGTTTCAGGAACGCAACCGGCCCAGCCAGGCGCTCGCGTCGTGGAAGTCGGCATCCGCCGTACCCACGCGCATCTCCGACGGGATGCCGTCGGCGCGCGGGTAGGAGCCCAGGAACCGCACCTCGGCGCAGACCCGTTGCAACCCCATCAGCGTCTCCCCGACCCGGGCGTCCTCGACGTGGCCCTCGAAGTCGATCGAGAAGCAGTAGCTGCCCATCGCCGAGCCGGTCGGGCGCGACTCGAGCCGGGTCAGGTTCACGCCGCGCACAGCGAACTGCTCGAGCAGCTCGAGCAGACCTCCGGAGTGGTCGGTGCGCTGGAAGAGCACCACCGTCGTCTTGTCGGCGCCGGTCGGGTCGGGCAGTGTCCCCGGCCGGGCGACGAGCACGAAGCGCGTGACGGCCGCCTGGTTGTCACCGATGTCGTCGGCGAGTACCACCAGGCCGGCGTCGGCGGCTGCGACCGGCGCACACACGCCCGCGTCGAACATCACCTCACCGGGCTCGGCCAACGTCGTCGCCGACGCGGCGGTCGACAGGGTCGGTACGTAGACGGCATCCGGCAGGTTGGCCGCCATCCAGCCACGCACCTGCGCCCAGGCGTGCGGGTGGGTGCCGACCGCGCGGATGTCGCGAAGCGGCGTGCCGGGTCGGGCGCACAGCACGAAGGTGATCGGCACGAGCACCTCGCCGATCACGACGAGCGGGTCGCCGGTCGCCAGCGCGTCGAGCGTCGCCGAGACGCCACCCTCCACCGAGTTCTCGATCGGCACCATGGCGGCGTCGATGTCGCCACCTCGCAGCGCGGCGAGCGCGCCGTCGACGGAGCCGAAGGGCACCTGTTCGCGGTCGGCCGCGCCGTCCCACGCGTCGAGTGCCATCTGGGTGAACGTGCCGCGGGGGCCGAGGAAGCCGAAGCGGTGCAGCTCGGCCGGCTTGCGTGGTGGGGTCATGAGACGTCCTTCGGTCGGTGGCGGTCGGCCGGCGGGGCGCTGCGGCTCTCCCCCTTGGTGGCGGAGGCGAGCGCCTGCTGCTCCTCTGGGGTCAGGGTGATGCTCGAGGCGCCACCGACCACGCCCTTGGCGTAGGTGCGTGACTCACCCCTGGCGTGGATGGACGAGATCACGATGCCGTCGCCGAGGTCGTCGACGATGGCAGCCGAGAAGGAGAGCCGGCCACCCATGTCGCCGAACGCGTCGTAGCGCACGACCGCGACGTTGCGCAGGCTCTGGCGCACGTCGTTCTCTGCCGCGGCGAGGTGCTCACGAAGCCGGTCGACGTCAGCGGTGACCCGGTCGAGGCGCTGGTTCTGCGTGGCCGCGACCCGCGCGATGTCGACCTTCCCGTCACCGCCCAGGGTGCGAAAGTCACGACGCACTCGGGCCAGGCGCAGCTGGGCCAGCACGGCGAGCACGAGGGCGAGCACCGCGACAGCCGTCGACCCGATGGCCAGGCTCGTCAGCGTCGTCTCGTCCACGATCGGCAAGGGTAGCCGCGCCTCGTCTGCAGGCCGGCGCCGTTTCAGTCAGTGGCCTGTTCGGGCCGGGGTCGCGAGGTCAGGACGGAGCGAGTCGCCGGCGCAGCCGACGGACCCCGAGGGCGAGAGCGATGTCGCGGTACTGCGCCGCCCGGTGCACCTGGCTGCGCCAGTTCGTCCCGGTGGCCCCGTGTCGCAGGTCGCAGGTGACCTCGATGACCGTGAGACCGGCATCGAGCACGTCGACCGTCATGGCGACCTCAGCTCCCCAGCCCCTCGCGAACGGGGTGGCCGCCGCCACCGCAGCCGGTGAGAGGCAGCGCAGCCCCGACAGTGGTTGCTTCGGTGACCAGCCGACCAGGTCTTCGATGCCCTTGTGAGCGAGTCCCACGACGAGGCCCTGCCCGCCGCCGAGGTGCATCGCCGCACCGGTCGGTTCGCTCACGTCGGGGCCACCGACGGCGATCGCGAGGTCGGCTCGGCCCAGCATCACGGGCCGGGCCACCGCTTCGACATCTGCTGCCGTGACCCCGAGACCGACGTCGACGAAGAGCACCGCGGCGGGGCCACCCAGCCGGCCCACCCGCTGCAGGCCTGCGATGCGGCCCAGGCCACTCATGAGGGCGTCGCCCCTGCCGTAGCCACGCTCGAGGCGCACGATCTCGGCGCCCGCGTCGGCGGCCACTCGTGCGGTCCCGTCGCTGGAGCCGTCGTCGACGACAATCACGACCTCGACGTCCGCGACCTCGCCGACACACGTGACGGTGGCGAGGATGCGCTCTGCCTCGTTCCGCGCCGGGATGACCACGGCGAGGGGCGAGGCGGCGCGCGTGGTCATCGGCTCATCTCAGCGCAGGGTGACCTGGCGATTCGTCAGTCCCGCCTTGGCGCCCCGCTCGGATGCCGTCAGCGGCGCGGTCACGGCTGCCGCCGCGTCGATCAGCGTCTTCATCGCGACAACGGCATCCTCGAACGTGGCGGCCGCTGCCTCGGCGTCGACCTCCCAGACGGGGATGAGCAGGCCGCTCGACCGGAAGCAGCCGAGCAGGCGGCCGCCACCACCGAGAACACTGGCGCCGGCTGCGTGCAACCGCGAGAGCGCGTTGGTGGAGGTGTCTTCGTCGAAGGGCAACACCCAACGGACGTAAGCCCGTTCACCGATGAGGCACCAGTAGGCGGACGGCACCGACTCGAGCTTCACCGTCGGGATCGCCGAGTCGTTGGCGCGGTCGAGCGACTCCTTGCCGTCGGCGTCGAGCTCGGAGTCAGCGACCCAGAAGTCGAAACCGTCGTGAACCGTGATCTCGAAGGGGTTCTCGGGGTCGAGCAGGTCTTGGAGACGCACGGTATCGAGCGTCGACACGGGCAGCACGCTGACCGGCGACCCGGGGTCGGCCGCGACCGCCAGCTCGATCGCGGCGGCGATGTCGCGGCTGGTGTCACCGCTCGCGTTGCCCGACTGGATGCCGACCAGCACGTCGCCGTTGTCGCGGTGCAGCCCGGGCCACGCCAACGGCAGCACCGTCGCCACCGTCACCTCGGCCGGTGCGCCCTCTGGCGCTTTGCCCTCGGCAAAACGAACCGTGGCCGTGGCGGCGGGCACGATCTCACGCATCGCCACCCAGTCGGTCTCGCCCCGCAGGCCCTCGAACGGGCGCGCAACGAACGGCGCAGGCGCCGGGCGCGCAGCACGAGCAGAGCGGTCACGCGGACGTCGAGATGCCTTACCCATGCGCGCAGCCTAGTCGTCCGTCAGGCACCGTGAGACCCCGTGAGACCCCGTGCGGGCAGCGGTCAGTGCGAACGGCGACGCGACGGGCCGCCGAGCGAGGCCCAGACCGTGCGGCCGTTGGGTTCCTCGACCACGCCCCACTCGTGGGCGAGCGAACGCACGATGCGCAGACCTCGACCACCGGGGGCCCAGGTCGCCGGTGGGGCCGGGCGCGGAACGGAGGGCCCGCCGCCGTCGGAGACCTCGACCTCGACGACGTTGTTCTTGACCTTCCAGTGCACGCGGACTGCACCGTCGGCGAGCGGTCGAGCGTGTCGGATGGCGTTGGCCACCAGTTCGCTGACGACGAGCTCGGCCTCGTCGATGACGTCACCGGGCACGCCGCGGGCCACCAGGTCATCGACCAGCTCCTTACGCACGCGGGCGGCAGCCGATGGCGCCCACTGGATGCGGATCGTGCGCTTCTCGCCGCTCGGGCCCGCGTTTCCACCAGCCGTTGCCGAACCTTGGTCCCGGTTCGTCGTCGTCACCCCGCTGCCTCCTTCAGGCATGCAACTGCACCCCTCGCCGTTGCACGGTAACGAAACCGTGGCCCCACCTCAACGCGCCGGGCGGAGACGTCGCCGACGCAGATTCTGCGCAGCACGGGGAACCTCCCCGAAAGATCGACAGGCCGTGGTCGCGAAGCGATGTCATGTGAGTGTCTCTCGTTCTGTTGGTCTCTGCCCGCGACGTCCGTACCGACGACCGCCCGCGGGGCCTACCCAGGTGGTTCGGAGCGATCACCTCAGCGGATCCCCCTCCCCCGCCCGCTGCAACACGTCGCGGCGCACCATCGCTCCCGTCGGGGGCCGAACCGGTCGAAAGGGCAGCTGGTGTCGTCAGATCCGCTGGGAACAGATCTTGCCTTCCCGTCGTTGCCGATATATCGTCAACCTATCGCGACTGTTCGTGAGTCGCGGAACGAAAGGAAACATCATGAACACCAACAGAGACTTCGGATGGGATTCCGAGCCTGAGCACGAGCACGAGCATCACCGCGAGCACCACGGCGAACACGGCCGCGGGCCCCGCCGCGGTGGCTGGCCCGAGGGCAGCAGGGGTTTCGGTCCCGGCGGTCCCGGCGGACCGGGTCGCGGCTCCCGGGGGCCCGGCTTTCCGGGCGGCGCCCCGCCGTGGCTGCACCTGATGCGCCAGTTCGGCGCGCAGTTCGGCGGCCCCGCGTTCGAGCGGGAGTTCGGTCGCGGCTTCGCCCGGGAGTACGGCGGTCGTCGTGGGCCCAAGGCGCGGCGCGGTGACGTTCGAGCCGCCATCCTCGACGTTCTCGCGGGCGACGAGATGAACGGCTACCAGCTGATCCAGCAGATCTCCGAGCGCACCGACGGCGCGTGGAAGCCGAGCCCCGGCTCGGTCTACCCGACCGTTCAGCAGCTCGAGGACGAAGGCCTGGTCGAGGGCCGCGAGGTCGAGGGGCGGCGTCTGCTGCGCCTCACCGACGACGGTCGTCACTACGTCGAGGAGCACGCCGACGAGATGGCCGCCACCTGGCGACCCTTCGAAGAAGCCTCCTCGCACGAGCGCACAGCCGCCGACGACATGGGTGACCTCATGCCCGTCACCACTCAGGTGATGAGCGCCATGTGGCAGATCATGACCACCGGCACCTCACAGCAACGCGCCGAGGCCACCGAGATCCTCTCCGAGACCCGGCGCAAGCTCTACGGCCTGCTGGCCGAGGGTGACCCGAAAGGCTCGTCCGAGTGACCGCCTGAGAACGGGCACACCGAACGAGGCGGATGCTGCTGGGCCACCCAGCGGCATCCGCCTTCGTCGTGCGCCGGGTGGCTCGGGCAGGATGAGCCGGGTGAGCAGCGCATCGGGCATCCTCGTCGCCGGAACGTCGTCGGATGCCGGCAAGTCGGTGATCGTGGCCGGGCTCTGCCGGGCGCTGGCTCGACGCGGCGTCGCGGTGGCTCCCTTCAAGGCCCAGAACATGTCGAACAACTCCATGGTGTGCGCCGACGGAGGCGAGATCGGCCGCGCGCAGTACCTGCAGGCCCAAGGCGCCCGGGTCGAGGCGACGACGGCGATGAACCCGGTGCTGCTCAAGCCGGGCACCGACCGACGGGCCTTCGTCGTAGTGCGAGGACGGCCCGCCGGTGTGCTCGAGGCAGGGCAGTACGCGACCGGTCGGGCCCACCTCGCTGAGGCGGCCTTCGCGGCCTACCGCGAGCTCGAGGGCGCCTACGAGCTGGTGGTCTGCGAGGGCGCCGGGTCGCCGGCAGAGATCAACCTCCGGTCGGGTGACTATGTGAACATGGGGCTGGCCCGGGAGTTCGGGCTACCGGTGGTCGTCGTCGGCGACATCGACCGGGGCGGCATCCTCGCCTCGCTCTACGGCACGTGGGCGCTGCTCGAAGACGAAGACCGCGCGCTGCTGAAGGCCTTTGTCATCAACAAGTTTCGTGGCGACGTCTCGGTGCTCGAACCGGGACTCGTCGAGATCACCGCCCGCACCGGGGTGCCGTTCGTCGGGGTGATCCCGTGGCTGCTCGACGTGTGGCTCGACAGCGAGGACACCCTCGAGGTCGGCCACTGGCGCGCCTCCAGCGCATCGTCGGGCC
>JBBSTU010000196.1:0-7313 GCA_038235595.1 Actinomycetales bacterium | reverse complement strand
GCCCAAGGCGGGCCCACCACAGAACAGAACGGCCAAGGCCTCTGCGTGCGGTGCAACCACACCAAACAGCTCCCCGGCTTCACCGCCCGCACCCTCCAGCCGGAGTCGCGACAACCCGGCGCACCACACCTCGTCGAGCTGACCACCCCCACCGGCCACACCTACCACTCCATGGCGCCGCCGCTCATCCCAGGGAAGACGCCCTGTCCCAAACCCCGAATCAGCCCGGCACACGCAGGTGATCCGCCGCTCAGCCCCTTCGAGCGCTACCTCACCGACCTCATCGCCGGCTGAACTCAACGACGTATGCGCTCGGGGATGCCTCAAGAAGTGGCGCGGAGAGCCATTTCACTGCGGATTCGTGCTGGCTCCGTCCCACGCCGCGAGGATGCGGTCGGCCGCCGCCGGGGCCGACAGCTGGCCCGAAAGCACGGCCTCTCGCACCTCGCTTCGCACCCGCGCCACACCCGGAGAGTGGAGCAACCGCCGGTCAAGCTCGTCGCGCACGAGCGCCCAGGCGAGGTCAAGCTGCTGCTCGGCACGACGCCGGCCAATGCCGGCCCGCCCGACGTGCTCTCGGTGGGCCAGCACCTTCTCCCACACCTGCGTCACCCCGACGTCGGTCAAGGCGGAGCAGGTGACCACAGGTGGCGCCCACTCGCCCGGCCCGTGCACGAGTCGCAAGGCTCCGGCGAGCTGGCGAGCCGCGACCTTCGCCTCGTTCTCCCGATCCTCGTCAGCCTTGTTCACCGCGATGACGTCGGCGATCTCGACGATGCCCTTCTTGATGCCCTGCAGCTGGTCGCCGGTGCGCGCCAACGTGAGAAACAGAAACGTGTCGACCATGCCGGCCACGGTCACCTCCGACTGCCCGACCCCCACCGTCTCGACGATGACGACGTCGTGACCCGCGGCTTCGAGCACCGACATGGCCTGGGCGGTGGCCCGGGCCACTCCGCCGAGGGTGCCGGCCGACGGCGAGGGCCGGATGAAGGCTCTGGGGTCGGCGGCCAGGGCGGCCATCCGGGTCTTGTCACCGAGAACCGAACCGCCCGTACGCACCGACGACGGGTCGACGGCGAGCACTCCGACGCGGTGCCCGCTGGCGAGCAGGTGGCGCCCCAACGTCTCGATGAAGGTCGACTTCCCGACGCCGGGCACTCCAGAGATTCCCACCCGCACGGTGAGCCCCGCACTGGCCGTACCGTCCGTGCGTTCCGGACGGCCTGACGCCGCCAGTCGCTCGAGCAGCACCCGGGCGGCGGTTCGGTGGTCGTCACGCCTCGACTCGACGAGGGTGATCGCCCGGGCCATGTCGGCCCGGTTACCGGCGACCACACCCGATACGAGGGCGTCGACGTCGACGGCCTTCCGGCGACGGGGGCCCACGGGGAGGACGGCATCCGGTATGCCGTTGAGCGGGTCGCTGGAGGAGGCGGGCTCGTCGGAGGTCACGAAGCGCTCACTCGCCCAGTCGGGTCGTGAGCTTGGCAAGCAGGTCGAGCGCGGAGTCGGCGATGACCGAGCCAGGGGGGAAGACGGCGGCCGCGCCCATCCGCTTGAGCGTCGGCACGTCGGCCGGTGGGATCACGCCCCCGATGACGATCATGATGTCGGGGCGGCCCAGGTCGGCGAGGGCCGCCTTGAGGGCGGGCATCAGCGAGAGGTGTCCGGCCGCGAGCGAGCTGACCCCGACGACGTGAACGTCGGCGTCGACTGCCTGCTGCGCGACCTCCTCGGGGGTGGAGAACAACGGGCCCACGTCCACGTCGAAGCCGAGGTCGGCAAAGGCCGTCACGACCACCTTCTGGCCTCGGTCATGGCCGTCCTGACCCATCTTGGCCACGAGAATGCGCGGCCGGCGGCCCTCCTGCTGCTCGAACTCGGCGGTCGCCGCGAGCACGGCCTCGAACTTGCCGTCTGCGGCGTGGCTCGACTCGTCGCGGTACACACCGCTGATCGTATGGATGACGGCGCGGTGGCGCCCGTAGACCTTTTCGAGCGCGTCGGAGATCTCGCCGACCGTCGCCTTGGCTCGAGCGGCGTCGACGGCGAGCCCGAGCAGGTTTCCCTCGAGTGAACCGTGCTTGGGGCCGGCTGCGGCCGAAGCGGTCAGCGCCTCGAGGGTCACCCGAACCTGTTCGTCGTCGCGCTCGGCTCGCAAGCGAGCCAGCTTGGCCACCTGCTGGCGGTAGACCGACTCCCCTTCAACCTTCTTCACCTCCACCGGGTCATCGGTCTCGAGCCGGTAGAGGTTGATCCCGATGACCTTCTGGGCGCCCGAGTCGATGCGCGCCTGGGTGCGCGCCGCGGCCTCCTCGATACGCATCTTCGGGATGCCGGCCTCGATCGCCCGTGCCATGCCGCCGGCCGCCTCGACCTCCTCGATGTGCGACCAAGCCCGGGTCGCGAGGTCATGGGTGAGCCGCTCGACGTAGAACGAGCCGGCCCACGGGTCGATGACGTTCGTCGTGCCCGACTCCTGCTGAAGCAGCAGCTGGGTGTTGCGCGCGATCCGGGCTGAGAAGTCGGTCGGCAGGGCGAGGGCCTCGTCGAGCGCGTTGGTGTGCAGCGACTGCGTGTGACCCTGGGTGGCGGCCATCGCCTCGATGCAGGTGCGCTGAACGTTGTTGAAAACGTCCTGGGCCGTGAGCGACCAGCCGCTCGTCTGGCAGTGGGTGCGCAGCGAGAGCGACTTCGGGTTCTGCGGCTCGAACTGGGAGACGAGGCGCGCCCACAGGGCTCGAGCGGCGCGCAGCTTGGCCACCTCCATGAAGAAGTTCATGCCGACCGCCCAGAAGAACGAGAGGCGGGGGGCGAAGTGGTCGATGTCGAGCCCGGCGGCCAGCCCGGCCCGGATGTACTCGACGCCGTCGGCCAGGGTGTAGGCCAGCTCGAGGTCGTTCGTGGCCCCGGCCTCCTGGATGTGGTACCCCGAGATGGAGATCGAGTTGTAGCGCGGCATCCGGGCGGCGGTGTAGGCGAAGATGTCGGAGATGATCCGCATGCTCGGCGCCGGCGGGTAGATGTAGGTGTTGCGAACCATGAACTCCTTGAGGATGTCGTTCTGGATCGTCCCCATGAGCTGTTCCGGCTTCACCCCCTGCTCTTCCGCCGCCGCGATGTAGAGCGCGAGAATCGGTAGCACGGCGCCGTTCATCGTCATCGACACCGACATCTCGTCGAGCGGGATGCCGTCGAAGAGCGTTCGGGCGTCGTAGATCGAGTCGATGGCCACACCGGCCATCCCGACGTCACCGCGCACCCGCGGATGGTCGGAGTCGTAGCCCCGGTGGGTGGCGAGGTCGAAGGCCACCGACAGGCCCTTCTGCCCGGCCGCCAGGTTACGGCGGTAGAACGCGTTGCTCTCCTCGGCGGTCGAGAAGCCCGCGTACTGGCGCACGGTCCACGGCTGGGTCGTGTACATCGTGGGGTAGGGCCCGCGCAGGAACGGCCGCAGACCCGGCCACGTGTCGAGCGCGTCCAGCCCGGCGAGGTGCTCGGGTCCGTAGACGGGTAGCACGTCGATGCCCTCGGGCGCCGTCCAGGTCAAGTCACCGGGGGGCGCCAGGCCCGCACTGTCGTCGACGGGAGTCTCGCTCTCGAGCGGCAGGCCGGCGAAGCTCTTCGGGACCGTCATGCCAGCTTCTCCCTCGTTCTGCGCAGCATGGCCAAGGCGTTCCCGCCGACGGCCGCGTGGTCGTCGACCAGGTCGGCAGCCACGGTGCCCGGGCCCGGCCGCCCGGCCAGCACGACCCAACGGGCCCCGGCTGCCCTCAGGGCGTCGACCGCCTCGGCGCCGTTCTGTGCGTACGCGGCGTCGGTGCCGCACAAGCACACCACCGGTTGACCGTCGTAGGCCGCGAGCAGTGACTCGACGCTGTCGGTCGGTCCGGCCGAGACGACGGCGACGCCGCCGGCCCCGAAGAGGTTGGTGGCAAAGGTGGCTCGGGCCGTGTAGGCCGCAATCGTGCCGAGGGTGGCCAAGAACACCGGGGCCGCGACCGGCTCGTCACGCAGCTGCTCGAACGCCCAACCGTAGCGCCGCACCTGGAGCGCGGTCGGGTCGGCAGCGCGTTCGAGCACCGGCTCGCCCGGGTTGGGAAACTCACTGAGCCCGGTGATCGGCCGCCGTCGATGGGCGACGTCGTCGTCACGGCGCCCCGCGACCTCGGCGATGCGGGCGAGCAGCGAGCCGTCGTCGATGGTGGCCTCCACCCCGCCATCGCCCTCGATGCGAACGAACTCGGCCCAGGCGGCCTGCGCCAGGTCGTCGGTGAGCCGCTCGATGGCGTAGGAGCCACCGACGGGGTCGAGCACCGCGGCCACGTGCGACTCCCACACCAGCAGTGACGAGGTGTTGCGCGCGTTCCGTCGCCCCAGGCTGCTCGGCTGGCCCAGACCGGAGTCGAACGGGAGCACGGTGACCGCGTCGGCGCCGCCCACGCCCGCCGCGAAGGCCGCGACGGTCGTGCGCAGCATGTTGACGTAAGGGTCTCGGGTACTCGTCATCGCGCGGCTCGTCACGGCGTGCTGGCGCTGCGCGGCCGCCTCCGGCGTCGCCTCGGACAGCTCGGCGACCCGGGCCCAGAGTCGCCGCGCGGCCCGTAGCTTGGCAATCGTGGCGAACTGCTCGACGGTCGCCGCGTAGCGAAACTCCATCAGGGCCAGTGCCTGGTCGACCGGCCACCCCGCTGCGGTCAGCGTGCGGAGGTAGCTCGCGCCGACCGCGAGGGAGTAGCCCAGCTCCTGGCCGTCCGACGCGCCGAGGTCGTGCGCCGCGGTGGCGTCGACGACGACAGCGAGAAGGTCGTGCCCGCGGGCCAGGTCAGCCACGGCCGCCAGGGTCTCCGCCGCCTGACTGGTGTGTGGGCTGCCGCCACGCAGACTTACCGCGATCGGGTCGGCGCCGAGGTTGGTGCCGTGGGCAGGGGCGGTGCCTCGCCCAGCCAACAGTTCGGTGAGGGCCGTGGCGGCGCCGATCGGGTCGTCGGGGGAGTCGAGCACCACCGGCGCCAGGTCGAGCAGCACGCCCTGCAGCGCTCGGTCCAGGTCTCCGGGCGAGAGCGGTCCACCCAAGGTGATCCACAGCGAGGTGGCACCACCCTCGAGATCAAGGAGCGCGGCTTCCCGAGTGGCGTCGGCCGTCATGCCCCCGAGGTGACAGCGGATGTCCCACCCGTGCGCTGGCCGAGTTGCCAACCGCCCTCTCGTGTAGGGAAACCGACCGGGCGCGGGAATCGAGCCATCAGGACCGGCATCCGACGCAGTGCCGAGAGGGGGAACGGGGATGCCGTCGAGCGTGGTCGTGGCCAGCGCCGGCCAGACGTCGCTGTCAGCGTCGGCGTCGGTGAGGCGCCGAGCTCGACGCAGCACACCGGCGGCGGCGTGCTCCCAGTCAGCGCGCGTGGCAGGGCTTCCCTCACCCGCGAGCGAGACGGGATCGGGTGCGACGGCTCCGGTGCCTGGCGTCATGTTCGCAGGATAGGTGCGGCGGCCCACGGTCGACAGGGCGGAGGGGTGTGAGCCTTCTCAACCGACCCACCCCACTCCGCCAGCGCGCCCACCCCGGCGTTCAGTGCGGGCGGGCACCCAGTCGGCCGGCAGCCGTGCTGCCGGCGAGCACTCCGGCGAGCAGGGCCGCTGAACGGTTTTCCCCGCGCAGCCAGGAGGAGAGCAGACCGGCGTTGAACGCGTCGCCGCAGCCGGTCGCGTCGACGTTCTCGACGACCGGGGCGTGCGCCGCCTCCGCGATGCCGTCTGCCACCCAACGGGCGCCACCGGGCCCGAACGTGGCGACCACCTCCCGGGTGTGAGCCAGGATGGCGTCGAGCCCGCCGAGCGTCTCGACCTCGCTCTCGTTGGGTAGCAGGAGGTCGACGCCGGTCACCCAGCCCAGAAAACTGTCGACACCCTCCCGCAGGATCAAGGCCGGCGACTGGGGGTCGACCGACGTGCTCCAGCCGAGCTCTCGCGCCTGGCGCAGCGACTCGAGGCCGGCCGCACGCGAGCCGGCGTCGAAGAGCACGTAGCCGCTGAGGTGCAGGTGTGGGCGCGGGTTCTGGGGCAGGCCCAGCGAAGGCAGGTCTACGTCGGAGACACAGAAGGCCCGGTTGGCGCCGCGGTCGGGGAGCATCGTGCGGTCGCCGTGGGCGTCAAGCAGGATCACGACCATGCACGTCGCCAGGGTGTCGTCGACAGTGAAGGCGCAACGCACCCCGGCCGCCTCGAGCTCTCGGCGTGCGGTCGCGCCCGCCGCGTCGTCGCCCACCCGGGCGAGCAACGTGACCGACGCTCCCGCCGCGGCCAGCCACGACGCCGAGTTGCCACCGGCCCCGCCCGGCGTGAGGGCCACCGAAGACGGCGTGTCGGAACCCCAGTGGATCTCAGCCGACGGGCGGGTGATCACGTCGAGGCCGACGTCGCCGACGACAACCACGGGCCGGATGGTCATGACTGCCGGGCGATCTCGGCCCCCACGGCGCCGGCCAGGCGGGCGTTCGACAGCACGAGCTCGACGTTGGCGCGCAGCGACTCACCTCCGGAGTTGTCGTGGAAGTACTCCAGCAGGCGGGGTGTCACGTCCTTGCCCCGGACCCCTTCGCGGCGCAGCACCTCCAGGCCTTCGCTGACGAGACGGTCGTGCAGGGCGCGGTCGACCTGGCGGTCGACCGGCAGCGGGTTGGCGAGCACGACGCCGGCGCGGTCGGTCCCCAACCGGTCGCGGGTGACGACCACGCGGGCGGCCTCGGCCGCTGACTCCACCCGCCAGGGAACCTCGTGCCCGGAGTCGGCGAGGTAGAACCCCGGAAACGCGTCGGTGCGGTAGCCCAGCACGGGCACCGAGAGGGTCTCGAGGGTCTCGAGGGTGCCGGCCACGTCGAGGATCGACTTCACCCCGGCGCACACGATGAGCACCGGGGTCGAGGCGATGACCCCGAGGTCGGCCGAGACGTCGAAGGTCTGTGCCGCTCCTCGGTGCACGCCACCGAGGCCGCCCGTCGCGAAGGCCCTGATACCGACCAGCCCGGCCAGAGCCGAGGTGGAGGCCACCGTCGTCGCGCCCGAGCGGCCCAGCGCGGCCGCGACCGCGAGGTCGCGCATCGAGAGCTTGGCGATGGCCGGGTCGGTGCAGATGCGCTCGACCTGGGCCGGTTCGAGGCCGATGTGCACCACCCCGTCGAGGAGGGCGATGGTGGCCGGCACCGAGCCACCGGCCCGAACGGCATCCTCGATCTGGGCCGCGATCTCGATGTTGTCGGGGTGCGGCAGCCCGTGAGCGAGGATCGTGCTCTCGAGGGCCACGACCCCTG
>JBBSTU010000195.1:0-7396 GCA_038235595.1 Actinomycetales bacterium | reverse complement strand
TCGCCGTGTACGTCGACGGTCCGGTGGCTGTGGAACTTGGAGGGAGCGTTGGGCCGGAGGGGTCCTCGTGCGCGGCGGAGGCGAGCGGAAGCAGGATGAAGCGGCGTACGACCATCCCGCCGACGAAAGGTCCGCAGGCGAGAGCGACCGGGACCAGTACAATCGGTAGCGCCGAAAAAGCGACCGCGGCGACAAGAAGGGTCGCGAGCCCGCAGTCGGCCACGCGGACGCCGAACACGACGCGCTGCCTGCGGCGGGCCGCGGCCAGGCTCGCGAAAGGCTGCAGCGTCGCAGCCGCCGCGGAGTACCCGGCCCAAGCGAGCACTGCACCTGGCTCAATGATGAACCCCGGACCGACGACCTTCTCGGAAAGGGTCGGTAGGACCGCAAGGGTCGTGGCAACGACGACCCCGAAACCGAGCGCGAGACCGGCGAGCACCAAGGAGGACCGTGTGGCCCGGCGCACGAGTTCGCCCAGGGGCCTCGATTGATCACGCACGTAAGAAGTAAGCAGGTAGGAGCCGAAGCCCTGAACTACGAGCATGGCCGGTGCGACCAGCATCCTGGCTGCCTCGAGCTCGCCGAGGGCCGCCGATCCCGCGGCCGCCAACACGAGAACCCGGGCACCGGTGAGCACCGTAGGGGTGATGCCGACCTGGGCTCCACGCCAGATTCCGAAGCCCGCGACGGCGCGAAGGTCAGCCCGTCGGATGGAGACCAGGCGCCGCTCGGGGACTGGTAGGCGCACCAGTGCCACCAAGCACCCAGCCAACTGACCGAGGGCGATACCGCCCAGGAACGTGGAGAGGGTGACCGGGGCGGTCAAGGAGGAAATCACCACGAACGCGATGGAGACGACCAGCGCAGCAGTGTCTACGAGCACGAGGTTCCAGAAGCGCTGCGACGCCATGAACAACCGCCGCAGCACCTCCTCGACCGAGAAGGCGATGGAGGCAGCGAGCAAGAGCAGAGCATCGGAACGTTCAAGAACGCCGGTGATGAGCAGAGCCGAACTGGTGAGTAGCGAACCACCGACTGTAAAGGCGATGGCCCACAGTTGCAGGCCGGCTCGCGTCGCCCGTTCGTGACGGTCCAGAACGGTGAGCGAGTCGCCGACGAAGCCACTGGTGACGGCCGTACCCATGATGATGACGCCGAGGCAGAGTGCGAGCACGCCCAGGCCGGAGGCGCCGAGCAGACGGGCGGCCAACAGTTGAAGAAGGAAGCTCGCAGCGGCCTGCCACACCTGTGCAACGACGGCACCTGCTGCACGACCCCGCGCCTGGGTTGCAATCCGGTTCAGGCCTTCTACCCGCCCCTCGGGCGTCACGACGTTGCCACCGACCCGGTGTACTCGGCCGACGTGTGAGTTCCGTCGAAGTCGACCACCATGGTCACCGCCCCGAGGGCGGCTACCGGCACCGCGAATGCGTAGGTTGCCGTGGCAATGGCGGCGGGCTTGACCATTCCGCTGAAGTCGCTTACTCCTGTGCCCTCGGTGTAGACGGGCGCAGCGAGCTGGCGAGTCTTGCCGTAGTACGTCGTGAGGACCACGTTGTTCAGGTTGATGTCTTTGGTTGTGCCGTTGGTCAGCTTGAGCGTGAAGTTGACGAACTCACGCCCCGTGAAGACACCCGGCCCGTTGCCTGTCTCCGTCGCCTTGCTCGCCTTAGTGATGAGCAGCTGGAGACCGTCGGGATAGACCACCTTGGACCCGAATCCCACGGGTGGCGCCGAGATTGTTGGCGTACCGGTGGAACCCGGCCGCTTGACCTTGGTCACGCGATTGACGGGGTTGGGCAGCGGCGGAGCCAGCGTCGTCGTGGCGGTCTGACCTGCGCTGGCCCCCGTTGGCCCCTGCACTGCGCCAGGTGTGGCCGTCGAAGCCAACGCAGCACTTCCGCCGAGACTCGCGGTTGCTGTGCTGGTGGGCGGCTTTGGCTGGCCCGTCTGAATAGTCGCATCCGAGGAACAGGCCGCCAGAGAAAGAACGGTGGCAGCAGCCATCAAGGCCGCGACGCGCGCGACGGACCCCCGGCGATGCACCGTGACGCCCTTCGTCGACCATCCGACTCGTCGCACGATGGAATCGACAACCGAATCCTCACGTCGAGCATGGTTACGAAAACCCCCCAAGACACACCAATCCCCGTTAGGCGAGAGCCCGTGGACCTCGCGATCATGTTGTCATTGCGCGACCGGTCCCCCCGGGCCCGCGAGGACCTTGCTGACGGTGCCGCAAGCCTTACATCCCCGGCGTGAGCGGATCCGTCGGTTCATGCTAAGCCGCCAGTCCAGACGTGTATCAGGAATCAGCAAGATTGCCTGATCGCCGGGCAAAAGTGACGCGGCATAGCCTCGTGCGCCTCTCGCGAACTCCTTGGACGGGTGTCAGCGTGGAGCGTGGAAGCGCTGCTGCGCGGCCTCGAGCCCGACGTCGACCAGTGCCTCGACGGCATCCGCCGCGTCGTCAAGCAGGAGAGGCAGGTTCGTTCGCTCGGTCTTGGAGAAGTCCTTGAGCACGAAGTCGGCAGGGTCCTGCCGACCGGGCGGGCGGCCGATGCCGACCCGCACCCGCAAGTAGTCCTTGGAGCCGAGTGACTGCGTTATGGAGCGCAGACCGTTGTGGCCGCCCTCGCCTCCCCCGCGCTTGAGGCGAACTGCGCCGGCTTCGATGTCGAGCTCGTCGTGCACGACGATGAGGCGCTCGAGCGGCACGCTGAAATACTTCAGCAGACCGGCAACGGGGCCGCCGGAGGTGTTCATGTAGGTGCTCGGCACGGCAAGCACCACCTTGGGGCCGGGCGCGCCACCGGCTCGGGTGCCCAGGCGAATCTCGGCCACGCTGGCCCGGGCCCGGTGGGCCTTGAACGACGCACGGCTGCCCGCGGCGCCTGAGGCGTCGCGGGCAGCCAGCTCACCCACGACCATGGCGCCCACGTTGTGGCGGTTGCCTGCGTACTGGGGGCCGGGGTTGCCGAGCCCGACGATCAGCCAGGGGTCCATGGTCGGGTTCTCGTTCAGCTTCTGTCTCGGGTTCCTGTCACTGCTGCCGGCGCGAACCGGTGATCAGCATCAGGACTCGTCGGAGCCCTCGGCGGACGCGTCGGCGCCGTCGGTCGAGGCGCCCTCAGCGGCATCCTCATCAGACTCCTCGCGCTCGATGCCGGCTTCGGCCTCGAGGTCGGCCAGCTCGGCCTCCAGGGCCTCTTCCGACACCTGCTGCGTGATGTTGACCACGAGGGCCTCGGCGTCGGTGACCAGGGTGGCACCCTCGGGCAGCTCGATCGCACCGGCCAGGATCAGCGTGCCGGCACGCAGCCCCTCGACCGAGACAACGACGTTCTCGGGGATGTTCGTGGCCAGCGCCTCGATCTCGAGCACGTTGCGGTCGAGGGTCACGTTGGTGTCGGGGGCGGCCTCGCCCTCGAGGTGCACCGACACGTCGACGGTGACCTTCTCGCCCTTGCGAACGACGACGAGGTCGATGTGGTCGATGACCGGCTTGATGGCGTCGCGCTGCACGTCCTTGGCCAGGGCCAGCTGCTCGTCGCCCTCGATGACGATGGTGAGCAGGGCGTTGGCCTGCTTGAGCGCCATCATCGTGGCGTGGCCCGGCAGCGAGATGTGGACCGGGTCGGTGCCGTGGCCGTACATGACGGCGGGGATCTTGTTGGCGCGGCGGATCTTGCGGGCAGCGCCCTTGCCGAAGTCGGTGCGCTTCTCGGCGGCGAGCTTGGTGATGTCAGACACGGGGTACTCCTGAAGTTCGGGGTCGGCACGCGGTTCGGCCTCGACGCGGGACGCCGCGCGGAGCTGGCCGGGATTTCGAGGGTCCGCACGCAGGGGCGGACCCGACCCGAGAGTCAGGCACCACCGCGTCGATCACGGACCCGGCACGCCCGCAGAGCGGCCGTGCGTCGTCCCTCGCCGAGGCAACTTCTCCATCTTACGGGAACCCGCGGGCACCCGTGAAATCAGTGTCGATCCAGAGGCGCTGACGGGCCGCGCCCCCTGAACGCCTCGTCGCCCGGCCCTCACGGGGCCGGGCGGGCAGCTCAGGCGGCCGGCGCGCGCGACTCGTCGGTGCGCACGGCGAGCAGGCCGGCGATGATGAGCGCCCCACCGACGAGCTGGATCGGGCTCGGCAGCTCCGAGAGCACCAGCCAGGCGAAGAGCACCGCGAAGAGCACCTCGGTGAGGGCCACGAACGAGGCGACCTTAGCCCCGAGCATGCGTACCGCGACGATGCCGGTGACGTAGGCGAACGCGGCCGCGAGCAGGGCGATGACGAGCAGGGGCACCCACCACGCCACCATCGACCCGGCGAGGTCGACGCGGGTGGCGCCCTTGGTGAGGTCGACGATGCCGAGCAGCCCTGCGGTCCAGAGTGCGACGGCACCGACGAACAACCCGACGCCGGCCAGGGCGATCGGTGGCAGGTCGGCGTCGACCTGGTCGGACAGCAGGAAGTACATCGTCAGGCAGACCGCAGCGACCAGCCCCCACGCCACCCCGATGAGGCTGACCCGGGCGCCGCCGGCGAGGTTGAGCACCAGCAGCAGGCCGATCATCGACAGGCCGATGCCCGTGACGGTGAGACGGCGCGGCGTCTGGCGGTGCCGGGCCCACAGCCAGCCGACGATGATCGTCGGAGCGAGGTACTCGAGCAGCAGGGCGACGCCGACTGACAGGTGGGTCACCGCGTTGAAGTAGGCCAGCTGCGCGCCGGCCACCCCGGTCAGCCCATAGCCCGCGACGAGCCACTTGCTGCGCCACAGCACGCCCCACTTGCCACGCAGCGCGATCAGGGCCGGGACGGACAACACGAGGGCCGCGAGGGTCAGGCGCAGGGTCGTCACGAGAGCGGGCGACCAGCCGCTGACGAGGAGCGACTTCGCGAACGGCCCAGACGTGCCGAACGCGGCCGCCGAGGCGAGGGCCACACCAACACCGACGAGCGGATGCCGCATGCCCGCCCGAGCCGAGGAACGCACGGTCATGCCCGTGACTTCTTCACCGGTCAACTCTCCCGTGCGCGACATGATCTCCACCGACATGACACCTCCAACCTCGTGAACGCCCGCAGGCGTCAGGACTCAAACTCGCTTACACTCGTGACATTATCGGACCGCGTGGTTAGGAGTCAAAGTGGTATTCGCTCATGACACCGAGGTAGCGCTCAGCGCCGCCGCGGCCTTGGTGAACACCCTGCCCGGCTCGGTCACCGGTGACAGCTCGCCCGACAGCCTGAGCACCCTGGCCGAGCTGACGCAGTTCTGTTCCGGCCACGGTTGGACGGGCCGCATCGACGCGGATGCCGCTGAGCTGGCTGCGGTGCGCGAGCTGCGGCCGCGCCTGCGCGGGCTCTGGGAGCGCGACGAGCGGGGGGTGGTCGACCTGACCAACGAGCTGCTCGTCGAAGGCGCGGCCCTGCCCAGACTGGTCGACCACGACGGCTTCGGCTGGCACGTGCACGCCACCTCGGCCGACGCACCCCTGGCCACCCGGATGACGGTCGAAGCGGCGATGGCGGTCGTCGACGTGGTGCGCGAGGGTGAGCTGGCCCGCCTCAGGGTCTGCGAGGCCCCCGACTGTGACGACGTCGTGGTCGACCTCTCCCGCAACCGCTCCCGTCGGTTCTGTGAGGGCGGCTGCGCAGCGCGCGTGCACACCGCCGCCTACCGCGCCCGCAAGTCCGCCGACTGAAACGGTCGGGAGGGCACCTGGGGTGGGGTCAACGGTGGCGCAACGTGCGGCGGAGGGCCACTCCCCCGGCGACCACGGCGACCGCAGCCGGCAGAACCCAGATCGGGAAGCCCGACGTGGCTGAGGTGACCGCGACCTGCGCGTTCACCTCGAGATCGGTCGTGTCGCCGAGACCGAGCAGACCGACGATCCCGGCGGTGCCGTCGAAGCGCAGGAACAGCGCTCCGATCGTGATGAAGAGCAGCCCGGAGACCAGGGCGGTGCTGTGCACTGTGACCGGGCCCAGGTGCAGTGTCCGGCCGCGCAGCCACCGACGTTCCCCGAGTCGGAAGCGGTCCCAGAGGGCGGCCAGGATGAACAGCGGCAGCGCCATCCCCAGCGCATAGACGGCCAGCAGCAGGGCCCCGCCGACCGGGTTCGACCTGGTCGCCGCGAGGGTGAGGATCGCCCCGAGCACGGGGCCGGAGCAGAAGCCGGCGAGGCCGTAGACCGCGCCCAGCACGAGGGTCGAGAGGTAGCCGCCCCGACCGTCACGGTCACGGTCGCGCCCGCGGCGAGCGGCCCAGCTCTGCAACCCGGCAGCGAACGGAACGGTGAAGCCGCCGCCGAGCACCTGAAAGACGCCGAGCGCGATGATGGCCCACCCCGCGACGGTGATCAGCACCGCCCGATGCCCGTAGAAGACCTGCGAGGCCAGGGCCGCTCCGGTGCCGAGCGGCACCAGGGTGAGGAGCAGCCCGAGGTAGAAGACGCTGGTGCGGGCCACGAGCGCCGAGCGGCTGGTGAACGCGTAGGCGAAGAACGACGGCAACAGCAGAGCGCTGCACGGCGAGAGCAGTGCGAGAACGCCGGCGGCCAGGGCGCCGAGCAGCCCGATGTCGGTCATCGTGCGGCGGCAGCCGCCTGGTCGATGACCCGCTCGAACACCGAGGAAGGTTGGGCGCCGATCACGGGCTCGCCGTTGATGAGGAAGGCCGGGGTGCCGGTGACGCCGGCGTTCTGCCCCTCACCGAAGTCCTTCTCGGTCGCGTCCTTCAGGGCCGGGTCTCTCATGTCCCGGGTGAGTGGGGGCCCGTCGAGCCCCGCCTTGACGGCGACCGAGGCGAGGTAGGCCGGGGTCAACCGACCGCTGTTCGAGGGCTGCTGCTGGGCGAACATCGCGTCGTGGAAGGCCCAGAACTTGCCCTGCCGCGCGGCCGCCCGGCCGGCCACTGCAGCCGTGACCGACTCCTCGCCGAGGTACGGGAAGTCGCGCCACTCGATGCGCAGCAGCCCGGCATCCACGTACTTGGAGATCAACCCGGGCTCGGTGTCGCGGGCGAACTTGCCGCAGAAGGGGCACTGAAAGTCGGAGTAGCTGACCATCACGACCGGGGCGTCGACCCGGCCGACGGCGAAGGGGTCGCCGGGGGTGCGTCGGGCCAGCTGCGCCAGCGCCTTCACGGCATCCTCGCGGTTCTGCGGTTCTGCTGAGGTGGGCGAGCCGGCGTCAGAGCCGTCGAACGACGCGTCGCCCGACTCCTTGTCGGCGGCGTCCGGCGACACCCCGAGGTTGCCGTTCTCGCCGGAGGAGGTGGTCGTCACGGTGGGTGGGGTTGCCGTCGGGCTGGCGCTGCTCGCAGTCGACGTGGGCCGGGCCGCCGTGGACGGTTGCGGTTCCGGGCGCGACACCACGAACCCGATCACC
>JBBSTU010000194.1:0-7448 GCA_038235595.1 Actinomycetales bacterium | reverse complement strand
CGTCGACCTCAACGAGCTCACCCGCCAGATGGCCGGCGGCGACGAGCTGGCTGAGCTCTCACACGAGCTGGAGAAGCCGTGAGCGGGCACCGGTCATGAGCGTTGCCGTCGCACACCAGGTCTCCGCCACGGCGGGCCAGGCCCTGCGCGAAGGGGCCCGCGAGGCAGTGTTCCGTGGAACCCGCCTCGACGTCATCCACGTCGTCGACTCCCTCGACAACGACATTGCGGCCGCCCATCGCGCCGGCATCTCCGATGCCATCGAGAAGGCTCTCGCCGACGACAGCCGACTGACCGGCGTCGAGTGGGAGCTGCACCTCGTCGCCAGCAACCCAGGGGCCGGCGACGTCGCCGAGGCGATCCTCGGCAAGGTCAGAGAGATCGGCCCAGACCTCGTGGTCATCGGGGCGCGGCGACGCTCCCCGGTGGGGAAGGCCTTTCTCGGCAGCGTGACGCAGAACATCATCCTCGACGCCGGGGTTCCGGTTCTCGTTGTGAAGCGCGGCGTCTGAGGTGCTTGCGGCGTGGGCCCGTTACTCTCAACGGGCCCCCGCCGCGCATCGGTGATGACGCGACCCGTCCCGAGTCAGAGTGTCGCCACCCGGGGCAGGCAAGAATCCATCCGACAAGGGGGCGGTCATGGCAGTTCAGCTCGACGTGCGGATCGATCGTGATACCCCGGTGCCGCTTTACCATCAGCTGGCCCAACAGCTCGAGGCTGCCATCACCAACGGAGCCCTCGGGCCCGGCGACGCCTTCGAGAACGAGGTCGCCATGGCCGACCGGCTGGGCCTCTCGCGCCCGACCGTGCGCCGCGCCATCCAAGAGCTGGTCTCGCAGGGCCTGTTGCTGCGCCGCCGCGGCCTCGGCACGACCGTCGCTCGTCGCCAGATCCACCGCAGGGCCGAGCTGACCAGCCTCTACGACGACCTCTTGCGGGAGAACGGCAGTGCGCCGAGTACCACCGTGCTCATTCACAACATCGTCACCGACGACGTCGCGGCGAGTGCCATGGGCCTTCCGGTCGACACCTTGCTGCTGCACACCGTGCGGCTGCGCACGACCGGAGACATCGTGCTGGCCGTACTGCAGAACTGGTTGCCGCCGGCCTACTCCGACATCACCGGGGCCGAGCTCGAGAGTGACGGCCTCTACTCCTTGCTCCGCGTGCGCGGGGCCAAACCAGTCGTGGCGCATCAGCGCATCGGCGCCCGGCCACCGTCGGCCTCAGAGCGCAAACACCTGGGACTGACGCCATCACAACCCGTGCTCACCATGACCCGAGCAGCCTTCGACGGGATGGGCAACCCGGTCGAGTACGGTGACCACTGCTACCGCGCGCAGGACTACGCGATCGAGGTCATGGTCGACGAACGCTGAGTCGCTCGACGGTCTCAGGTCAGGGGCGCCAGCACGTCGAGGCCGAGGAAGGGGCGCAGGGCCTCGGGGACCCGCACCGACCCGTCGGCCTGCTGATGGTTCTCCAGGATCGCCACCAGCCAACGGGTCGTGCCCAGCGTTCCGTTCAGGGTGGCCACCGTTCGGGTGCCCGAGCCGTTGGGGTCACGCTCGCGGGTGTTCAGCCGGCGCGCCTGGTAAGTGGTGCAGTTCGAGGTCGAGGTCAGCTCGCGGTAGCGCCCTTGGGTCGGCACCCAGGCCTCACAGTCGAACTTGCGCGCGGCCGGGCCGCCAAGATCGCCGGCGGCGGTGTCGATGATGCGGTAGGGCACTTCGATCTTGGCCAACATCTGCCGTTCCCAGCCGAGCATCCGCTGGTGCTCGGCCTCAGCGTCCTCGGGTCGGCAGTAGCTGAACATCTCGACCTTGTGGAACTGGTGCACCCGGATGATGCCCCGGGTGTCCTTCCCGTGCGATCCGGCCTCACGCCGGTAGCAGGCCGACCACGCGACATAACGCTCGGGCCCGGCTGACAGGTCGATGATCTCGTCGGCGTGATACCCGGCGAGCGCGACCTCTGACGTGCCCGTGAGGTAGAGGTCGTCGGCCTCGAGCCGGTAGACCTCCTCGGCGTGCGCGTCCATGAACCCGGCGCCGTGCATGATGTCGCTGCGCGCCAGCGTGGGCGTAATCATCGGCGTGAAGCCGTTCGCCGTCGCCTGCGCCATCGCCATGTTGAGCAGTGCCAGCTCGAGCAGGGCCCCGACCCCGGTGAGGTAGTAGAAGCGGGCACCGCCGACCTTGGCCCCGCGCTCCATGTCGATGGCGCCGAGCCGCTCACCGAGGGCGAGGTGGTCGAGCGGCTCGAAACCCTCGGCCGCGAAGTCCCTTGCCTGTCCGACGGTCTCGAGCACGACGAAGTCGTCTTCGCCGCCGGTGGGCACCCCGTCGATGATGACGTTGCCCGCCCGACGCAGCAGGTTCGCGAGCTCGGCGCCGGCCTGCGCGGCATCCGCCTCGAGCGACTTGACCTGCTCGCTCAGCTCGCCGGCCTGGGCCCGCGCGTGGTGCGCCGCCTTCTCGAGGCGGTCGGCGTCAGCCGCACCGGCCTTCTTCGCCTTCGAGAAGGCGGCCATCGCCGCACCGACCGACCGGCTCACGACCTTCTGCTCGGCCCGCAGCGACTCGAACTCGCTCAGCGTCGACCGGCGGCGCTCGTCGGCCGCGAGGATGGCGTCGACGACTCCAGGGTCTTCGCCGCGGGCGGTCTGTGAGGCGCGCACCCGGTCGGGTTCGTCGCGCACGAGCTTGATGTCGATCACGCGGGCCAGCCTAACGGCGACCGCATGCCGGCCACGACCGAGTTCTCGCCTCGCCGAACCCCGGGCGGCACCTGCGTACCCTGTGGCCATGACAGCCGAGCACGAGGCGGCATCGGGCCACGCCCCCTTCCCGCAGGCGCTGACCCGCGACGACTTCACCCGCAACCTCGGCGCGGTGCGGGCCCGGATCGCAGCCGCAGCCGAACGCGGCGGTCGTCGCTCGGAGGAGGTGCGACTGCTGCCGGTCAGCAAGACCGTGCCGCAGGAGCGGATCCGGCTGGCCGTGCAGGCCGGCTGTTGCGAGTTCGGTGAGAACAAGGTGCAGGAGGCCCGACGCAAGCACGACAACCTCGCCGACCTCGACCTGCGCTGGTCGGTGATCGGCCACCTGCAGACCAACAAGGCCAAGGACGTCGCCGCCTTCGCCGCCGAGTTCCAAGCCCTCGACCGATTCCGCGTGGCCGAAGTGCTCGATCGCCGGCTGCAGGCGCTCGGCCGCGGCATGGACGTCTACGTGCAGGTCAACACCTCGGGCGAGGACTCCAAGTACGGCCTTCCGCCGGCGGAGACGCTTGCCTTCCTGCGCGAGCTGCCGCGGTTCACCGCCCTGCGCGTACAGGGCCTGATGACCCTCGCCGTCTTCACCGACGACACCGACCGGGTGCGCGCCTGCTTCGCGCGTCTGCGCGCGCTGCGCGACCGCGCCCGCGAGCACGACCCCGACCTGATCGGCGCTGGGGGCCTGTCGATGGGCATGTCGGGTGACTACGAGACGGCGATCGAGCAGGGGTCCACGGTCGTGCGGGTCGGTCAGGCGATCTTCGGCGCCCGCGCGCTACCCGACAGCTACTACTGGCCGGGCGTCAGCTCCTGACCCTCCCAGCCACCGCGTGGCCCCACCAGGCCGACCGATAGGCAGAAGGATGCCGTTCACCCCCATCGAGTGAACGGCATCCTGGCTGGTGGGTGGCGGCTACTTCACCTCGGCGCGGCGCAGCAGCAGGATGCCGACGACGAGCGGCGCCACGATCCAGACGGCGACCGACGTGCCCAGCTGCCCCCATTGCTCGCCCGACATCGAGCCGCTGAACAGCGGCTGCATGGTGCGGTTCATGTCGAGCCACTTTGACGGGGTGTCGAGCCAGCTGATGAGCCCGCCGAGAATGCCCCAGACGGTCGGCAGCACAAAGTACACGACGATCGCGGCCGGGGTGTTGCGGAACAGGGCACCGAAGGCGACACCCTGCATCAGACCCAGCAGCACATACAGCCCAGCGCCGAGCACGACGAGGCCGCCGACGCTCCAGTCGCCGTCGATGCCGCGGAAGGTGATGGCGGCCTGGTGCACCAGCGCCGCGAGGGCGAAGGCGAGCACGAAGGCAGCGATGCCGATCAGCAGGGCCGAGACGAGCTTGGCCAGCGCCACCCGCGTGCGGCGCGGCTCGAGCGCGAAGGTGACCAGACCGGTGCGCTGGCTCCACTCCGACGTGACGGCCAGGATGCCGATGACCGGCAGGATGATCGCCGTCGGCAGCATCGTGGCTGACAGGTAGTCCTCGAAGGAGTGTTCGCCGCCGTCGGTGAAGAAGTTGATGGCCAGGGCGGCCCCGATGACCAGACCGATGGCGATGATCAGCCAGCGGCCCGCCCGGGTGTCGAGCTGCTTGCGCAGCTCGACCCGCGTCAGGCGGGAGAAGGGGATACCGGTCGTCGGCCGCTCGCCGGGTAGCCGGCTCGGCATCTTGGCGACGGTCGGCAACGCCGACTCGGCCTTCGCCGACACGTTGGGGTGAGCGGCAGCCGGCGCTACCGAGCTGTTCGGGTTGGTCGGGTTGGTCTGGGTGGCGGGCGTGGTCATGCCGCCACCTCCTCTCGGGCAGATCCGGATGTGAGCTCGAGGAACATCTCCTCGAGGCCGCGGGTGTCGGCGCCGCGCAGCTCGGTGAGCACGATGCCCTTGGCGGCCGCCACGCGACCCACCTCGAGCGGCTCGGCCTCGACCTGCAGGCCGCCGGTGGCGGTACGGCGCGCGACGATCGGCACCTCGGCGAGCGCCCCCATCAGCGCGTCGTCGTCGGTCGAGCGAACGATGGTGCCGGCGCCCGCCAGCAGCTCGTCCTTGGTGCCGTGGGCGACGATGGAGCCGTTGCCGATGACGATGAGCTCGTCGGCGACGCGCTCGATCTCGTTGAGCAGGTGCGAGCTGAGCAGCACGGTTCCGCCCTCGGCGGCGAAGCCGCGCAGCAGGTCGCGCATCCAGCGGATGCCGGCCGGGTCGAGCCCGTTGGCCGGCTCGTCGAGGATCATGACTTCGGGGTCACCGAGCAGCGCATGGGCGATGCCCAACCGCTGACGCATGCCGAGGGAGTAGTTGCGCACCTTGCGCCCGGCCTCCTTGTCGGTGAGGCCCACGACGTCGAGCATCTCGGCGACCCGGCTCTTGTCGATGCCCATGAGCGCGGCCCCGAGCGACAGCACCTCTCGGCCGGTGCGACCGGCGTGCTGGGCCGAGGCGTCGAGCAGCACCCCCACGTGGCGGCCGGGGTTCGGCAGTTCCGCGTAGGGACGGCCGAGCACGGTGGCCGTGCCCGAGGTGGGCGGGGTGAGGCCGGCCATGATGCGCATGGCGGTGGTCTTGCCGGCGCCGTTCGGCCCGAGGAAGCCGGTGACGAGCCCGGGCTTGACCTCGAACGAGATGTCATCGACGGCCGTGAAGGGGCCGTACCTCTTGGTGAGTCGTTCGACGGTGATCATGGGTTCCACCCTGCCTCGTCACCTGACGCGAGCACATCCGTCATGAGCCTGATTTCGACCCCTACCTAAGTCGCGGCGACCCTGACTCGAGTCAGGGTCAGGGCCCTGAGTGAACAGACTTCGGTCGGATGCCGCTGGGCTCGCCGCGCGCCTACGCTGGCGGGGTGCCCCTGCCCCGAGTCGCGCTCACCCGACGTTCGCACGTCTGGGGCGAGACCTGGCGGCTCACCACCGCGCTGCTGCTCGGCCTGGCGCTCTGGGCGCTGATCTGGGTGGCGGTGGCCGACACCTCCGTCGAGCCGGCCTTCGGGATGGCCTGGTTCGGGGTCGATCTCGCTCTCGGGCTCGTCTCGACGGGATTGTTGCTGCTCCGACGGCGGTGGCCCGTCACCGTGACGACGGTGACGGCCCTGCTCAGCGGGCTCTCCGCGGTCTCTGCCGGTGCGTCCGCGTTCGCCCTCGTCTCGCTCTCGACTCGGCGGCGTTGGCGCGAGATCGCCCTGGTGTCGGTGCCGTGGACCCTCGCCGGTCTGCTCAACACGGCGGTCTATCCCGACACCGGGAGCGGCTCGACGGTCGCCAACATCATCATCGGCGCTCTCAGCTTCACGGTGGGGGTCTCGATCGGCTGGGCCATCGGCGAGCGCCGCGCCTTCGTGGCCTCGCTGCAGGACCGTGCCCTCACCGCCGAGCGGGAGCAGTCGATGCGGGTGGCGCAGGCCCAGGTGGCCGAGAGGGCCCGGATCGCGCGCGAGATGCACGACGTGCTGGCCCACCGCATCTCGTTGGTGGCCATGCACTCCGGGGCCCTGAGCTACCGCACCGACCTGACCCCCGAGCAGATCGCCACCACGGCCGAGGTGGTGCGCGCCAACGCCAACCTCGCGCTCACCGAGCTGCGGGAGGTGCTCGGGGTGTTGCGTGACGTGCCGGCGAGCGCCGACGATGCGCTGGACCACGACAGCGGCGGGCCCGCTCCACCGCAGCCGACCCTGTCTGACCTGCCCCGCCTGGTGGCCGAGGTCGAGGTGGCCGAGACCCGCGTTCGCGTCGACGTGCGCGGTGACCTCGCCACGGTGCCCGAACGGGTGTCGCGCAGCGCCTACCGGATCATCCAGGAGTGTCTGACCAACGCCCGCAAGCATGCCCCTTCAATGGCCGTGGGCCTGACGATCGAGGTCGTGCCTGCTGAGGCCGGCGCAGCGGCTGGGTCTGGGGCGGTGGCCCTGATGGTGCGCAACGGTAGTGCGGCCGTGCCGAGCGGGCCGCGGCGCCGGACGGCCGGTGCCGTGGCGGCGCCAGATGTCGTCGGGTCGGGCCTGGGCCTCGTCGGGGTCACCGAACGGGCCGTGCTCGCCGGCGGCGAGCTGACCTACGGGCGCGACCGTCGCGGCGACTTCGTGGTCACGGCCCGGTTACCGTGGTCGGCATGAGTCCGTCAGCAACCACGCGGGTCGTGCTCGTCGACGACGACGCGCTGGTGCGCGCCGGTCTCCGGCTGATCCTCGGCGGGGACCCTGATGTGGAGGTCGTGGGCGAGGCCGGCGACGGCGTGGAGGCGATCGACGCCGTGGCCGCGACCGAACCCGACGTGGTGCTCATGGACATCCGGATGCCGCGCCGTGACGGTCTCGAGGCGACCCGACTGTTGCTGTCCGACGCAGCCCGCACCAATCGCACCAAGGAGGTGCGCATCATCGTGCTGACCACCTTCGACGCCGACGAAATGGTCGTGCAGGCGTTGCGGGCCGGCGCGCACGGCTTCCTGCTGAAGGACACCGAGCCCCACCGGCTCGTCGAGGCCGTGCGGCTCGTCGCGGCCGGGCAGCCGATCCTCTCCCCCAGCGTCGTGGCCCAGCTGATGTCGCACGTGGCCGACCGTGACGGTGGCGCGACCGATGCCCGACGTCGTGAAGCGAGCGAGCGGCTCACGGCTCTCACCGAGCGGGAGCACGAAGTGGCTCTCGCCATTGG
>JBBSTU010000193.1:0-7476 GCA_038235595.1 Actinomycetales bacterium | reverse complement strand
CGGTCGAGGACGTGCTGGCCTGGGCCGGGCGTTGATTTGGAGCGGGCCCCGAGCTGCGGCTATGCTTTCGCTCGTCCCAAACGGATCGGTCGGGTTCACGTCCCCAGCGTCTAGCGGCCTAGGACTCCGCCCTTTCTCGGCGGCAGCACGGGTTCGAATCCCGTTGGGGATACGCGTTACAGTTCCACCAGCACGATCAGCTTCACCAGTAAGGCCCCGTAGAGCAGTTGGTTAGCGCGCCGCCCTGTCACGGCGGAGGTCGCCGGTTCGAGCCCGGTCGGGGTCGCTTCACGAAAAGCGCCGCTCCTCAGCGAGGAGCGGCGCTTTCGCGTCCACCAGCATCAGCCCGGATGCCGCTCACCCCGCGGCCCCGCCGTCTGCGCGTTCGGCACCTACTTGGGCTCGCAGGTGCCAACCGCGCGACAGGGTGTGCGGTTGGCACCTCCCCCACCTGACAGGTGCCAACCGCGCGACAGGCTGCCCGTTCGGCACCTCCCCCGCCTGACAGGTGCCAGCCGCACACGGTTGCGGTTGGTGCTCAGGTAACCAGGCGCGGGGGCGCCATCACGCGTCGCCTGTGCGTTCGGCACCTACTTGGGCTCGCAGGTGCCAACCGCGCGACAGGGTGTGCGGTTGGCACCTCCCCCGCCTGACCGGTGCCAACCGCACAGCTGGGCTCAAGCTGGTCGGCGCGAGCCCAGGCGGTGGGCGCGCACCACCTGGTTGAGGAATGCGTTCGGGTCGAGGCGTAGGCCCAGCACCGGGATCCGGATCACGCGCTCGGCGCCGAGCACCAGCTCGTTCTGGCGCAACGCATCGGCCACCGCGTTCAGGGCCAAGGCGTGGTGCCCACCGTCGATCTCGACAACGAGCCCGATGTCGTTCCACGCCACGTCGAGGTAGACCCGGCCGTCGGGAAGCGTGCGCACCGACTGCCGGTCGGGCTCGGGCAGGCCACGGGTGCGGCAGAGCCGCGCAAAGTCGAGCTCGCCCAACGAATGCGCACCATCGCAGACGTCACGGACCACCGTGTCGATCAGCTGCCGCCGCGGCGAACGGCGAACCGCGCTCCACGCCTCGAGCAGCATCGGGGGCGAGACGAGGCGCTGCTGAATGACCAGACAGAGCACCAGGGTGGCTTGGCGATCGGTGCGGGCCCACTGCGCGGCATGGATCGCGGCGTGTTCGGGCCGAACGCGGGGTACGCCGGCGCCGGTCGTTTCCGCGCCCCTCACTCGCTGGTGTCGCCGTACGCCCGGCACCAGGTGGCGTCGGTTGTCGGCGGGAAGGCAGACGTCGATCGCATCGGTCATGAAGCCGGTGAGACCCGAGGCCAGCAGCGCGGTCGCTCCGTCGAGCGCCGCGCCGGCACCGGTCTCCCACACGGCGCGCCACCACAGAGCCTCGCCTTGAGGCGCCGAGGTGCCGATGACCACCGTGTGCCGACCAGCGCGCCGCCACCGGCCGGCGTCGACCTCTGACGCGACGTCGTGCCTCGACAGGCCGGCCGCCCGCAGGTCGGCTCGGTGGGCGACCCCGGCGTGCCGGGCCGCGACCTCGGCGGCGATGCGCGCTCGCTCCACCCGGCTGCGGCGCACAGTTCTGGCGGGCATCCAGGCAGCCTGCTTCATCAACCGTCCGCGTCGCTGACGTTGTGCACAGGCCTCCGCTGAGCGTTCGGCACCTCTCAAGCCGGGGAGGTGCCAACCGCACGACGGGTTGTGCGCTTGACACTCGTGGCGGCTGGCAGGTGCCAGACGCACAGCGGAACGCAGCCCAGCGGCATCCGGGATGCCGGTGAGGTCAACGGTGGCCGGCGCGCAAAACCAGCTCGAGCTCGAACCGGGTCTCGGGGTCATCGAGGGCCGCCCCGAACAGGTCACGCAGCTGGCCGACGCGGTAGCCGACGGTCTGGGGGTGCACGAACAGCTCCTCGGCGATCGGGGCCCGAGCCCCCTGGTGGCGCAGCCACGACAGCAGCGTCTCGGCCAGCCGCTCCCGAACGGCCGGCCGCAGCGAGTCGAACGGGGTGAGCAGCTTGCGGGCGAGGTCGGCGGTGGCCAGGGGCTCGGCGCGAACGACCAGCTCGGCGAGGTGCTCGTCGACCCACACGGGCGGGGCACCCGGCCCCGACTCGACAGGGCTCGACAGCCCACGACCAGCGGCCGACGCCGCCAGCTGCAGCGACTCCGATGCCTCCTGCCAGGGCCGGGTCGAACCGATGATGGCCCGGCGGCCCGCGAGTGCCCGCTCGATCGCGGCACGCTGAGCGGGCCTCCCGGCGAAGGGCAGCACGACCACGACGTCGGTACCGCGCTCGCTCACCAGCGCCTCGGCCCCGAGAGCGGCCCGCAGGCCGTCGACGCGCGGAAACGGCACGACGGCGACCACGATCGTGTCGGGCAACGTCCAGCCGATGGCGGCCGCGGCCCGGCTGACGGCGCCGTCGCTCGAGTCACCGCGCAGCAGCATCTCGACGAGCTCACCCCGCAACCGCTGCTGCTCGCCGGCTCGCTCCGACTGCTCGTGGGCGTAGCCCTGGGCACTCGCGGCCGACAGCTCGTCGATATAGGCGAAGAGCGACTCCCCGAGGGCGAGCAGCACGTCGGGGGCCATCTGCGACACGTCGACGGTGCGCGAGATCGCGCGAAAGGTAACGCGGGCGCCGTAGCGGTAGGCCGCGAGCAGCGACTCGAGGCTGCGACCCGAGCGCACCTCGCCCCGTCCGAGCCCCTCGTAGACCCACTTGCCGTCGTCGGACAGGGCCGGCAACCGGGTTCCGGGCAGATCGAGGAAGCGGTTGAGGGCGATCTGCACGCCCCGCCGGACCCCCTGCCCGAACCGGCCCTCCATGGGCATCGCGTAGACCGGGACGTCGAGCGGGATACCCGCGATGATGGCCTCGACGATCTCGCCGACCACCGGCCGGATCTGCTGGCTGACTTCGGTCGGCAGGTACAACCACGGGGGGTCAGACGTGGTCTGCGCCACAATCCTCACCGCCTTCTTATCGCCACGAGACAGTTTCCTGCCTGAAACAGTACCCGACGTCGCAAGACGCCGAGGCCCTCCAGGGTGGATGATTAGGTATGCCTCAGATCCGTGCCCTGCGACGCGTCGCTTCACTGCTGACGACACCGCTGGCCCCGGAAGACTTCTTCGGGCTGGTGAACCCCCTCAGCTCGACCCGCCAGCTGCGCGGCATCGTCACGAAAGTGACCCGCGAGACGGCCGACTCGACGACCATCGCCTTTCGCCCCGGCAAGGGCTGGAACGCCCACGCCGCCGGGCAGTGGGCCCGCATCGGGGTCGAGATCAACGGCGTGCGGCAGTGGCGCAGCTACTCCCTGTCGGCGGCCGCGGGGCACGACCCGGCCATCACGGTCACCGCGATCGGCTTCGTCTCGACGGCCCTGGCTCGCGACACCAAGGTCGGCGACGTGCTGTTCCTCGACCCCCCGCAGGGCGACTTCGTGCTCCCCGAGCACCCGCGCCCCCTGCTGATGCTCACCGCGGGCAGCGGTCTCACGCCGGTCATGTCGATGGTGCGCACCCTCGTGCCGCGCCGGCAAGACGCCGACGTCGTGCTCATCCACTCCGCCCGCAGCCCCGACGAGGCCCTGTTCCACGACGAGCTGCTCGAGCTCGCCGACCAGTTTCCCGGCCTCACGGTGCGGCACTGGTACACCCGCGACACGGGAGCCGACGCCTTCAACGGCGAGCCCCGCCGCCTCGACCTCACCGAGACCACCGACCTCGAGAACCTCTGCCCCGACTGGCGCGACCGCGCCGCCTACGCCTGCGGCCCCGCCGAGTTTCTCGACGCGGCAGACGAGCTGTGGCTGCGTGACGGCGACGACGCCACCCACGCCAACCTGACCATCGAGCGTTTCGCCACCGTGCTGCTCCCCGGAACCGGGGGCGAGGGTGGGATCGTTACGTTTGAGAAGTCCGACAAGGAGGTGGAGGTCGATGGTGACGTCCCCCTGCTCGACGCCGGTGAAGACTGCGGCGTCGTCATGCCGAGCGGATGCCGTATGGGCATCTGTCGAAGCTGCCTGATCCCGCTCGTGGCCGGCAAGGTGCGCGACCTGCGCACCGGCGAGGTTCACGGCGAAGAGGGCGAGCTCATCCAGACCTGTGTCAATGCCGCCGCCGGACCCGTCCACCTGGACATCTAGGAAGGAACCCCACATATGCCCACCTTGGTTCACAAGTCAGCCCCGACCGCTACGCCGGTCCCTTCGCCCTCTGGGACGCACGCGACCCAGCCGGGCCAACCGACCCCCTCGACCCAGCCCGGCGGCGTCCGACCTCGCAAGCCGATCCTGGCCGCGACGGGTGCTCCCGCCCTGCGCCCCGCCGCCGCGCGCCACCTCTCTGACGAGCAGGTCACGCAGCTCGGCGTCGAGCTCGACACCCTGCGCGACTCCATCATCGCCACCCGCGGGGCGAAGGATGCCGCTTACATCCGTCGGGTCATCCGCGCCCAGCGCACCCTTGAGGTCGCCGGCCGCGCCACGTTGATGCTGTCGAAGAAGAAGACCGCCCTGGTGGCCGGCACCGCGATGCTCTCGGTCGCCAAGATCCTCGAGAACATGGAGATCGGGCACAACGTGCTGCACGGCCAGTGGGACTGGATGCGCGACCCCGACATCCACTCCACCACCTGGGAGTGGGACTTCGTCACCCCGGCCGCGGCGTGGAAGCACACCCACAACGACCTGCACCACACCTGGACCAACGTCATCGGCAAGGACAAGGACGTCGGCTACACGACGCTTCGCATGGCCGAGGACCAGCCCTGGAAGCCGTTCAACATCCTCAACCCCGTCATCAACGCGGTGCTCGCGCCGTTCTTCGAGTGGGGCATCGCCATCTACGACCTCGAGCTCGAGGCCGTCAAGGACGGCGAGAAGAGCAAGGCCGACCTCAAGCGCGACCTCAAGGCCGTGGGCCGCAAGGTGGTGCGCCAGTTCACCAAGGACTACGTCGCCACCCCCGCCGCCGCCGCCGTGCTCGGCTCGGGCAAGCAGGCCCTGATCGGCACCTTCACCGCCAACGCGATCCGCAACGTGTGGGCCCACTCGGTCATCTTCTGCGGCCACTTCCCCGACGGGGTCGACACCTTCAGCGAGGCCGAGATCGAGGGCGAGACCCGGGGCGACTGGTACATCCGCCAGATGCTCGGCTCGGCCAACATCTCGGGCAGCAAGACCATGCACCTGATGACCGGCAACCTCAGCCACCAGATCGAGCACCACTGCTTCCCCGACCTGCCGAGCAACCGCTACCACGAGGTCGCCGTGCACATGGTGGACATCTGTGAGCGCTACGGCCTGCCGTACACGACCGGCCCGATCCACCGTCAGGTCGGCCAGGCCTGGGCCAAGGTGTTCCGGCTTGCGCTGCCGCCCAAGAAGTCCCGCACCTCACCGACAGAGCCCGACTCCTCGCCGGTCAGCCAGCGCTCACCCCTGCCGATGGTGGCGAGTGGCCTCTGAGCCGGCTGCGCGCGCAAGCCTGACCGCGGCCTTCTTCGACCTTGACCGAACCCTGATCCGGGGGTCGGCCAACTACCCCTTGGCGATCGCCGCGTTCCGCAGCGGGCACGTGCCGTGGCGCGACCTCGTCAAGGACACGTTCACGGCGCTCACCTTCCACCGCAAGGGCAGCACGGATGCCGGGAGCCACGCCCTGCGCGAACGCATCCTCGGCGCCGTGGCCGGTCTGCCGCAGGCCGAGATCATCCACCTGGCCGACGCCATCGTGCCCAAGGTCGTCGGCCGGGTCATCCCCGAGTCGGCGGCGCTGTTGCGTGAGGCTGCGGATGCCGGTCATCACCGCATCGTCGTGTCGGCCTCCCCCATCGAGCTCGTCGGCCGCATCAGCGACGCCCTCGGGCTCGAGGGGGCGGTCGCGACCCGCAGCGAGCTCGACAACGGCTGCTACACCGGCCGGCTCGCCGGCGAGTTCTGCTACGGCCACGGCAAGGTCATCGAGATCGAGAAGCTCGCGGCCGAGCGTGGCTACGACCTGACCCGCAGCTGGGCCTACAGCGACTCGATCAGCGACCTGCCGATGATGGAACGGGTCGGCAACGCCGTGGCGGTCAACCCTGACAAGGAGCTGCGCCGCCTTGCTGGTGAACGCGGCTGGCGCATCGTCGAGATCCGTACCCGCCAGCGCTGAGCCTCGCCCTCCCCTCCCCCCGCCGCCCGCCTGCTCCCACTACTCCCCCCGCCTGCTCCCCCCGCTCCCTCGCTCCCCCCGCTCCCTCGCTTCCCTCGCGAACGACTCGTTCGGTGTCGAACGCCTCGGTGTACCAACGCGGTCGCTCACGAACGAGGCGTTCGAGGAGTTTCTCCGGCGGGAGGATCAGGCCGCTGGCCGGCATCCACCGTTTCGGCCGCGAGGGATCGCGATGGCTGGTTGACCGTCGTGGGCGGACCGCACGAGAAGTTGAGGCCGATGCCTCATGACGCGTTGGGGGCCTCGGGCTGACGCTGGAATCATGTTCACGACACCACGACAAGCAGCCACCACCATCACGGCTCACCCCCGACTGAGCAGAGGGTCTGACGAACGCTTCACCGGGTACGGCGCGATGGGTGTGCCGTTCATCGGTGGCCACCACCTCGGCCTTCGGCACATGGTGGCCAGCTCGCTGGGCACGCCGTACCGCACGATCTGGTACCGCGACCCGACGGGCCGCTGGACCATCTTCACGAGCGTCGACCCCGACGTCAGCTGTCCGCGCTACTTCGGGTCGGTGACGGCCGTGGAGCAGGTGCCTGCGATCGACGTTTCCTGGCGAGACGACTGGACCGTCGACGTCACCATAGGGGCCCGTCTCTCGTGGCGGCTGAGGCTCGGGGCGACACCGGCCACCCGTTCGATGTCGCTGATGGGCGGCGCCACGCCACCGCCCGCCTGGAACAGCACGGCCGTGCTCGGCGCCATGGGCCCGATGGCCGGCAGCGTGCTCCGGTCGGGGCGGATCAGGCTGCGCGGACGCACCCCCAACGGCCCGCGCTTCAAGATGGCCCCGCTGCGGGTGTGGCGAGTCGTCGGCGGCCACGCGACGCTGGACGGCAACGACCTCGGCGCCATGGGCCCCCTGGCGCAACAGGCACATCTGGGCGACTTCTGGCTGCCCCAGCGGGGTGTCTTCTTCGCCGGCCGGGCGCGGTTCACGGTGGCCTCCCGAGCGACCGATGCTCGGCGCGAGATGGCCGACCTTCGCTGAGCCCCCGCCCCGGCGGGCTGCCGCTGGCGCCCAACCCGCTGCTTCAGACTCGGCGACCGCCTGGCCGCGTACGCGCACCCGGCCGACCTGCACGACACAGCCCGCCGCAACGCACACCCGCACCCGCAACTCACACCAGCAACTCACACCAGCACCGAGAGGAAACATCATGACCGTTCAACCGCAGACATCCACCCTCGACGTCGACAAGCTGATGGCCTTCGTCT
>JBBSTU010000192.1:0-7692 GCA_038235595.1 Actinomycetales bacterium | reverse complement strand
GGCGGCCACCTCGCAGATCTCTTACAGTGCGAGCAAGGGCGGGGTGCTGTCGATGTCACGCGAGCTGGGGGTGCAGTTCGCCCGCCAAGGCGTGCGGGTCAACGCCCTCTGCCCCGGCCCGGTCAACACGCCACTGCTGCGCGAGCTGTTCGCCTCCGACGAGGAGCGTGCCGCCCGTCGCCTGGTGCACGTGCCGATGGGGCGGTTCGGTGAACCGGAGGAGATGGCCAACGCCGTGCTCTTCCTGGCCTCCGACGAGTCGAGCTTCATCACCGCCTCGACCTTCCTCGTCGACGGCGGCATCTCCGGCGCCTACGTGACGCCACTGTGATCTCAGCCGATCTCATCTGACCCGACCGTGAGCAGGAGGACCTGATCGTGAACCGGCCAGTCATCGGCATCACCGCCTACCTCGAGCGGGCCACCTGGGGGTCGTGGGTCGACGTGCCCGCCGCGCTGGTGCCGCACGCCTACGTGCGCCACGTCGAGGATGCCGGTGGCATCGCCGTGCTCATTCCTCCGCGTGCCGACGGCGACGAGGCCCTCGCCCGCCAGCTCGTCCGGCGCCTGGACGGGGTGATCATCACGGGGGGAGTCGACATCGACCCCGCGCTCTACGGCGAGGTGCCGCATCCGAGCGTGCAGGCCTCGCGGGCCGACCGTGACGCGACGGAGGGCGCCCTCGCCGTCGTGACGCGAGAGCTCGACATGCCGGTGCTGGGCATCTGTCGGGGGATGCAGGTGATGGCCGTCGCGGCCGGCGGCCGGCTCGAGCAGCACGTGCCGGAGCGCACGGGCGATGACGTGCACTCGCCGCTCGGGCCGGAGTACTCGCAGCATCCGGTGTCGACCGTGCCGCGCAGCCGGATCGCCGAGATCCTCGGCGCGACGGTGCCCGAGGTGCCGAGCCACCACCACCAGTCGGTGCTGACCCACCCGGGCTACGTCGCCTCTGCGTGGGCGCCGGACGGCACGCTCGAGGCGATGGAGGACGCGGACGCCCGTTTCCGCCTGGCCGTGCAGTGGCACCCCGAGGTCGACACCGACGGTCGGCTCTTCGACGCCCTCGTCGAGGAAGCCCGTCATTCGAGGTGACCCGCAAGATGCTCTTCACTGGTGCCGGCTGGTCAGGTGGGTCACGGACGTCGGGCCTGAGAACTCGCTCCCGTGCTACTCCAGAGCAGGCGTGCTCCAGTGCTGGGCCATGATGTCCAGCGCCTGCTCCAGGGTCAGGTTCTTGACGTCGTCTTCGGGGACTGAGGCGACATGGATGAGCTGGTGTACCAAGCCGGCCGGCAGCGTGGTTTCGGGCGTCGCGTCGTTGGGCTGACCGCGCGGGGGCAGCTGCTTGTTCTTGACGCAGGCCCAGAACTCGCCCTCGCTGACGTCGAGCTGCTCGCGCAGTATGGCCCGCCAGAGCGTGGGGCCATATGTCGTCTTGTTGACCGGACGCGACACGCGAGTACGAAGAACTCGCCCGTCGGGCAGGCCCAGCTCGTAGGTGACGTGGTGGCGCACCGGCCTGCCCTGGGCGTCGCGGACGAGTTCCCACTCCTCGGTGAGGCAGAACGCGTTGTGGTCGGCCCGCGTGCCGGCGTTCACGCGTGCTGCCGACGCCCGACGCCGATGTCGGTCGGGGACGGGGCGCCGCCGAGAAGCCAGTCACGCAGCTGCTCATCGGTGGAGAGCTCCACGAGCTCGACGACGATTCGGTGCTGGGCATGGTTGGGCGCTACGCGGAGGCGCTCGTTCCAGTCCTCCGCGTACTCACGCAGGGCCTCGATCATGTCGTCCACAGCGTCGTCGAACGTGTCGCCATCACCATGAACCGGTAGCCCCCGGAGGATGACCGCCCAACCGCCGCCTTCGGCGAGCACTTCGGCCTTGGCAGGACGAAGGGTGGCGAGCTCCTCGCGCTGCAGATCTGCGGGGATGACCAGGTAGCGCTCATCGTCGCGTGCGACGGTGGTGACCAGGCCTGCGCGGGCGGCATCCAGAACTGCTCGGAGGTTCTGCCGCGCACTGGTATAGGACTCGAAGTGACGGGGCTGGGTCATGCGTACTCCTCGGTGGCTTTGCTCCTATCGTCTCCGGCCTCGACACGTACGTCAAGTACGTCGCGTACCTGCGCTGGTGCGGTTCTGAGCGCGACCCCCGATGAGCGAGGGCCCACTCGGGAAGCGCCCGTTGACGCGATGGGCTCTCAGGCACCGCCAAGGGAGAACTGAGACGGGCGGTCCACCATGCGGACCCGGGGTTTCGCGCCGCTTCGGCGCGGCCTACGGTGAGCCCGTGATCAAGCACCTCGTGGCTACCGCCACGCTCATTATCCCCTAGCGCGACGAGCAACCCTCGTCGCGCAGACCTCCCGAACCTTGGGGGGTCTTTTTGTTTCCCGAGACACCCCTTCGGGAGACCGCCACGCAGCCACCACCCCGGCCCAGCGGCATCCGAGAATGAGCACGAACAGCGCGACACGTACGACGACGTTCCACGACAAGGACGGCCATGGAAGCCCTGCACGTCTACGACACCACCCTGCGCGACGGCGCCCAGCAGGAGGGGCTCAATCTCTCGGTGTCTGACAAGCTCGCCATTGCCGGTCTGCTCGATGACCTGGGCGTCGACTTCATCGAGGGTGGCTGGCCCGGCGCCAACCCGAAGGACACCGAGTTCTTCGAGCGGGCCAAGACCGAGCTGCCGCTGCGACAGGCGACGCTCGCCGCCTTCGGGGCGACCCGCAGGGCCGGTGGCGCGGCGGAGAGTGACCCGCTCGTGCGGGCGCTCGTCGACTCCGGCGCGTCGGTCGTGTGTCTGGTGGCGAAGTCACATGTGCGGCACGTCGAGGAAGCCCTGCGGACCACGCTCGACGAGAACCTGGCCATGGTGCACGACACCGTGAGCCACCTCGTCGGGCACGGTCGGCGGGTCTTCCTCGACGCCGAGCACTTCTTTGACGGCTGGCACCTCGACCGCGACTACGCGCTCTCGGTGGTTCGTGCTGCCCACGACGCGGGCGCCGAGGTCGTTGTGCTGTGCGACACCAACGGCGGAATGCTGCCCCACCAGGTCGAGGTCGTCGTGGCCGACGTCATCGCCTCGACCGGCGCGCGCATCGGCGCCCACTGCCACAACGACACCGGCTGCGCCGCGGCCAACACCGTCGCCGCCGTGCGGGCGGGGGCGACCCACGTGCAGGGCACCATCAACGGCTACGGCGAACGCACCGGCAACGCCGATCTGCTCACCGTCGCCGCCAACCTCCAGTTCAAGCTCGGCCTCGATGCGATGTCGACCGAGTCGCTGGCTCGCTCGATGCACGTCGCCCACGCGATCAGCGAGGTGACGAACGTGCCGGCCTACAGCCGCCAGCCCTACGTCGGCGCCAGTGCCTTCGCGCACAAGGCGGGGCTGCACGCGAGCGCCCTCAAGGTCGACCCCGGCCTCTACCAGCACATGGACCCGGCCCGCGTCGGCAACGGCATGCGCACCCTCGTCTCCGACATGGCCGGCCGGGCGAGCATCGAGCTCAAGGCGCGCGAGGCCGGCCTCGACCTGTCTGACCGCCCTGACATCGTGGCCAGCGTGCTCGCGGAGGTCAAGGCGCTCGAGATGCGCGGGTGGACCTTCGACGCGGCCGACGCCACGGTCGAGCTGATGCTGCACGAGGCCCTCGACCCCGGCTGCACCGACTACTTCGAGGTCGAGTCGTGGCGGGTCATCACCGACTCCTCCGGCACCGGTGATGCGACGTCGGAGGCGACGGTCAAGCTGCGCGCCGACGGCTCCCGGCTGATCGCCACCGGCGAGGGGAACGGGCCCGTCAACGCCCTCGACCACGCCCTGCGAGAGGCGCTCACTCGGGCCTACCCCGAGATCGACAAGATCGAGCTGATCGACTTCCGGGTGCGCATCCTCGACGCGTCGCACGGCACCGATGCCGTCACCCGGGTGCTCATCGAGACCTCCGACGGCGAGAGCTCGTGGAACACCATCGGGGTGGCCGGCTCGATCCTGGCCGCGTCGTGGCGAGCCCTCACCGACGGCATCGTGTACGGCCTACGGCGTCAGGGTGTACCGCGGCGCTGAGCCAGACCGGGGAGCCAGGTGGCGGCCGCACCGACGAAGACGGCGGGTGGTTGGCCCGGGGCGCCCCACGGAACCGCGCCGAGCAGCCCTTCGGGTAGCGCGCCGAGGTAGTCGCGGTTGGTCTGCTCGATGCGGCTGGGCTCGGTGGGCCAGGCGCCGATCACGATCCCGAGCGAGCGAATGTGCCGGTGCGCCAGAGCCTCTCGGGTCAACATCGTGTGGTTGAGCGTGCCCAGACCGCTGCGGGCCACGACCACGACCGCCGAGTCGGGCAGGGCGGTGGCCAGGTCGGCCAGGGTGTCGCCGGCCTCGGTCAGCTCGACCAGAAGGCCGCCGGCACCTTCGACGACGACGTGGTCGTGGCGCTCGGCCAGCTCGTCGATGGAACGCAGGTGAGTGGTCAGACCGGGCAGCACGGCAGCTTCGAGGGATGCCGCTGGGCGGGGTGCCATGGGCGCGCGCAGCCGCACCCCGTCGTGGGCGCTCACGCCCGTCAGGCGGGTCACCTCCGCCATGTCACCCGGCTCATCGGGGCCCACCCCGGTCTGGGTCGGCTTGTAGGCGGCGACGCGCCGCCCCGCCTGGAGAAGCACGGCGACGACGGCTGCGGTCACGACCGTCTTGCCGACGTCGGTGTCGGTGCCGGTCACGATGATCACCGATGGCAGGCCAGCACCCGTCACGACCCCACCCCCGGTCGGTCCGTTCGGAGTTGGCCACTCGACGGGGTTCTGGGTCGAGTGCGCACTTCTGGTCGAGTGGCCACTTTCGTACGCTCGGTCGTCACGCCGCTGCGCCGCGGTGGTGGCGGGCAACCTCGGCCACGAGGCGGGCCGCGTCGGCCACCTCGACTGTGGAAAGGTCGGCCCGGGCGGTGACTCTCAACCGCGACACCCCGTCGGGCACGCTTGGCGGGCGGAAGCAGCCGACGAGCACACCGCGCTCGCGCAGCTCGAGACAGGCGGCGACAGCGGCATCCGGGCTGGGCATGGGGATCGACTGCACCGCACCGGCCGACCCGCGGATGCCGCAGACCTCACTGATCGTGGCGGCGTTGGATCGCACCGATACCGCGAGCGACTCATCGGCAGAGACGATCTCGGCTGCGGCGCGGGCGGCACCGGCGGACGCAGGGGCCAGACCCGTGTCGAAGATGAAGGGCCGGGCCGTGTTGAGCAGGTGCTCACGGATCGGTTCGGCGCCCAAGACGGCTCCGCCTTGCGAGCCGAGCGACTTCGACAAGGTGGCGGTCACCACGACATCGGGTGCGCCCACCAAGCCCAGCTCGAACAGCAGCCCGCGCCCGCCGCCCGCGACACCGATGCCGTGCGCCTCGTCGACGACGAGCATCGCGCCATGACGCGCGCAGACCTCGACGAGGTCGGCGAGGGGGGCAAGGTCACCGAGCACCGAGTAGATCGACTCCACCGCCACGATCACTCGGTCACCCCGCCGCTCACGAAGCGCGACGTCGAGAGCGGCAATGTCGTTGTGCGCAAAGGTGTCGTGCGGCATCCGGGACATGCGGGCGGCGTCGTGCAGTGACGCATGGGAGTGCGCGTCGAGCAGGATCTGCGACCCCTGCCCGCTGAGCGCGGTGAGGGCGCCGAGGTTGGCCGCGTACCCGGTCGAGAAGACGAGGGCGCTCGGCTGGCCGGTCAGGTCGCACAGGGCTGCCTCGAGGTCGTGGTGCACCGGGAGGGTGCCCGTCACCAGGCGGGAGGCGCTGGCGGAGGCGCCGTAACGGTCGAGCGCCTCGTGGGCCGCCGCGACGACCCGGGGGTCGGCCGCCAGACCCAGGTAGTCGTTGGAGGCAAGGTCGAGCAGGGGCAGGGCGCCCGAGCGCAGCACCGGGTCGGTGCGCACAGTGCCTCGAGCGCAGCGCAGCTCGGCGCGCTCGGTGAGCCAGGTGCTCCACCCGCTCGAGCTCATCGGCCGTGCACCTGCTCGACCGCGCCGACGATGCCGGCGGTGATGGTGGCGATCTCGGCGTCGGTGCACAGGTAGGGCGGCATTGTGTAGACGAGGTCTCGGAACGGGCGCACCCAGACCCCTCGGTCGAGCGCGGCGCGCGTGAGTGCCACCACGTCGACGCGCTCGCTCAGCTGTACGACGCCGACCGCGCCGAGGGTGCGCACGTCGCGCACCACCGGTAGGTCGCGGGCGCCAGCCAGCCCCGTGGCCAGGGCGGCGCCGACGCGTTGCACGTCGTGGGCCCAGTGGTGGTGGAGCAGGTCGAGCGAGGCCGCCGCCACCGCGCAGGCCAGGGGGTTGGCCATGAACGTCGGCCCGTGCAGCAGCGTGCGGAACTCCGAGCGGGTGATCGCCGCGCCCACGGCCTGAGTGGTGAGTACCGCTGCGAGAGTCAGGTATCCGCCAGTCAGGGCTTTGCCCACGCAGATCACGTCGGGTGAGACGCCGGCCCACTCGGTGGCGAAGAGCCGGCCGGTGCGGCCGAAGCCGGTGGCGATCTCGTCGACGACCAGCAGCAAGCCGTGCTCGTCGGCGACCTCGCGCATCGTGCGTAGGCAGGCGGGGTGGTAGACGTACATACCCCCCGCCCCCTGGAGCATCGGCTCGACGACGACCGCCGCGAGCTCGTCGGAGTGCTCGGCCGCCAGACGTCGGAAGGATGCCGTCCACTCGGCCAGGGCGGCCTGGTCGACCTCCCAGCCCGCGTCGAACGCGCTGTTGGTGAGCGAACGCGCTGGTGTGCCGTCGCGTTCGACCTCGAACGAGTCGTTCGGGGGAGTTAGGGGAGGCAGGGGAGTTAGGGGAGGCAGGGGTGGCGGGGGGGTGAAGCGGGCGGGTGGGGGACGGGGGGCGAAGACGTGGGTCGCGAGGAGGCCGGGAAAGGCCGAGTGCATGCCGTCGACCGGGTCGCACACGCTCATCGCCGCGAACGTGTCACCGTGGTAGCCGCCGCGCACCGTGAGGAAGCGCTGCCGCCGGGGGCGACCCTGCGCCGCCTGGTACTGCAGGGTCAGCTTGAGGGCCACCTCGACCGACACCGACCCCGAGTCGGCGAAGAACACGTGCGCCATCGGCCCCGGGGCGATGGCCGTCAGCCGTTCGGCGAGAGCCACGGCGGGCTCATGAGTGAGACCCCCGAACATGACGTGGCTGAACCGGTCGATCTGGGCGTGGGCCGCAGCGTCGAGGGCCGGGTGGCGGTAGCCGTGCACGGCGCACCACCACGATGCCATCGCGTCGATCGCCTCGTAGGTCGAACCGTCGGCAGCGGTCAGACCGAGCCGAACCCCGGACGCCGTCGTCACCGCATACGGCGGTGGCCCGTCGAGGGGCGCGTAGGGGTGCCAGACCAGCCCTCGGTCGCGCTCGCTGAGCGACGACGCTGAGACTGCCTGCTGGTCGAGCATGCTCACGCGTTGGGTGAGGCGTCTGTGCCTGCTCCGCGGCGACGTTTGGCCGGGTCGTGCGACGCGCGGCCGGCGTCGGCGCCGACCTGCATGCCGACCTGCATGCCGACCCCGACCAGCTCGAGGCCACTGGTGTCGTCGTCTGACCCGAGCACCACGAAGCCGTTGTCCCGGATCATCTCGAGGTCGGTCTCAGCGGCCTGACCCTCAGAGGTCAGGTAGT
>JBBSTU010000191.1:0-7895 GCA_038235595.1 Actinomycetales bacterium | reverse complement strand
TGCCAGGTGTGCCAGGTGACGCCGGTGTCGGTGATGGTCGCGGTGAGGTGTTTGTCGTGGACGTAGCCGTGGTGTCGCCGGCACAGCAGGGCGAGGTTGCCCAGGCAGGTGGTGCCGCCGTCGACCCAGTGTTTGACGTGGTGGGCGTCGGTCCACTGCGCGGGGGTGGAGCAGCCCGGAAAGGAACAGCCGCCGTCTCTGAGCCAGAGGGCGGTGCGCATGGCTCGGGTGACGAGGCGTTCCTCCCTACCCACATCGAGCGGTTGGGAGTCGGAGCCGAGCACGACGGGGATAATGGCGGCGTCGCACGCCAGCCGGCGCACGATGGCCGCGCTGAGCACGTCACCGGACAGGCACGACCCACCACCCGGTTTGGGCTTGGTCGTGGCCCAGTCGGGTGGGCAGCCGTTCGCGGCCCAGTCGCGCAGGGCCTCGAAGTTGATGGTGACCACGATCTTCGCCTTGTCCGTGCACGGTGCCTGACCGGGCGCGGTGACGCCGCGGGCGACGAGGTCGAGCAGGGAGTCCATCCGGCGCTGGTGCGCCGGTCGGGGGTCGTCCTCAATCTTGACCCCGGCCTCATCAGTGAGGGGGCGGGGTGCGGACAGGGGGTCGATGGCGGCTTTGAGGGTCGCCGCGCCTTCGGGGTCGAGGGTTCCGCTCATCCCGACCATCCCGGCCGCGTTCGGGCCGGTGAACCACAGGCCGCGGCCGTCGCGACGTTTCTGGTCGTGCTCGTCCGCGTCCTTCGGGGGCCGAACCTGGTCGGACAGCTCACGGGCGAGCTTCGCGAGCTGTTCCCACCGCAACAGGGGTGCCTGCTCGGTCAGGTGGGTGACGGCCTGCTCGAGGTCGTCGGGGTCCGCGACGGGCTTCAGGCGGTGGAAGAGCTCGATGACCTGCGCGGCCTTACCCACCGTCACCCGCCCGGCCTGAGTCTCCGGTCCCGTGCTGGTGGTGTCGCCGGCGGTTCCGCCGGTCACGGCCTCGCGCAGGTCAGCCCAGCGGGGTTCGTTGAACGCGGCCCCGCAGGTCACTACTGCTTTGGCTTGGGTGGCGGTCAGGGTGGGGTCGACGGTGCGCAACCAGTCGACCCGACACAGGCCACCCGGGGAAACCACCCCACGGGCTTCGAGCTGGGTCACGAGGCGTACGAGGTTGACCTCGCGGTGGTGTTGCACGGCGCCGAGCTGGGTCACCGACTCGAGCAGGTCGGTCTCGGTCATCCGGGCCGGTTCCATCTGAGGCCGGTCCAGGCTCGCGGCCGCGAACGCGAACCCCGACGCGTAGGCCCCGGACACGTTTGACCAGTTCGCCCAGTGCACCGTCAAAGGCGCCGGGAACTCCCGTACCGGCACATCCTCGCCGGCCGAGGCGGCCTCCGGCGAGATTGGGTCAGTGGCACCCAGAACAGGGCCGGCGGCATCCGCCGGAGCCGCCTCTGCGGCATCCGCCGGAGCCGGCCCTGCGGCATCCGGGATGGGGGTCGACCAGAACCCGGCGCCTGCGATTCCTCCGTTTCGGCGCTGGGTCGACTCGAGGTCGGCCAGCTGCTGCCGGAGCCTCTCGAGAAGCGAACCCTCGTTGTTCATGACTCAAACTCTAGAGGCCACCACCGACACTGCCCCAGAAACGAAACCTACTGACGATGAACGAAACTGGCCACTCGACTGGGTGAGTCTCGCGCGGCGCTGCGCGGTCGGCACCTGCCGAGCTCCAGAGGTGCCAACCGCACGATGGGCTGTGCGTCTGGCACCTCTGAGCCCTCGAAGGTGCCAACTGCGCGGCACGAAAGTGGCCACTCGACTGTACGAAAGTGGCCACTCGACCTGGGGGTGCGGGGGTTGGGCCTGAACCCGTGCCGCTGGCCCCGACCGATGGGCGCCATCGCGAGGCAGGGTGGGCAGGGGGGCCTCATGACGATCTCGGTGTCGCGACCTGTTCGCCACCAGGTGGTTCGTGAGCGGCCGGTCGGGGTACTGACAGGTCACTCGTCGCCGCGGTGCGTGAGACGCGGATCCGTGCGTCGACCGCCGGCGACACCGAGGAGAGACACCCATGACCGAAACACAGGCCCAGGCGGGCCACCCGTCCCAGCCGTCCACCGGGCAGCTCGTGACGCAGCTGTCGACCGAGCTGTCCGACCTCGTGCGCGGCGAGCTCGCGCTGGCCAAGGCGGAGGTGACGCAGAGTGCCAAGCACGCCGGCATCGGCGTCGGGCTGTTCGGTGGCGCCGGAGTCTTGGCCCTCTACGGGGTCGGTGCACTGGTCGCTGCAGCGATTCTGGCGCTGGCCCTCGTGGTAGAGGCCTGGCTCGCGGCCCTGATCGTGGCGGTGGTGCTGTTCGTGGTGGCCGGCATCTTCGCGCTCGTCGGCAAGAAGCAGGTTTCCGGGGCCACGCCGCCGGTCGAGAAGACCGCGGCGAACCTCAAGGCCGACGTCGAGACCCTGAAGGAAGGCACCCACCATGACGCCCACTGAGCACACAGAGAACCCCGCGGAGACGGCGCCCAGAAGCATCGACGAGATCCAGGCCGACCTGCAGCAGACGCGCGAGCAGATGGCCGAGACCGTCGACGCCCTGACCGCCAAGCTCGACGTCAAGGCACGAGCGGGCGACCAGCTCGCTGAGACCAAGGAGCGTGCGACTCAGGCCCTGCACGACTCGGCCGACAAGGCGAAGCTCGCCCTTGCGCAGGGCAAGGATGCCGCCACCGACGACGCCGGCAAGCCCACCGTCGAGGCCAGCGCGGTTGCCGCGGCAGTGGTGGCCGCGGCCCTGGTGGTGGCCGTGCTGCTGTGGCGCAGGCGCCGATGACCGCGAACACTGAGGCCTCCGCGGAGACGACCGCGGCCGAGGCCGACTCGAACTCGGCCAAGGCCCGAACCCAGGCTCCCGACCCCGACAGCAACGCCAAGCCGCAGTCGGTGGCCGACGTGAAGCCCGCTTCGTGGAAGTTCGTGGCGCGCAAGACGGTTCGCGAGTTCAGCAAAGACGAGTGCACCGACCTCGCCGCCGCGCTGACCTACTACGGCGTGCTGGCGATCTTCCCGGCGGCGATCGCGTTGCTCTCCCTGGTCGGGCTGGTCGGCAAGAGCGACGAGACGGTCTCGACTCTGACCGGCATCCTGCGTGAGCTCGGGGCAGGGTCTGCGGTCGACACGCTCGAACCCGTGCTGAAGTCGCTCAGTACGTCGTCGGGCGCCGGTTTCGCGCTCGTTCTCGGAATCGCGACCGCGCTCTGGTCGGCCTCTGGGTACGTCGGCTCCTTCGGCAGGGCGCTTAACCGCATCTACGAGACCGGAGAGGGGCGCCCGTTCTGGAAGCTGCGCCCGGTGATGCTGCTGGTGACGCTCATCGTCGTGCTCCTGGTGGCGCTGGTGGCGCTGGCCCTGGTGGTGAGTGGGCCGGTCGCCCAGTCGGTCGGTGACGCGATCGGGCTCGGGTCAACCGTGGTGACGGTCTGGAACATCGCCAAGTGGCCGGTCATCCTCGTGGTGGTCGTCATGATCGTCGCGCTGCTCTACTACGCCACTCCCAACGTGCAGCAGCCGAAGTTCCGGTGGGTCAGTCTCGGAGCGGTCGTCGCCATTCTCATCTGGGTGGTCGCGTCGGCCGGTTTCGGCTTCTACGTGGCCAACTTCTCCAGCTACAACAAGACGTACGGCTCTCTCGCGGGCGTCATCGTCTTCCTGCTCTGGCTCTGGATCACCAATCTGGCCCTGCTGTTCGGCGCTGAGCTCGACGCCGAGCTCGAACGGGGCCGAGAGCTTCAGGCCGGGATTGCGGCGGAGGAGAGTGTGCAGCTGCCTCCGCGGGACACCACCAAGATCGACAAGGCCCGCGAGCAGTATCAGGAGGACGTCGAGCGTGGCCGCAGGCTGCGCGAGTCCAACGGCGAAGACCAAGAAACGGAGGCAGATTCACGTGCCAAGTGAAACGAAGACGAGCACCTCGGCGAAGATTCTCTACCGACCCGTGGGGCTGGTCGGTAGCATCGCGGCCGGCGCCCTCTCGGGCGTGCTCGTCAAAGCGATCTACAAGCGGGCCACCCCCGGCGACCGGGCCGACCCCCCCGACCCGCTGGAGTCGGAGTATCGACTGCGCGAAGTTCTCGTCGCTGCCGCCCTGCAGGGTCTCGTCTTCGCCACCGTGAAGGCACTGGCCGACCGTGGCGGCGCCCGCCTCTTCCAGCGCTGGACGGGCGAGTGGCCCGGTGACTGACCGGACGCGCGGCGACGCCGGCCCGTAGCAGTTGACCTTGACGTGGTCGTCAGGCGCCCTGAGAGTTGAGATCAGCACTTTCCCATCCCCGATTCGAGTCGCCCGGGCCCGCAGCAGGGCCGACGGCATCCGTTCTCTCGCCTCATGGGAGAAGCCGGGAACCCTCACCCTTCAGGAGCATCCGCATGGAACTCGATCGCCGTCACTTCCTGACCGCAGCCGGGGCGCTCACGCTCCCCGCCGTCTTGGCCGGATGCGGCTTCGCGCCTTCCACCAGCGAGCCCGCGGCGTCGGGCAGCGACACCCTCTCTTTCACCACCTGGGGGACCGATTCCGAGCTGGCCGGCTTCCGCACGGCCATCGCTGCCTTCGAGAAGGCCAACGCCGGCTCGAAGGTGGCTCTCAACTCGGTGCCCTATGCGCAGATGTTCACCAACATCGACGCCCAGCTGCAGGCGGGCAACCCGCCCGACATCTTTCGGGTGCCGTACTACACCTTCGGCAGTTACGCAGGGCGCGGGCAGCTGCTCGACCTCAGCGCGAAGCTGCCAAGTGGTTTCAGCGACCGGTTCACTCCTCAGGCGTGGGCTGCGGTGCAGAACAAGAGCAAGCCGTTCGGGGTGCCGCACCACACCGACACCACCGTCATCCTCTACAACAAGGCACTGCTCACCAAGGCCGGAGTCACCGACATCCCGACCACTCTGGAGCAGGCCTGGACGTGGGATGAGTTCGACAAGGTCGCCCAACAGCTGCGGGGGAGCCTGCCGGCCGACCGGTACCCGTTCGGCTACAACTGGCAGGGCAACGGCGTGACGCGCTGGCTCAGCTGGTTGTTCGAGGTCGACGGGCGCTTTCTCGCCGAAGACCTCGTCACGCCGGCGATCGACTCCGACGCAGGCCGCAAGGCGGTCGACTTCACCAAGAGCTTCTTCGCCAAGAAGTACGTGCCCCAGAACAACTCCGTGAAGTCGACGAAGCTCGCCGCCGACCTCTGGTACGCCCAGACGACGGCGATGAACTTCGGTGGGGCGTTCCTGATCCCCGACGCGGCGAAGAGCCTCGAGTTCGAGTGGGGGGCGACCTTCGCGCCTCGAAACGTGCGCTCGGCCAGCGACTTCGGGGGCAACGCGCTGGTGGCCACGGCCGCGACCAAGAAGCCTGACCTGGCAGCGAAGTTCCTGGCCTTCATGACCGACACCGATCAGATGAAAGGCTTCTGCGAGGGGGCCTCGCTGCTGCCGACCCGCCGCGACCTGGCCAAGTCAGGCATCACGTTCAAGATCCGCCCCGAGCTCGCCCCGGTGTTCCTCGGTCAAGCGAGCACCGTGCTCCCCCGAGACTCGGGTCAGGTGGCTTCCCCCTCCATGTCGAAGATCATCACCGTGCTGAAGGACCAGCTGGAGCAGGCGTTCGTCGGCGGCCAGGACACCACCACCACGATCAAGAACATCTCCGACGGCATCGGCAAGGCCACCGCGTCGTGACCTCGCGTCGCTCGCGGCTGAACCGTGGGGAGTCACTGACGGGCTACGCCTTCATCGCGCCGAACATGGTGCTGCTGACGGTCTTCGTGCTGGTCCCCCTCGTCTGGGCCGTGGTCATCAGCTTCCAGCAGACCAACGGGTTCGGCGCCGGGCGGTTCGTCGGCTTCGACAACTACACCCGGCTGGCCACCGACCCGGTGTTCTGGCGCTCGACCGTGAACACGGTGCTGTTCACGGTGATCGTCACCCCGGTGTCGATGGCCCTCGGACTGGGGATCGCCGTGCTGCTCAACTCGGTGCTGCCGGCCCGAGGGGTGTTCCGCTCGATCATGATCGTGCCGATGGCGATCTCCGGCGTCGCGACCGCCCTCATCGGGGTGCTCGTGTTCGACCAGGACACCGGCATCCTCGACAAGCTGATCCGCTCGGTCGGGCTGCCGGCGGTCAACTGGCAGTCGGGGGGCACGGCAGCGTTCGCCTCGGTGCTGATCGTGACGTTGTGGTGGCGGGTCGGTTTCAACATGCTGATCTACCTGGCCGGTCTTCAGGGCATCAACCTCGAGCTCTACGAGGCGGCCCGGCTCGACGGCGCCTCGTGGTGGCAGCGCTTCCGCTACCTCACCGTGCCGCTCGTCGGCCCCTCGTCGTTCTTCCTGCTCATCCTCAACGTCGTCTACTCCTTCCAGGTCTTCGACCTGGTCTTCGTGATGACCGGGGGAGGCCCCGAGAACGCCACGTCAGTGCTGGTCACCTACGCCTACGACAACGGCTTCGTCACCGGTGACCAGGGCTACGCCGCCGCCATCGGCATGTTCCTGCTCGCGTTGACCCTGCTCTTCACGCTCGTGCGCTGGCGTACGAGCCGCACCCGGGATCTGGTCGAATGAGCGCATCTGCCAGCACCGCCGTCAAGCAGGATGCCGGTCACCTCCGTTCGGCTCGTCGGCGCGGTCGGGCGGGCTACCTGGCCAGGCTCGCACTCGCGATCGTCATCGCGGCCGTCATCATCTTCCCGCTCTACTGGATGGTCGTCGTCGCCTTGTCGAGCCGGGCCGACCTGTTGAGTGGCGACCTGCGGTTGTGGCCTCGGGCGTTCACGACGGAGAACTTCGACCGGGTGCTGTCGTCGTTCCCGGTCGCCACCTGGTTCGGCAACTCGGTAGCGATCTCGCTGGTCGTCGCCCTCATCACCGTCACGGTCAGCCTGCTCGCCGGCTACGCCTTCGCCCAGCTGCGCTTCCGGGGCTCGAACTGGCTGTTTCTGCTCGCCCTGTCGACCCTCATGCTGCCGGTGCAGGTGATCATGGTTCCGCTCTTCCGGCTCGTCTCCAACGCCCACCTGTACGGCACCTACTGGGCGGTGATCCTCCCAACGGCCGCCTCGGCGTTCGGGGTGTTCCTCTCGCGGCAGTTCATCCTCGCCATCCCGCGCGACCTCATCGACGCGGCTCGCATCGACGGGGCCGGTCAGCTGCAGGTGTTCACCAGGATCGTCCTGCCGTTGTCGAAACCGCTGATCGCCGTGCTCTTCTTCATGAGCCTGCTGCAGACCTGGAACGACTTCGCGTGGCCGCTCATCGCGCTCAAGCAGAACGAGCTGTTCACGCTGCCCATCGGGCTGCTCTACCTGCAGGGCCAGTTCGGCTCCGACTACGGCGCCACCATGGCTTTTGCTCTGCTCAACGTCGGACCGATGGTGCTGCTCTTCCTGGTCTTCCAGCGCTACTTCGTACAGGGCTTCGCGCGCAGCGGCATCCGATGAGACGGCGTGCCGCGTTCGGGCTCAGGGCTGCTCGGCCAGCGTGAGGGTGGTCGTGGCCTGCTGCCCGCTGCGCAGGTACTCGACCTTCACCGTGGCCCCGACCTTCGAGGTGAGCACCAACCGTGCGGCACCGGCGGAGGAAGCGGGCTGGGCATAGCGCGTGGCGCTGACGTCGCCGACCCGCAGACCCGCGGCGGCCGCCGGACCGCCGGCGGTGACCGCCTGAACGAACAGCCCGGTGCGGCCTGACTGCTGCTGCGGAAGATCGGTTGTGGTCATCCCGAGCCACGGGTGGGCCGTGCGGCCGGAGGCGAGGATCTGGCGCGAGACAGCGTCGACCGTCTCGGAGGGAACGGCGAAACCGATGCCGCCGCTGCCGCCACCGCCCGCTCCGGTCTCGTTGGGCACCGTGGAGATCGCC
>JBBSTU010000190.1:0-7921 GCA_038235595.1 Actinomycetales bacterium | reverse complement strand
CGCCGGAACCGGCACGGCCCTGGTTCGCCGCAGCTCCGTCGGCCCCCTGCTGGGGATCATGCCGTGGAACTTCCCCTACTACCAGGTGGCCCGGTTCGCCGGGCCCAACCTGGTCGCCGGCAACACCATCGTGCTCAAACATGCGCCCCAGTGCCCCGAGTCGGCCGCCGCCATCCAGACGATCTTCCAGGATGCCGGCTTCCCCACCGGGGCCTACGTCAACATCTACGCCACCAACGAGCAGGTCGCCGAGATCATCGCCGACCCCCGCATCCAGGGAGTCTCCCTGACCGGCTCCGAACGCGCCGGGGCCGCCGTCGCCGAGATCGCCGGTCGCAACCTGAAGAAGGTCGTCCTCGAGCTCGGCGGCTCCGACCCCTTCATCCTGCTGAGCACCGACGACATCGACGCCGCCGCAGACGCCGCCGTCGAAGCGCGGGTCTACAACACCGGCCAAGCCTGCAACGCCGGCAAACGCTTCATCGTCGCCGACGCCCTTTACGACGACTTTCTGAGCGCCTTCACCGCCAAGATCCTGGCCATCCCCACCGAGTCACCCCTCTCCTCGCTCCAGGCCGCCCAACGCCTCGCGGCACAGGTCCAACGCGCCGTCGACGGCGGCGCCACCCTGCACACCAACGGCGAGCCCGATGGCGCCTTCTACCCCGCCGGCGTTCTGACCGACGTCACCCCCGACAACGACGTCTTCACCGAAGAGCTCTTCGGGCCCGTCGCCATGGTGTTCAAGGCCGACTCCGAGCAGGCCGCCATCGACCTGGCCAACCAGACGCCCTACGGCTTGGGCTCCTACGTCTTCACCACCGACCCCGACCAGGCCCAACGCGTCGCCGACCAGCTCGACGTCGGCATGGTCTTCGTCAACGGTGTCGGCGCCGACGGGGCCGAGCTGCCCTTCGGCGGCGTCAAGAGATCGGGCTTCGGCCGCGAGCTGGGCCGCTACGGCATCGAGGAGTTCGTGAACAAGAAGCTCATCCGCTCCCTGCCCTGACGACCGCGCGGCAGGTCGCTCTGAGACGCTGCTTCGTGGCAGCTCATCTCTGACCAGGTCAGGTGCGCCACCGGGCCCAGGCGGCTTGCTTGGTGGTGCCGGCGAGCCCACCGACCGCGGTCCAGGAGTTCGCCTCGGCCAACGACCGAGCGCTGGCACCGAGGGCCTCGCCCACGGTTTGGCTGAGACCGAGAAGCTCCTGAAACGCAGCGACGTCGGTGCTGCGTGCGAGGGCGTCGATGTACTCGCGGGCAGCGGCGGCGAGGGCGACCGGACTGGCGGGCTCAGGCGGCGTGCTCATGGAGCTCCTTTCTACCCGGCCAGTATTTCTCTTCGTCGCCCCGGGCAGCAACTACCGTCCGACGAGGGTCACCTCACGGTGGTCGTCCACATCGTCGAAGGTGCGCACCCAGGTCTCGCCCGGCCACCGGTAGGTGACCGCCCCGGCAGACGGCCGGTAGGCAGCGGTGTAGAGGGTGCCGAACCCGGCCGTGTACTGGTCGGCTCGCAGCGGCTCCTGCAGGAAGGCGTCGACGAGCCGATGGCGTGGGGTGTCTTCCTCCAGAAGTCGGTTCAGGTGCTGCTGGCGAGGCAGGCTGCCCAACCGACGAGCGTGTTCGGGACGCTCCACGACGTCCAGGCGGTGGTTGGTGGCCACGGTGAGGTCGCTGACCTCGATCGGCTCGCCCGGGGTGACGAAGACGGTGGCGTGCGCGCCGGAGGTGTCGGCGAGGGTCACGTTGTAGGACTGCGACACCGGTATCCGTCTGAGGGCCGAGACTGCGGCCTCGACATCGGCGCAGGTCTCGAGGAGGTAGCGGATGACCAGTGGGATGCCGAACCCGTCGCCGACGTCGGGGCGACCGCCGAAGGTCAGCGACGCGACGAGGCCGTCCTCGTTCATTCCATCGAGCAGGCCCCAGAGCAGATCGCTCGTGCCGATGACCTTCCGGTGCCCCGACCAGTTCGTCGAGGCGATGACTCCCTCGAACAGGTTGAGGTCGTAGTCGTAGTTGCGCACCAGCAGCGGGTCGGACCCGGCGATGACGGCCTGGGAGCATCCGCAGGCGAACGACGGCATGCGCCACATCGACAGCAGCCTGGCCGCGATGGTGTCGTTGTCGGTCAGCTTCACCAGCTGCTCCCAGACGGGAACGAGCTCGGGCATGTGGTCGAGCAGCTGCTGGCGGCATTCGGCGAGGCTCGGCCGGTCAGAGAGGCCTTGCGACGCGTACCACGAGGAGTAGGCCCCCCACGTGGCGTCGTACAGTGCCTTCCATCGGCGGCCGGGGGTGTCCTCCTGATACGCCGTGAAGCGCAGGGGGAAGGTCGCGGCGCTTGCGACAGGGCTGCTGGCGATCCAGTCGGCGGCACCGTGGGAGGCCTTGCTCCAGGCCAGTCCGTACTCGACCCAGCCGCACCAGTCTGTGAGGTCCGTCGGCATGGCGGGGGCCTGGCCGAGGCGGTCGTCAGGAGCCGGAGGGCAGGAGCTCTTCGTGGTGGTTGTCATGTTCGTCAAGCTAACATTGACGATCGTGAATCGTCAAGAGCACCTTGACGACAAGGTATCGCGGGCCTGGTCTCCGAGGGGTGGGAGCCGGGCCGACCACCCCGGTCGAGAGGCCCATGGGTGAAAGGTGAGACATTGGATGAGCACGGGCGCTGCACGCCCGAGACGAAGGAGTCAGCCGTGGTCGCAACCGCCGATACCCAGATCGACACCGACACGCTCCGTGTCACCAAGTGGACCATCCCTCCGGGGGAGTCGATCCCGATGCACGTTCACGAGCACGACTACGTCGTGGTGCCGCTGGTGAGCGCCGCGATGCATCTGAGCCTCGCCAACGGTGACGAGACCGTGTCGGACATCGAGCTGGGGCGCAGCTACCACCGACCAGCCGGCGCCGAGCACCGCGTCAGCAACCACGGCGAGAGCACCATCGAGTTCGTCGAGGTGGAGATCGTCCGAAGTCAGTAGGGCTCGAAGCTCGCCCGAGCAGCCCGACCCGGGCTCAGGCGAGACCGAGCAGGTCGCGCACGTCGCCGGCGCTGATCGCTCCCGACAGGGCGCCGCCCTCGTCGACGACCCGCTGGAACAGGTCGCGTTTGCGTTCCTGGAGCGCGACCACCTTCTCCTCGATGGTGTCGGCCGAGACGAGGCGGTACACGGTGACCGGGCGGTTCTGCCCGATGCGGTGAGCCCGGTCGATGGCCTGCGCCTCGGCGGCCGGGTTCCACCACGGGTCGAGCACGAACACGTAGTCGGCCTCGGTGAGGGTCAGACCGAACCCGCCGGCCTTGAGACTGATCAGAAAGGCCGCAGACTCTCCGTCGCGGAAGGTGCGGATCACCTCCTGCCGGTTCTTCGTGGCGCCGTCGAGGTAGCAGGTGCGCAGACCGGCCTCCGAAAGGGCCTGTTCCACGATACGCAGAAAGCCGGTGAACTGGCTGAAGACCAGCGCGCGATGCCCTTCGGACGCCAGCTCGCGCAGCTGCTCGACGAGGAAGTCCACCTTCGCGGCGGTGGCCCGGCCGGCGTAGGCCGGATCGACGAGGGCAGGGTCGAGCGCGAGCTGACGCAAGCGGGTGAGGGCGGCGAGGATGGCCACCCGGTTCGACTCCGGGTCATCGAGCAGGCCCAGCACGCGCTGCCGCTCACGCTGCAGGTGCTGGTCGTAGAGGTGCCGGTGCACGGGGTGCGGCTCGACGGGAACCACCTGGATCTGCTTCGGCGGGAGGTCGACCGCGACCTGTTCCTTGGTACGCCGCAGCATGAGCGGGCGGATACGTCGGCGCAGCAGGTCGAGCAGCTCGGGCCGCTCGCCCGACTCGATCGGCTTGCGGTAGTTCTTGGTGAAGACATCCGGGCGGGGGTAGAGCCCGGGCGCCGTGAGCGAGAGCAGTGACCAGAGGTCCATCAAGGAGTTCTCGAGCGGGGTGCCGGTGACGGCGATGGTGAACGGGGCACCCAGCTTGCGGGCGGCAATATGGGTCTTGGCCTGCCGGTTCTTGACGAACTGAGCCTCGTCGAGCACGACCCCCGACCATCGGAGGTCGTGGAAGGCCGCGTCATCGAGCCGGAGCACCGCGTAGGAGGTGATCACCACCTCGGCGTCGGCCACGGTCTCAGCCAGCGAGGTGCCCCGCTTGCGCTGGGTCGCGGTGACCGCAACGACGCTCAGGTGTGGCGCAAAAGTCTCCAGCTCGCCCAACCAGGTGCCGACGACGCTGGTGGGCGCCACCACGAGCACCGGGCCGTGCCGGCCGCCGATCTCGCCGCGGTCGTGGGCCCGGGCCAGCATCGCAATGGTCTGCAGGGTCTTACCCAGACCCATGTCGTCGGCCAGGATGCCGCCGAGCCGAGCGTCCCAGAGCCGCGAGAGCCACCGAAACCCATCGGCCTGGTAGGGCCGCAGCGTGGCCCGCAGGTCGCTGGGCACCGGGATCGGTGGCCCGGCTGCCGTGTCGACCGACGCCAGGGCCTCGACGTTGGCGGCCCAGCGGGCGCTCTGCTCGTCGACGACTCCGAGCGCCACCAGCTCTTCCCAGAAGTCGGCGTGGTGGGCACTGAGCCGCAGCCCCCCCGACTCGGGGTCGGCGATCTCGCGGGCCTCGTCGATGAGCGAGCGCAGCCGCAGCAGCTCGGGCCGGTCGAGTCGGAACCACGAGCCAGACTCGAGCAGCATGATCTCATCGCCCCGGGCGAGCGCCGCGAACAGCGGCTCGAACGGCACCTCCTCACCCTCGACCTCGACGCAGACGTGCAGGTCGAACCAGTCGGACCGCTCGCCTTCACGCGGCTCGAGGCGGCCCGCCGCCGGACCCGTCCTCTGCGGGTCGCCGTCGACGGGGCCCGTGACATCAGCGGCGAGCGAAGGGTCGAGATACGGGTCGAGTGCGCCGAGCCGGATGACGGGCGCCGTGGTGACCTCGTCGTACGCGGGGAGCACCCCGTCGAACTCGACGGTAACGTGCTCGTCGTCTTCGAGCCTTGGCAGCAGCTCGGTGACGAACCGAGCAGCATGGAGGCCGGTGAGCACGACCCTCGAGACCAGATGCAGCACGCCGCCCACGTCGGCTCGGGTGGCGCCCGGGATGGTCTGCACCGAGGTGGCCGCCGCGAGCGCCGTCGCCTCGGCGGCCCAGTCGCGCGAACCACCGCCGAAGCGTTCGGTGCCGAACGACCTCAGCACGCCGTCGTAGGCGGCGCCGAGGTCAAGGCATACTTCGCCCGGCACGTCGGCAGTGATGCGTGCGTGGACGGTGACCGTCGACCCCTGACGGTCGCTGCGCGCCTCCCCCGGCAGCGGCGCGGGCAGCGGCACCTCGCTGCGCAGGCGCACCTTCTCGCGCAGGCCCGGAACGGTCGTGCGCAGGAACGACGCCCGCTCGGCGGCGGGAACGCGCAGCCCGGTCAGGGCCTGCGTCAGACCTCGAGTGTCGAGGCCGAGGTGCTGCTCGAGCGGCACGAAGGTGAGCGAACCGTCGGCCCCCTCGACCGCGACGGCATGCACCGGGTCGCCGAGGCCCGCCAGCTCGTCGATGCCGAGGTCGGCGACGGAGTCGGGCAGCCCCTCGACGGTGGCGCGCAGCAGCAGGTCACCCGACTCGTCGTCGGACCGCAGCACCGAGAGCACCAGCCGGGCCGCTTCGTCGGCCACGAAGACCGGGCCGGCCACCCCCTCGCCCGCCATGATCTCGATGCCGACCTCGTGAGCTTCACGCAGCAACGGCCACACGTCGGCCGACGCGTCGAGCGCCAGGGGCGGCGACGTGCTGAAGTAGGTCGTGCCGCCCGACCCGTGCCGGGCCGCATCGCGCAGCCGCGTCAGGATGCGTTCGTGCTCGGGCAGGAAGCGGATCCCGGTGCGCCACTGGGGCAGTGCCTCCTGCCACGACAGGCTCTTGTGCCAGCCGCCGACTCGGGTGCGACGGGTCGGACGCAGCCCGTAGCCGAGGTCGGCCTCGCTGCGCCAGGCCGCCGACGAGCGGTAGATGGTGTCGACGAACAGGCCGGCCGGCATGAGGTCACCTCGCGGTTCGGGCCGCACGGGCTCGACGGGTCGAGGCCCCTCCCGAGGCTGAACGTGACCGAGCACCTCCGACCAGAGCGCGAGAGGCTCGGCCGCCACGGGTGCCGGCCTTGCGGCATCCGACCCCCCGGCGGTGTTGGGCCCCACCGGGATGCCGTGCGCGACGTCACGGGCGGTCAGCAGCAGCGCGACGGCGTGCTTGCAGTCCATCCCCACCGGGCAGCTGCACCGGGCCCACCACTCGACGCCACGGGCCCTGCGCTCGGGGCTCGACTCGACGATGACCTGGTAGGTGTCAGCACGGGATCCCGACACGGTGCCCAGCAGCATCGAGCCCTCGGGCCGCGTGGCCAGCGAGCGGACCCGTCGCTGCGCGGCGTACGCCTGGCCGCGTTCGAAGGTGCGTGAGCCCACCTGCTGCTCGATGGAGTGGTCGCTGAGGTCGCCCACCCAGCTCGCTCGGCCCACGCTCCATGCCACCACTCGACTCTAGGCGTGAGGTCAGACACCGCGAAGCGCCCCTCCACAGGCTCAGCTGCCCCACTTCTGAGCCAGGGCTCGGATCACCTTCGCGTTGCGGTTGGTGGCCACGCCCATGGCCTTCTCGACCGAGCTGTTGGAGCGCTTGGCCTCGTGGTGGGGCTTGTCGTAGAGCAGGTGCACAGATCGGCCCCTGACGACGAGGCGCTCCCGGTCGGGCGGGTCGGCCTCGATGATCTTGGTGGCGGCAGCCGTCGGCGTCGCCTTCAGGAGGCTGACGTAGTGCCCCCCGCTCGGTGGGTCGGTCGACGAGACGGTCTCGACGTCGGCCACCAGGGCGGCCAGCTCGACCGGGGTCAGCGCGACGACGGGAACCTCGAAGCCCCGGTCGGTCTCGAGCACCTTCTCGACGGCCGCCTCGAGCTTGGCGCGTGAGCGCAGCCCAGAGGTGAGGCGCACGTTGCCGGTCTGGATGTGGGTCTCGACGTTCGCGTAACCGGCGTCGGTGAGGGTCTGGCGCAGCTCGGCCATCGGATAGCTCCGCCTGCCGACGTTGACGGCACGAAGGAACACGATCCAGGTGGCCATCCCCACAGGCTAGCCAACCGGCGACGTGTGACCAGGAGGCGTCAGCCGGTGCGCGGGGCCGGCACCAGATAGACAGGGACCGGCGCCGACCGGAGGATCTTGGAGGCCCGGGAGCCGAGGAAGAGCCGAGCGGCCGGAGCCGACGAGCTCGGCCCCACGACGAGCAGGTCACCGTCGCTCCAGGGGACATTCCAGATCGCCTTGCCCCACGACAGGCCCTCCCCGACCACGAGCGAGGTGGCCAGCCGGTTGCCGAGGTCGGCATCCACCGCGCCCACCTCGGCCTGGAGGGCAGCCTTCGTGCGGGTCACCCACTGCTCGACGACGAGGTCGTCGGCGGACTCGTCCACAGACCCGAAGAACCGCTTGGGCGGTCGCACGGCGAACGACACGGCGCGGACGTCTGCGCCGACAGTCTCGGCGAGGCCCACGCCCACGGTGGCCAGGTGGGCCCCACCCGTGGATCCCCCGAAGCCGATGCTGACCCGGCGGATGCGTGCGGTCGGGCCGGAACGGAACCCACGCGGGGCGAGGAGCACCGGCAGGGGCGCGGCGTGCACGAGCCGGTCGGTGACGCTGCCGAGCGAGATGCGGCCGAGGGAGCCCTTGCTCGACGATCCGAGCACCAGCGCCGACGCGCCGGTTTCGACGCAGAGCTGGAGCAGCCCTCCCGGGATGGATGTCGCCTGGCGCACCTCGTAGGTCGCCTCGATGTCCTTCGGGAGGCTCGCTCTGGCCTGGTCGAGAACCGAGTGGCCCCAGTCGGTGAGCGGCCCGAGGTAGTCGCCGTCGACGAAGTCTGGCACCCCTG
>JBBSTU010000189.1:0-8047 GCA_038235595.1 Actinomycetales bacterium | reverse complement strand
GCACGGTCGGTTCGTTGGCCGGCAGCCGGTTGTCGGTGAAGGTCTCGCCTGCGGTGCTCCTGGCCATTTTCGCGATGCTCATTCTTGTCGTCGCGGTGCTCATGCTCCGCCCGACCCCTCGTGGCCCCGACCGGACGAGCGACGCCGACGCCGACGCGACCCTGGAGGCGGGCCGCGCCAGGGCAGCGCGACGGCCGACCCGCTCGTATGACCGTCGTCGTATGGTCATGCTCGTAGGTACTGCGACCGCCGTGGGGTTGCTCACCGGGTTCTTCGGTGTCGGAGGAGGGTTCGCGCTCGTTCCCGCACTGGTGCTGGTGCTCGACTTCCCGATGGCCGTCGCCGTCGGCACGTCGTTGCTCGTGATCGCGGTCAACAGCGCCACCGCGCTCGCGGCCAGGGCGCAGCTGGCCACCGAGCTCGACTGGGCCCTGATCGCCACCTTCACGGGTGCGGCCGTGGTCGGCAGCCTGCTCGGCAGCCACGTCGTTGCCCGGATGTCGTCGGCCCGGCTCAAGCAGACGTTCGCAGTGCTGCTCGTGGTGGTCGCTCTGTACACCGGCCTCCAGAGCATCACGACCCTGCTCTGACCAGGGTCAGCCGATGCCCCGCTCGTGACGGCGGCCGGCGGCGGGGGAGCCCGGCGTGGGGGCGAAGCGCCAGATGAGCGCCTGCTGACCTAAGGTCCAGGCGTTGTTGAACACCCAGTAGACGAGCAGCCCGACCGGCACGTAGGCAGCGGCGAGGAGGATTCCCCCGGCTGCCAGCCAGGGCATCAGGTGTTGCACGGCCCCCAGGCTCGCGGGCTGTGCAGACAGGTCCATCAGCGGCAGGGTGAACCAGCGCTGGGTCGCGAACGACAGCGCGGCCGCGAGCACGGCCAACGCGACAAGCAGCACGACCGCAGAGGGACCCTGCTGCAGCGTCGCGCCGATGCGGCTCGTCAGGTGCAGGCCCGCCACCGAGGCCGCCGACGCCGAGGCTACGAGACCCGCGTCGAGCGCCCCGACGGCGTGGCCGGCCGTCAGGTCGGACACGACCCGGTAGAGCGCGTAGACGAGCGGCAGCTGGAGCAGGGCCGGCGCCACGCTCCACCTCGAGACGCCGTGCTCGACGTGGATGCGGCGTTGCTCCTCCCGCATCCGCCGGAGGGCGTCGAGGTCGCGGGTCCCCTCGTACGCGCGCCGCAGCGCCTTCAGCTGCGGCAGAGCGCGGGCCCGCGCGTGGGCCCCGCGCACAGCGTGGACGACCAACGGCACCATGGCCGTTCGCACCGCGACGACCAGCAGGAAGATGCCGAGCAGCCAGGCCCCGGCCGAGCCGGGGGACAGGCCGATCGTGCCGGCCAGTGAATGGTTGGCCGCGAGCACAACGGCCACGACAGAGATGACAGGGGACAACACGAGATCGAACATCACAGGGCTCCGTGACTCGGCCCGACCGGGCCGGTAGGTGAGGGGGGCTGACGTGATCCGTGCGTCGCCGACGGCGACGCACGGGGTCAGCGGTGTCCCGGAGCCCGGGGACGCTGTGGTCGTCGAGGTGCGGCCAAGGCACACCAGTAGGCGGTGGAGGCATCGATGTGCCCACTCGCCCCCGTTGCGGCGGTTCGCACGCGCACCACCGGAGAGGCGGTACGCGCGCTCGAGAGCAGCGCCGTGGTCAACACGATCGCCACGGCCAGGGCTAGCACGAGATGCTGACCACCGGGCGTGCCTCCTGCCGCACCCACGACCGCGGTGACGATGAGGGTCACGGCGACAGCGCAGGCGCAGAGCAGAACACGGCCGGAAGCGGCCCGTCGGTGCCAGTCGGCCACCCGCATCGCTACCTCCCGCTCTCACCCGTGGTGGTCGGTCAAGGGTAGCCCGCCGGGAGGCGAACCGGGCTCGGTCGAGCGAGGGAGGTCGTGTCGCGGCAGCCCGCCCCGTCAGGCCGCTGTGGGGGAGCGACTGCGGGGAGGCCCACGGCGACATACAGTGCGGCTGTGACCTCGGATGCCTCCCTCGACCCGATCGCGGCCCTGCCGCTCGTCCACCCCCTCGACCTGCCTGTCGACACCCCCTGGCTCGACTGGGTGGCGGCACGTGGCGACCAGCAGCTGGCCGCCACCCGAGCGCTCGTGGACCAGCTGAAGGCCGATGCCCCTCGTGACGCCCTCGCCGTGCTGCACCGGTGGAACGAAGCGCAGACGGCGCTGTCGAACGCGGGTTCTGTTGGCGCCCTCTTCTCCGAGGTGCACCCCGACCAGGCCGTGCGTGAACGCGCCGAGGCCGTCGTGCAGGACGTGCAGAAGCTCGACACCGACCTCGGCCTCGACCCCGACCTCTACGCCGTGTTCGAGGGGCTCTCGGGCGATGGCCTCGACCTCGACGCGCAGCGGGTGCTCGAGCGCACCCTGCGCGACTTCCGACGGTCCGGCGTCGACCGCGACGAGGCCACGCGCAACCGGCTGCGTGAGCTCAACGAGCGGGCGATCCTGCTCAGCCAGGAGTTCAGCAAGAACGTGCGCCAGGACGTTCGCAGCATCCGGGTGCGTCCCGAACAGCTGGCCGGGCTGCCCCGTGACTGGGTCGAGGCCCACCCGGTGGAGTCAGACGGTCTCGTCACCGTGACGACCGACTACCCCGACGTCGTCCCGTTCCGCACCTTCGCCCACGACGCGCAGGCTCGCCGCGACCTCGTGACGCAGGCGCAGACCGTCGCCTGGCCGGCCAACGACGCCGTGCTGCAGGGGCTGTTCGCCGTGCGCCGCGAGATCGCCGGCCTGCTCGGGTTCGACACGTGGGCCGACTACGACGCCGAGGTCAAGATGATCGGCACCGGTGCGGCCATCGGCGACTTCGTCGAACGCATCACCGAGCTGTCTGCCTCCAGTGCCGAGCGCGACAAGCGGCTGCTCGTCGAGCGACTGCGCCGTGACCGCCCGGACGCGACCGACATCGACTCTCCTGACGTGACCTACTACGCCGAGCTGGTGCGAAAGGAGGACCTCGCCGTCGATGCGCAGCTGGTGCGCACCTTCTTCCCCTTCGAGCAGGTTCGTCAGGGCCTGCTCGACGTGACCGGTGCGCTCTTCGGGCTCGAGTGGCAACGGGTCGACGACGCCGCCACCTGGCACGACGACGTCGCCACCTACGACGTCGCCTTCGGCGGCGAGTGCATCGGCCGCATCCACCTCGACCTGCACCCACGTGACGGCAAGTTCAAGCACGCGGCGCAGTTCGACCTCGTGCGTGGAGTGGCGGGCAGCCAGCTCGCCGAGGGCGTGCTCGTCTGCAACCTCAGCCGGGGCCTGCTCGAGCACGACGAGGTCGTGACGCTCTTTCACGAGTTCGGGCATCTGGTGCACCACGTGCTCGCCGGTCGTGGCGACTGGGTGCGGTTCTCCGGCGTGGCGACCGAGTGGGACTTCGTCGAGGCGCCCAGCCAGATGCTCGAAGAATGGGCCTGGGACCCCGACGTGCTCGCCACCTTCGCGCGCAACGCCGAGGGCCAGACCATTCCGGCTGACCTCGTGCAGGCCATGCGTGAGGCCAACGACTTCGGCAAGGGCTACGACGCCCGCACCCAGATGTTCTACGCGGCCCTCTCCTACGACTTCCACGTGCACCAGACCGACGACCTGACGGCTCGGCTGCGTGAGCTGATGGGCCGGTACTCCGCCTTCCCCTACGTGGCCGGCACCCACATGCACTGCAGCTTCGGGCACCTCGACGGCTACGGCTCGGGCTACTACACGTACATGTGGAGCCTCGTCATCGCCAAGGACATGTTCTCGGCCTTCGACCCCGCGAACCTGCTCGATCTCGAGGTGGCCGGTGCCTACCGCGACAAGGTGCTCGTTCCCGGCGGCAGCCACGACGCGGCTGACCTCGTCGAGGACTTCCTCGGCCGCGAGTACACCTTCGACGCGTACGCCGCCTGGCTCGCTCAGTGAGGTCGGTCAAGGTCGTCGCGCTCCACCTCTACCCGGTCAAGTCGCTGGGCGGGGTGTCGGTCGGCCAGGCCGCGGTCGACCGCCGTGGGCTGACCGGCGATCGCCGCTGGGCCGTGGTCGACGAGAGTGGCGCGAAGGTGACCGCCCGCGAGGTGCACCTCATGCTCGGCCTGCGCGCTGAACCCGCGGAGCATGGCGGCATCCGCCTCGTCGGTCGCGACGGTGCCGTGGCGACGGTCGACCCACCGCGCGGCGCGTATCCGGTCGCCGTCTCCTTCTCTGGGCAGGATGCCGCACGGCCGGCAGGCCGCGAGGCCGACGACTGGCTCAGCGCCCGGCTGGGTCGGCCGGTTCGGCTCGTGTGGCAGGACGACGAGGCCCACCGCCCGATCCGGCCGGAGATGGGCGGCCTGATCGGAGACACCAGCTCGCTGGCCGACGCGGCGCCCCTGCACGTCACCACCCAGGCGTCGCTCAGGCGGCTCAACGAGTGGCTGGCGGAGTCCGACGTCGAGCCGCTCGGTCATGACCGGTTCCGACCGAACGTCGTGCTCGACGGCCACGAGCCCTTCGCCGAGGACGACTGGCGCGAGGTTCGTATCGGGGCCGTCGACTTTCGTTACACGATGACCTGTGACCGCTGCGTCATGACCACCACCGACCGACAGACGCTGGCCACGGCCAAGGAGCCCATTGCCACGCTGGCCCGGCACCGCCGGTGGGAGGGGGCCACCTGGTTCGGCATCCGCCTCACGCCGGTGCTGCCGCTGGCCCGCGGCGCCACCCTGTCGGTCGGTGACGAGGTCGTGGCCGGCGAAGCACCGACCTGACCGTCAGCCGCGCAGGCGCTCGAGCACCTCGCGCAGGTCGCTGAGTCCCGCGGCCTCTTCAGGGGTGAGGGCGGCCAACGGCGTGTCCGACAGTCGACGGTAGACGGCGGCCATCCCTTCGAAGAGCTCCGACGACGCGCCGGCAGAGCCCTGGGTGACGGCGATCGACTCCATCTCGTCGACGAACCGGCGGCTCTTGCTCGCGGCCACCGCGATGCGACGCGCGACGGTGGCGACCTGGTCGGCGAACTCCGGGGCGAGGTCGTCGAGCACCGGTTCGAGCACCCCGAGCCGGTCGGCGGTCTCGATGGCCTGGGACCAGATGGCCGTGCTGCCCTTGTACACCGACGCCGTGCACATCTTGACTGCGGACGCCTGGCCCGGCCGCTCCCCGACGATGCGGCGGCCGAGCCCGACGGCTGGGAGGTCGGCGACCTCGGCGGCTCGTGCACCGGAGAGGTAGAGCATCGTGCTGCTGTGGGGCACGGGTGGCCCGCCGCTGATGGCGCCGTCGACGAAGCCGAGGCCGGCGGTGGCCGCCAACCGGGCGAGGTGCTCGACGTGCGCGGGGGAGACGGCGTTCGCGTCCACGAGCAGTGGCCGGGCGCCGAGGGCCTCGGCGGTAGCGATCACCGCGGTCAGCACGGCTTCGGCGGCACCGGGAGGGCAGACGCTCACCACGACGTCACTCGCCCGAACCACCGCCTCGAGGTCGGAGACCAGCTCGAGACCGGTTGCCAGCCGGGCGGTGCGCTGACTGCGGCCGGTCAGGGTGGCCACCACCCGAGAGCCGCCGGAGGCCCAGGCCCGACCGAGGGCCGACCCCATCGCGCCCGGGGAGACGACGCCGACCACCACCGGCCGCCCTGTCACGGGATGGGCAGGTTCTTCAGCGTCACCTTCTGGCCCGTGTGCTGCTCGGAGAGGTCGGCAAAGGCCTGGCGCACCGTCTTGGCGAACAGGTGAGCACCGGTGAGCGACGGGTGGATGCGGTCACTCTGCAGCTGGTCGGGGTGGGCCCGCACCGCCGAGGCCCAGTCGGCGACCTCGACGTTCGGGCGTTCGGCGGCAATGGCGGCCAACGTGTCGTTGTCGTTGTCGACACGGGCCATCGGTCCCATGATGTTGACGAGCACCACCATGCGGTCGGGTCCGAGAGCGTCGAGCGTGGCGCGCGTCTGGTCGGCGTCGACGCCCCAGTTGGTGCCGAAGGCGAGCACCACGGCACGTCGGTTGCCATCGGCCCGCGCCTTCACCTGGGCCAAACCGTCAGACCAGCGCCGGTTGGACTTCGCGTCGATGCGGATGCCGTCGAAGTAGTAGCGAAGCGCGCCCAGGCTGCCGACCATGATCGAGTCGCCGTAGGCGTCGATCTCGGTGCCGGCCGGCATCGTGAAGCTCGCCTTGGCGTCTGCCGCGTCGACGCTCTTGCCGGGTGCGGGGGCGGCCGGGGCGGAGGGGGTGGTCGTCGTGCCGGAAGCGGGTGACGAGGAGGAGCCCGCACGCAGTGCCCACGGCGACGCCGGGGAGACGGCGGGCAGCAGGGGCGAGACGGTGCCGAGCACCGTGCCCGACCCCGGAGCCGGTGACCCGAGCGAGCCTGCTGCGGCTTCGGCCTCGTTCTGTTCGAGCAACATCGCGGTCTGCGACTGGTCAGGAGCCGTGACGAGCACGACGATCGTGAGCACGGCCGTGACGGCCACGGTCGCCGCCACCGCCTGACGCACGCGGCGGCTGCAGCGCCCCACCGTGACCAGCACCCGAGACCCGACCGCCTTGAACCCGTCACGGCGGAACGGGGTCTCGACGAACCGGTAGGTCAGATCGGCCAGGGCCAGGGTGACCACGACGCACCACAGCCGCGTCAGCAGGTGGTCGATGGTTCCCGGAGCAGCCGGGTGGTCGATGGCGATGATGAGGATCACCGGCCAGTGCCACAGGTAGAGCGAGTACGAACGCTGCCCGATCCACACTGCGACCGGGTTCGAGGCGAGCGACTGCCAAGCTGTGGGCCGGCCCGGCTGCCGGTCGAGCAGCCCGAGCACGAGCACCCCGGTGGCCAGACAGGCCAGCAGGATGCCGCCGCGGAAGGTGAACGGGTTGCTCTCGTCGAGGCGGAACATCAGCGCCAGCAGCACGACAGCCGCCAGGGGCACGGCCCCCCGACCGAAGAGGCCCCACTGCGAGGGCGCGATGCGCAGGGACATTTTCGGACTGGCCCAGGCAAACGCGATCGCGGCGCCGATCATCAGGCCCATCAGGTGGGTGTCGGTGCCGTAGTACACACGGGTGGAGTCACCGGCCGGGTCGAACACCAGGGCCATCAGCACCGATGAGCCCGCCCCGATCGCCAGTGCGGAGGCGACGCGTACGCGGCTCGATGCGACGGCCAGCAGACCGAGGGTGACGAGCGGCCAGACGAGGTAGAACTGCTCCTCGACCGCAAGCGACCAGAAGTTCATGAACAGCTGCGGGGCCGTCTGGTCGAAGTAGCTCGAGCCGGCGGTGATCTCCACCCAGTTCGTGGAGAAGGTGAGGGCGCCGAAAATCTGGCGGCCGATGCCGACGAGCAGGTCGCCGCTGACGAGCCGGGCGATGAGCACGCTCGTGACGACGCAGAGCACCAGGGCCGGCACCAGGCGTCGAGCGCGGCGCAGCCAGAACTGCGAGAAGGCGACGCGGCCGGTGCGACGGTGCTCGTGCACGAGCAGCGAGGTGATGAGAAAGCCGGAGACGACGAAGAAGACGTCAACCCCGAGAAAGCCACCGGGCAGCCACGACGCGTTCAGGTGGAACACGAGAACCGCGATGATCGCCAGCGCTCGCAGCCCGTCGAGGCCGTTGATGTGCGCCATACCGCGCGAGACGCGCCTCGCGGACCCTTCGCCGAAGGGCGCACCGGGCTGTCGAGTGTCGTTGATCTCAGATGTGGCGGACGTCGTCACGTCGCCTCCTCCTTCGCCGGCGCCGGCTGCGGCGACCGTATGGACCACTACCGCGGACAGTCTGTGTCGAAAGCGAGCATAGGGACGGCCGGCGACAACGCTCGGGAGGCTCGCGGCATACCGTGGGACTGTGACGAGCTCCGACACTCTGGGCGGGCTCGATGACCACTGAGAGCGCTGGGGCCGCCCGGAGCGCCAGCGAGCCGGCTCGGGTCACGGCCTTCGTGCACGGCCGCGTGCAGGGGGTCGGCTTCCGCTGGTGGACCAGGTCTCGGGCGCTCGAGCTCGGGCTCGTCGGGCATGCGCGCAACATGGGCGACGGCAGGGTGGAG
>JBBSTU010000188.1:0-8077 GCA_038235595.1 Actinomycetales bacterium | reverse complement strand
GAGGGCGTCGTAGCGACCGCCGGAGCAGAACGAGCCCCACGACTCGTAGCCCACGAACTGGGTCTCGTAGACGGTGCCCGTGTAGTAGTCGAGGCCGCGCGCGATGCGCAGGTCGGCCACGAGCTTGCCCGGCGCGTGCGCCATCCCGGTGCGGATGACGTTCGCGAGTGAGTCGAGGCCCTCGTCGAGGAGCGGGTGCTCGACGCCGAGCGCGCGCACTTGGTCGACGAAGCCGAGGTCGTTCGACCGGATGCCGGCCAGCTTGAGGCACTGGTCGGCCTGCTCCGAGGTGGTGCCCGACTCGACCAGAAGCGTCTTGACCTTCTCGGGGCCGATCTTGTCGAGCTTGTCGACGATGCGCAGGGTGGCCATCACGTCGGTGATGCCGATGCCCTGGTAGAAGCCGTTGGGGATCTTGCGGTCGTTGACCTGGATCACGAAGTCCCCGACGGGGAACCGGCTGAACACGTCGGCGATGACGAGCGGCATCTCGGCCTCGAAGTGCGGCGAGAGCGTGCCGACGTCGACGACGTCGATGTCGGCCTGGGTGAACTCGCGGTACCGACCCTCCTGCGGGCGCTCGCCCCGCCAGGCCTTCTGGATCTGGTAGCGACGGAACGGGAAGGCGAGCTTGCCGGCGTTCTCGAGCACGTAGCGGGCGAAGGGCACGGTCATGTCGAAGTGCAGGCCCCACCGGGCGTCGTCGCCCTCGCCGGCCAGGCGTGAGATGGCGTAGATCTCCTTGTCGGCGTCCTCACCCTGAGCGCTCAGCCGTTCGATCGGCTCGATCGAACGGGTCTCGATCGAGCTGAAGCCGTGCAGCTCGAACGTCTCGCGGATCACGTCGAGAAAGCGCTGCTCGACGATGCGACCGTCGGGCAGATACTCGGGGAAGCCGCTGATCGGGGTCACTTTGCCGGTGGGGCGGGCCTTCGGTGTGCTCACGCGGGCAAGTCTTTCAGGAACGGGTTGGTCACTCGTTCGTGGGCCATCGTCGTGGCCGGGCCGTGGCCCGGGAGCACCAGGGTGGCGTCGGGCAGGGGCAGCACCACCTCGCGCAGGCTGCGCTGCATCGCGTCGTGGCTGCCGCCCGGCAGGTCGGTTCGGCCGATCGAGCCGGCGAAGAGCACGTCGCCGCTGATCATGGTGCGGTCGACCTCGACCTGCTCGCCGAGCCCATCGGGCACGTAGTGGAGCCCGAACATGACCGATCCCTCCGTGTGGCCCGGTGCGTGCAGCACCTCGACGTCGAGGCCTGCGAGCGTCAGCAGCATGCGGTCGTGGATCTCGACGACGTTGGTCGGCTCGGTCCAGGTGGCACGCTGCCCGAACTGCTGTTCCAGCATGGCGATCAGCCCGGGGTTGGTCTGGGCCAGCAGGTCGGTGAGGCGGTAGCGGTCGTCGGTGTGGATGTAGGCCGCCGTGTCTGACCCACAGACCGGCGTGACGGAGTAGACGTGGTCGACGTGGCCGTGCGTCAGCAGCACCGCCGCAGGCCGCAGCCGGTGCTCGGTCAGCACCTCGCGCAGGGTGTCCTCGACACCGATGCCCGGGTCGACGACAAGGCACTCCTCCCCCGCCGCCGGGGCCAGCACGTAGCAGTTCGTGTCGAAAGCCTGGGCGGGGAACGCGATCGTCAGCACGCGCACGAGCCTAGCCGGGCTGCTCAGCGCGTCAGCGCCGGAATCGGGCCGCTGCGGAGACCCGGCGGTGAGCGGAAGGGGAGTTGTCACGGACTCGTGACCGATCCCGTGACATGCTCCCTGTCGGCATTGCCTAAACTGACCGGACGCCCGGGGTCGATCCCGCATGTTCTAGGAGAGGTTCGTTGACCAAAGAGCAGGAACGCGCTCGTGCGCGCCGTCGCCACGAGGCAGCGCAGAAGACCCAGAAGCCGCCCGTGGGTGACTCTGCCCGCGACAAGCAGGTCTTCGGCGTGATCCTCGCTGTCATCGTCATCGTGGCCGCGGTCATCGCGGTGCCGCACCTCATCGGCAACCGCTCCGACGACTCCCCGACACCGGCGGCCGCCTCGACGGCAGCGGCGACGGGTCAGGCGACCAACGCGGCTGGTCTTGCCGAGGGTCAGAAGCTGGCCGCGGGCTGCGTGAAGCCCCCAGCCCTGCAGGCCTCGCCGAAGCAGTTCACCAAGGTGCCCGACAAGGCCACCGCCGCCGGTAAGACCTTCACGGCCACGGTCTCGACCACCTGCGGCGAGATCGACTTCGAGCTCGACGGGGTCAAGGCCCCGCAGACCGTCGCCTCCTTCAACAACCTCGCCACCGAGGGCTACTGGGCGCCGAGCCCGTGCCACCGGGTGACGAGCGAGGGCATCTACGTGCTCCAGTGCGGCGACCCCACCGGAAGCGGCTCGGGCGGCCCCGGCTACACGTTCGGCATCGAGAACGCCCCCAAGGACGGTGTCTACCCGGCCGGCTCGCTGGCCATGGCCCGCACCCAGGATCCCAACAGCAACGGCGGCCAGTTCTTCATCACCTACGAGCAGAGCAAGCTGCCCACCGACGGCGGCGGGTACACCATCTTCGGCAAGGTGACCAAGGGCCTCGACATCGTCAAGAAGATCGCCGCGAACAAGGCCACCGGCGAGAACCCGGCCGACGGGGCCCCCGTCTCGCCGATCAGCATCCTCAGTGTGAAGGTCACGGAGAAGAAATGACGGACAACACGACCACCGGTCCCGCCGAGCCGATCGAGGTGCAGACCCCGAACCCCGAGGCCGACGCAGCCCTGTCGGATGCCGTCGAGTCGGTCGCCACCCTCGAGGGTTCGACGGTGCCCGATTCCGAGCCGGCGCCTGACGCCGAGGCCGCCACGTCCGAGATCGACCCCGCACCAGCACCGGTCGAGGCAACCGTCGAGGTCACCGGAGCCCCTGTCGAAGCCGAGGTTCAGGTTCAGGTCGAGACGGTCGGCACCGACGAGCAGGGTGAGCCGCAGCCCTTGGCAGCTTCTGCTCACGACGACCCGCAGACCGCCGATGCGCCACGCGAGGTCGAACCCGACACCACCGATGCGGACGTCGTCGAAACCGAAACCACCGCGCCGCCCACTGACCGGTCGGCCGGCGTGGAGGCGTCCGTGACCAGTGAGACCGGCTCGGCCGTCGACGCCTCCGCCGAGGTGACCCCGGCCACTGACGCCGCGCCCACCGAGTCTTCCGACACCGGCAGGCCGGCCGCCACCCTGCCGGCCAAGCTGCCGGCCAAGCTGCCGGCCACTACTCCTGCACCCCCCAAGCCGAATGCCGTGCCGCGTCCGCCGGTGCCGACACCGGCTGTGCTGGCCAAGGCCGCACCGCACCCGCCCGCCGTCGTCGCTCCGCCCACCATCACCACCGACCACTCGGCCTCAGCCGCCCACGGGCGGGTCGACGAGCAGGGTGTGGTCTACGTCCGCACGGCCGACGGTGAGGAGAAGGAGGTCGGCTCGTACCCGGGCGCGACCTCCGAACAGGCGCTGACCTACTTCGCCCGCAAGTACGACGAGCTCTTCGCTTCGGCCGTGCTGCTCGAGCAGCGTCTCGCTCAGCCGGAGGTGCCGTCGAAAGACGTGCAGGAGGGTCTGAAGACCCTCAAGGGCCAGACCGATGACGCCGCGGTCGTCGGCGACCTCGACGCCCTCGCGTCCAAGCTCGACGAGATCCAGTCGGGCATCGCCGCCAAACGGGTCGTCGAGCAACAGCACCGCGCCGAGGCGCGAGCCGTGGCCAAGGTCGAACGCGAAGCCATCGTCGCCGAGGCGGAGTCGATCGCGGGGCAGCCCGAGAGCCGCATCCAGTGGAAGACGAGCGGGGCGCGCATGCGCGAGCTGCTCGATGACTGGAAGGCGCACCAGCGCGCCTCGACCCGACTCGACCGAGAGTCGGAGACCGCCCTGTGGCAGCGGTTCAGCACGGCCCGCAACGGCTTCGACAAGGCCCGCAGAACACACTTCGCTGGTCTGGATGCCGCTCACTCGGAGGCGAAGTCGGCCAAGGAGCGTCTTGTCGACGAGGCGGAGAAGCTGGCGACGAGCACCGACTGGGCTTCCACGGCCGGGGCGTTCAAACGCCTGATGGACGAGTGGCGTCAGGCTGGTCGCGCCAGCCGCAGCGACGACGACAAGCTGTGGGCGCGCTTCAAGGCCGCCCAGGACTCGTTCTTCGCCGCGAAGGACGCCCTGGTCGCGCAGGAGGAGGAGGGCTTCAGGGGCAACCTGACGGTCAAGGAGGCCCTGCTCAAGGAAGCTGAGGCCATCCTGCCCGTGACCGACCTCGAGAAGGCCAAGGGCCAGCTGCGCGCCGTGCAAGACAGGTGGGACGCCGCGGGCAAGGTGCCCCGGGCCGACATGGAGCGCATCGAGAAGACCCTTCGACGCATCGAGCAGACCGTGCGCGACGCCGACGAGAAGCGCTGGAAGTCGAGCAACCCGGAGGCCGCTGCACGCGCCCAGGCCATGGTCGACCAGCTCGAGCGAACCGTCGCTGACCTCGAGGCCGACCTCACCAAGGCCGAAGCATCGGGCAACGCCTCGAAGGTCAAGAAGGCCACGGAGGCCCTCGAGGCCAGACGGGCCTGGCTCGACCAGGCCCGAGCCGGGGTTGCCGAGTTCGGCGGCTGACCTCGACAGGGGGCCACCGTCAGTCCACCAACACCTCCTGCCCCGGCACGAACTGGGTGGCCCAGGTGAAGACGATGGTGAACAGCACCAGCACGATCAGCGCCGCGATGGCGATCAGGGTGACCGCCCTGACGACGGCGGGCCCGGGCAGCATCCGCCACAGTGCGGCATACATCTAGCGGCCTTTCACGAGGGTGCCGACGACGATCAGCCGCCGTTCGTTGCCCCACCGCGGGTCGCACGTGGTGAGCGTGAGCAGCCGACGGGTAGGCGTGGCTGTCGGCTGCCCTGGCACCGGGTCGAGCACACCCACATCGCCCGGGTCGGTGAGGAAGCTCTTGTCGACCCGGTAGGTCCAGACCCGGCCGCCGAACGAGAACCTGACGAGGTCGCCCGGTCTCATCCGAAAGAGGTAGGCGAAGGGCTCACCGTGGGTGGAGCGGTGCGCGGCCACGGCGAAGTTGCCGACCTCCCCGGGCCCGACCGTTCCCGGATAGTGCCCAGGACCGAGGGCCAGCTGGGTGAGGCCGACCCCCTGAACCACGACCCACCGCCAGTCGTCGCCAAGGCGCGGGATGGTCATGTCGATATAGGGCGCTCCGACGGCGGGCACGGGAGGCGGCGGGTCGACGCCGAGTGACGCAGCGACACTGCCCGGTACCTTCGTCGGAGCCGGTGCGCTCGCCACCGCACGCCCGAGGTCGGTCGTGAGCCGGGACTGCGCGGCGCTGGTCTCGACGCCGGTCCACCACAACAGGTAGACCACGAAGAGCAGCAGCACGACCCCGAGCGTCAGCAGCACCTCGCCGGTCGCTCGCAGGGCCGTGCCGCTTGACCTACCGCGATGCAGCGCCCAATGCCGCCTCGCAGCGTCAGGCGGTCGACTTGCCACCGTTGACCCGGTAGACGTCGAACACGCCGTCGATCTTTCGCACGGCCTTGATGACGTGGTCGAGGTGCGCCGGATCACCCATCTCGAAGGTGAACCGCGAGATGGCGACCCGGGCTCGTGAGGTCTGCACCGAGGCCGAGAGGATGTTGACGTGCTGGTCGCTCAGCACCCGCGTCACGTCGCTGAGCAGCCGGTTGCGGTCGAGCGCCTCGACCTGCAGCTGCACGAGGAACACGCTGGCCGAGCTGGGCGCCCACTCGACCTCGATGAGGCGGTCGGGGTTGGCCGTGAGCTGGTCGGCGTTGGTGCAGTCGACCCGGTGCACCGACACACCGCTGCCCCGGGTGACGAAACCGAGGATCGGGTCGCCCGGCACCGGGGTGCAGCACTTGGCCAGCTTGACCCACACGTCGGCGGCGCCGACGACCACGACTCCCGGATCACCGTCGTGGCGCCGGGCCCGGCCCCGGTTGGGAACCGTGGCCTCGGCCAGGTCTTCCGTGGCGCCGTCGACCCCGCCCATCGATGCGACCACCTTGCCGACGACGTGCTGGGCCGAGACGTGGCCCTCGCCGACAGCGGCATACAGCGCCTCGATGTCCTGGTAGCGCAGATCGGTCGCGACGGCCGTCATCGACTCGTGGCTCATCAGCCGTTGCAGCGGCAGGTTCTGCTTGCGCAGAGCCTTGGCGATGCTCTCCTTGCCTGAGTCGATCGCCTCTTCTCGGCTTTCCTTCGAGAACCAGGCCTTGATCTTGTTGCGTGCCCGCGGGCTCTTGACGAACTGCAACCAGTCGCGGCTCGGACCGGCCCCGTCGGCCTTCGAGGTGAGCACCTCGACCAGATCGCCGTTCTCGAGCGTCGACTCGAGCGGCACCAGGCGGCCGTTGACCCTGGCGCCGATGCAGTGGTGCCCGACCTCGGTGTGCACGGCATAGGCGAAGTCGACGGGGGTTCCGCCGGCGGGCAGGGCCACCACCCCGCCCTTCGGGGTGAACACGTAGACCTCGCTGCTGCCCATCTCGAAGCGCAGTGAGTCGAGAAACTCGCCGGGGTCCTCGGTCTCGCGCTGCCAGTCGAGCAGCTGACGCAGCCAGGCCATGTCGTTCTGTGGGGTGATCTCACCGGGGCGGGCGACACTGCCGCCGTTCTGGTCCTTGTACTTCCAGTGCGCGGCCACGCCGTACTCGGCGCGGCGGTGCATGGTGTGGGTGCGGATCTGGATCTCGACCGGCTTGCCCTCCGGCCCGATGACCGTGGTGTGCAGCGACTGGTACATGTTGAACTTCGGCATCGCGATGTAGTCCTTGAACCGGCCGGGCACCGGGTTCCAGCGCGAGTGCAGCGACCCGAGTGCGGCGTAGCAGTCGCGCACGGTGTCGACGAGCACCCGCACGGCGACGAGGTCGTAGATCTCCTCGAAGTCGCGCCCGCGTACGATCATCTTCTGGTACACGGAGTAGTAGTGCTTGGGTCGACCGGTGACCGTGGCCTTGATCTTGGCGGCGGTCAGGTCGTCGGTCACCTGGGTACGCACCCCGGCCAGGTACTGCTCTCGCGCCGGAGCACGCTCGGCCACAAGGCGGACGATCTCGTCGTACACCTTGGGGTACAGGGTCATGAAGCTGAGGTCTTCGAGCTCCCACTTGATGGTGTTCATGCCGAGCCGGTGCGCCAGCGGCGCGTAGATCTCGAGGGTCTCGTTGGCCTTGCGTTTGGCCGACTCGGGGCTGACGTAGCGCCACGTGCGGGCGTTGTGCAGCCGATCGGCCAGCTTGATCACCAGCACCCGAATGTCGCGGGCCATGGCGATGACCATCTTGCGCACGGTCTCGGCCTGCGCCGCCTCACCGTAGGTGACCTTGTCGAGCTTGGTCACCCCGTCGACGAGCATCGCGATCTCTTCACCGAAGTCGCGCCGAAGCTCATCGAGGGCGTAGGCCGTGTCTTCGACCGTGTCGTGCAACAGAGCCGCGGCCAGTGTCGGCGGGGTCATACCGAGCTCGGCGAGAATGGTGGTGACCGCGAGCGGATGGGTGATGTAGGCATCGCCGCTCTTGCGCATCTGGCCCTCGTGGGCCGCCTCAGCCACCTCGTAGGCGCGCTCGATCACCGACAGGTCGGCCTTCGGATGGGCCTGGCGCACCGCAGTCATCAGCGGTTCCAGAACCGGGTTGCCCGCCGGCCGGGTGGCGCCGAAACGTGCGAAGCGCGCTCGAACCCGCGAGGGGGTCGACAGCTCGTTCCGCACGTCCTCACTCATGACGTGAGTCTAGGGCCTACGCCTGAGACCACGGCCGGAGGTCGGGCCGGTGGCGCCGGGCGTGACGCCGCATCACCGCACCACCGCGCACGAGGGTGAGCCCGACACGCGACCGCGTCACCAGCCCGACCGTTCGTTCAGGTCGAGCTCACGACCTCGCGGCCTGCTCGATCAGCGAGGTGACCGCCTTGGGGGCCGAGACCATGGGCAGGTGGCCGCTGCGCACCGTGCTGATGTGGGCGCCGGCCCGGTTGGCCATCGACCGCTGCACCGCAGGCGGAAGGACCTGGTCGATGGTGCCG
>JBBSTU010000187.1:0-8081 GCA_038235595.1 Actinomycetales bacterium | reverse complement strand
TGACGCAACCAGCGGTCCCTGCGGCCCAGGCGAACCGCGATGACGGGCCTGCTTCGCTACGGCAACGGGCCGCCGCCGTGGATGCTGACCCGGGGCGGGCGCGCCACTACGGGGTCTTCTACGGCCTGGAACCGGTGCCGACCGACCGCCCTCTGCTCGTCGTGCACGGGAACTGTCAGGCCGAGTCCCTGCGAGTGGTACTGCAGAAGAGCCCGCACGCGCCCTGCGTCAGCGTGCGCATCCCGCCGGTGCACGAGATCGCGGCCGACGAGGTGCCGCTGCTCGAGCGACTGTTGGGCCGCGCCCGCTGGGTGCTGACCCAGCCCATCGCCGCCGACTACCGAGACCTCCCGCTCGGCAGTCACCAGGTGGCCCGCCGTGCGGTCCACGCCACGACGATGCTGTACCCGGTCTTTCGCCACGCCGGGCTGCACCCGTGGCAGATCGTCTATCACCACCCGGGGCTCGGCGATCCCCCGCTGGTGCCCTACCACGACGCCCGTACCCTGCTGGTCGCCGCGGGCCTGCCCGCGTCGGTGACGACGGCCGACGGCATCCGCGCCGTGTCGCAGTGGTCGCTCAACGAGCTGGCCCGGCGGGAGACCGAAGCCGGGGCGCTCCCGGTCAGCGACCTCGTGCTCGCGGCCGACGCCGACGCGGCGCACACGGTGAACCACCCGGGCAACGCGGTGATCGTGGGTCTGGCCCGCCGCGTGGAGGCCGGGTTCGGGTGGCCGGTGGCGGCGACCGACCCGGGGAGAACCCTGCTCGACAGCGTGCACGCGCCGGTCGAGGCACCGGTGCGCGCGGCGCTCGAGCTCCCGGCGGCTGGTGTCGGCGAGCACGACACCGACTGGGTCGTGGCCGGCCAGGTGGTGAGCGCTGCCGAGGTTCGCGCGGTCCAGCTGGACTGGTACGCGCAGCATCCGGCCGTCGTGACCCACCTCCTGGCGCGGGCGGCCGCTCAGCTGCTCCTGCTCGGCGCGACGGGGCTGCCGGGCTGAGCCCCGCCACAGCGGCACCTTCGGACAGCGCTGACCCCCTGGCCTGCGCGCTGGTCGTAGACACGGCGCGCATGGGTTTGGCCGCGTCGCCCCGACCCGCCAGACTGTGGCCGTGGCAGCAGCTTTCGGCACTTCGGCTGGTTTGTCCAAGGGCGGCACCGCGCTCCTGGATGCCGTTCGCGACGTCCGCGCGGCCGTGGCCGGCGCCAGGTTGCCGCTCGAGCTGCCGGGCATCGTCGCCTCTCGGAGCGCCCGCACGCGGTTGCTCGACCAGCTGGGCGACTACGTCATCCCCCGTCTCGAGGCCCTCGACGCGCCCCTGCTGGCCGTGGTGGGCGGGTCGACCGGCTCGGGAAAGTCGACCCTCGTCAACTCCTTGGTCGGCCTCGAAGTGTCGTCACCGGGGGTGCTGCGACCGACCACTCGCTCGCCGGTGCTCGTACACCACCCGTCTGACGAGCCGTGGTTCTCGGGCCAGCGCGTGCTGCCCGGACTGTCGCGGGTCACCGGCGCACACGCCGACAGCGAGGGGTCGGGGTCACTGCGGCTGGTGTCGACGGATGCCGTCTGGCCCGGGCTCGCCCTCGTCGACGCCCCCGACATCGACAGTGTCGTCGCGGCCAACCGTGAGCTCGCGGGCCAGCTGCTCGCCGCCGCCGACCTCTGGCTGTTCGTCACCACGGCCGCGCGCTACGCCGATGCCGTTCCGTGGGACCTGTTGCGAGAGGCGGCCGAACGAGGTACCTCGGTGGCCGTCGTGCTCGACCGCGTGCCGGCGGAGGCCGTGGGCGAGATTCGTCCGCACCTTGCGTCGATGCTGCGGGAGCAGGGCCTGGCGCAGGCGCCCGTCTTCACCGTGACCGAGACCGCTCTGCGGGAAGGCCTGCTGCCCCGAGACGAGGTAGAACCCTTGCAGACCTGGCTGAGCACGCTCGCCGGAGATGCGACGGCCCGAGCCGCGGTGGTGCGCCACACCCTGCGTGGGGCGCTCGACTCCTTGGACAGTCGGGTCACCGCTCTGGCCGCAAGCTCTGCCGACCAGTCCGGCGCCGTCGACACGCTGGTCGCCGTCGCCCACGAGGCCTACAGCGACGCGCACCAGCAGGTTCGGGCCGGCATGGTCGACGGCACCCTGCTTCGAGGTGAGGTGCTGGCCCGTTGGCAGGAGTTCGTCGGCACGGGTGAGTTCTTCCGTCAGGTCGAGTCGACCGTCTCGCGCCTGCGCGACCGCTTCACCGCGTTCGTCAAGGGCGAGCCGGCCAAGGCCGAGAACCTCGGCGAGGCGCTGCAGAACGGGGTGGAGGCGCTCATCGCCAACCGGGCCGAGCTGGCGGCGAGCACCACGGCGCGGCAGTGGCGGACCCTGCCGGGGGGCCAGCAGCTGCTCGTGACCGACCCCGGGCTGTCTCGCTCGAGTGGCACCGGTGACGAACGCATCGCCCGGCTGGTGCGCGACTGGCAGGGCGACATCCTCGCGATGGTTCGCCACGAGGGGAAGGACCGTAGGTCGACGGCTCGCATCATGGCGTACGGCGTCAACGGCCTGGGGGTCGTGCTCATGCTCGTCACCTTCGCGAGCACCGCGGGGATCACCGGCGCCGAGGTGGGCATCGCCGGAGGTACCGCCGTCATCGGGCAGAAGCTGCTCGAGGCCGTGTTCGGCGATCAGGCCGTGCGCGAGCTGGCCCGCCAGGCCCGTGAACGACTGCTCGACCGGGTCTGCGAGCTGTACGAGGCCGAACGCGTGCGCTTCGACGATGCGGTCGCGAGCCTGGGCGTCGACCCAGACCAGTCGCGCCACCTCTCGGCAGCCGCCGAGTCCGTAAGGAGGGCACGATGAGCGCGATCCGGATCGGGCGGGCAGCACGCGGCACCCGAGCCGCGCGAAAACGGGCACCGGATCTCTCGGCGTCTGACCTGGCCCGGCGCACCGAGGCGCTGTCGATGGCCCTGTTGTCCGGTGGCGGCGAGCTCGACCCCACCGACTCCGACCTGGCCCGTCGTGTGGTCGACAAGGCCTGGGAACGCACGCACTTCGCCGGTGACCACACCGTCGTGGCCCTGGCCGGTGCCACGGGGAGCGGCAAGTCGTCGGTGTTCAACGCGCTGGTCGGGTCGCCGGTCGCTGCAATCGGCGCCAGACGACCGACCACGTCGGTTCCCTCGGCGGCCGTCTGGGGCCCCAGCGACGCCACCGAGCTGCTCGACTGGCTGCACGTCGACGCCCGCCACCTCGTCAGTGCTGACGCCGCTGACGCCGCTGACGCCGCCGACGTCGCTGACGAGGGAGCGCCGCGCCTTGACGGCCTCGTGCTGCTCGATCTTCCCGACTTCGACTCCCGGGAGGTGAGCCATCGTGACGAAGCCGAACGGGTGCTCGAGCTGGTGGATGTCTTCGTCTGGGTGACCGACCCGCAGAAGTACGCCGACGCGCGCCTGCATGACGAGTTCGTCAGCCTCCTGTCGCGGCACGACGCCGTGACCCTGGCGGTGCTCAACCAGGTCGACCGGCTCACGCCGAGCCAGACGCCGTCAGTCTGCGACGACCTCACGCGCCTGCTGGTCGCCGACGGGGTCACCGGAGCGACGGTCCTCCCGACGTCCGCGATCGACGGCGGGGGAGTCGCCGAGCTCAGGGAGCGGCTCGCCCAGGCGGTGGCCGGGAACGCGGCGTTCCGTCGACGCCTTCGGGCCGACGTCGTCGGCGCCGCCATCACGCTGCGTGCCGGCGTGGCCGACGACGAGCCCGAGGCGATGGAGCTGCCGCGGCCCGAGCTCGACTCGGCGCTGGCAAGGGCGGCCGGTGTGCCCATCGTGCTCGACGCCGTCGCCCGCGACTACCGGCGGGAGGCCTTCGCCCACACCGGCTGGCTCTTCGCCCGATGGACCAGGGGTTTCGTCGCCGACCCACTGCGGCGCCTGCGTCTCGACCGCTCTGGTAGTGCCAACCCGATCCCCGTTGACATCGAGCGGGCTGACGTGCGGGCCGTGCTCGGCCGGTCGTCCATCCCGAGCCCGAGCGTGTCCACCATCGCCGCCGTCGACGTGGCCACCCGTAGCTTCGTGCGCTCGGCCTCCGACGGGTTGCCGGTGCGCTGGGCCGGCGCCGTCGAGAATGCCGTCGACCAGGGTGAGGGGGCCCTGCGCGACGCCCTCGACGGGGCCGTGCTCGGCACGTCGCTCCGGGCTCGGCGACCGGCGTGGTGGCTGCTCGTCAACGTGGTGCAGTGGTCACTCGGGCTGGTCGCCGTCGCCGGGCTGGTGTGGCTCGACGTGCTCTGGGGGATCGGCCTGGCCCAGCTGCCCCGCCCCGATACGCCGTCGTTCGGCATCCTGCCCGTGCCGCTGGTCATGCTCGTCGGCGGGCTCCTGCTCGGCGTGGGTCTCGGCGCACTCTGCCGGTGGTGGGCTCGGGTGGGGGCGCGCCGTCGCCGGGCCACCATCGCCAAGCGGCTGGCGTCGTCGATCGCGACCGTGGGTGACGAACGCGTCGCTGCCCCGGTGGCCGAGGTGCTCGGAAGGCATCGCGAGACCCGCCGTCAGCTCGACCGCGCCCGTTCCTGAGCCTGTCCACACCCCCGTCGCGGGAGGTGCGTTCGTCCACAGGCCGCTGCGCGACCCTCGCGGTGACGGCTCGTGTTGGGAGACGGTGGGTGTGGCGGCCAGCCGAGGCCGCTGACCGCAGACCCGACGAGCATCAGGAGCAGAGCATCGATGAACGAGACCAGGGTGACCATCCACGGCAACGTCGTGACCGAGCCGGTCGTGCGCGAGACACGCACCGGGGGAGTCTTCACCACCTTCCGCATCGCCACGACCCCCTTCAGCCGCACGGCCGACGGCAAGTTCGTCGACGGTGACACGAGCTTCTACGGCGTGATCGCCTTCAACGCCCTCGGGGCCAACATCGGCGCCTCCCTGCGCAAGGGTCAGCCGGTCGTGGTCGAGGGCAAGCTGAGCACCCGCGAGTGGCAGGGCGCTGACGGTCAGCTGCGTCAGAGCACCGAGATCGACGCCGAGCACGTGGGCCACGACCTGACCTGGGGGCGCTCGAGGTTCGAGCGCCTCAGCAAGGCCGCCGCCCTCGGACACGACCGGCTCAGCGAGCCTGAGGTCGCCGATGCCCTCCAGGCCATGGCCGAGGCTTCCGAGCAGCGGCCTGCGGGCGTCGACGAGAACGGGGTGGTCGACGCCGGCCTTTACCAGGTGGCCACGACCGGCGACCCGGAAACCGACGACTACGAGGTGGTCGACCCGCTCTCGGCGTGAGGGCACCCACTCGGCCCCGGGCGGACGAGTTGGGTCGCCCGGGCCCGGGCGGATAGCCTGCGACGCATGGCCGAGTACATCTACACCATGACCCGAGCTCGTAAGGCACACAACGAGAAGGTCATCCTCGACGACGTCTCGATGTCGTTCTACCCCGGCGCGAAGATCGGGATGGTCGGCCCCAACGGGGCCGGCAAGTCCACGATCCTCAAGATCATGGCGGGCCTCGACCAGCCCTCCAACGGCGAGGCGCGTCTGGCGAACGGAGCCAGCGTCGGCATCCTGCTTCAGGAGCCACCCCTCAACGAGGACAAGACCGTTCTCGGCAACGTCGAGGAGGGCGCCGGCGAGATCAAGGCCAAGGTCGACCGCTACAACGCCATCTCCGAGGAGATGGGCGAGCCCGACGCCGACTACGACGCCCTGCTCGCCGAGATGGGCACGCTCCAGGAAGACATCGACCACGCCGACGCGTGGGACCTCGACAGCCAGCTCGAGCAGGCGATGGACGCCCTGCGCTGCCCACCCGGAGACTCGCCCGTCACCAACCTGTCGGGCGGTGAGCGTCGACGCGTCGCGCTGTGCAAGCTGCTCTTGCAGAAGCCTGACCTGCTGCTGCTCGACGAGCCCACCAACCACCTCGACGCCGAGTCGGTGCTGTGGCTCGAGCAGCACCTCGAGAGCTATGCCGGCGCCGTCATCGCCGTCACCCACGACCGGTACTTCCTCGACAACGTCGCGCAGTGGATCGCTGAGGTCGACCGAGGCCGTCTCTACCCCTACGAGGGCAACTACTCGACCTACCTCGAGAAGAAGTCCGAGCGCCTCACCATCGCGGGCAAGAAGGACGCCAAGCTGGCCAAGCGCCTCAAGACCGAGCTCGAGTGGGTTCGCAGCAACGCCAAGGGCCGTCAGGTCAAGAGCAAGGCCCGTCTGGCTCGCTACGAGGAGATGGCGGCCGAGGCCGACCGCACCCGCAAGCTCGACTTCGAGGAGCTGCAGATCCCGCCCGGCCCGCGGCTGGGCTCCACGGTCATCGAGGTCAAGAAGCTGACCAAAGGCTTCGGCGACCGCGTGCTCATCAAGGACCTCTCGTTCTCGCTCCCTCGCAACGGCATCGTTGGCGTCATCGGCCCCAACGGGGTGGGTAAGTCGACGCTGTTCAAGACGATCGTCGGTTTCGAGGCGCCCGACTCGGGCGAGGTGAAGATCGGCGAGACGGTCAAGATCTCCTACGTCGACCAGGGCCGTGAGGGGCTCGACCCCAAGAAGAACCTCTGGGAGGTCGTGTCCGACGGCCTTGACCACATGAAGGTCGGCAACGTCGAGATCCCCTCACGCGCCTACGTCTCGCAGTTCGGCTTCAAGGGCCCCGACCAGCAGAAGATGACCGGCGTGCTCTCCGGTGGCGAGCGCAACCGCCTCAACCTGGCGCTCACCCTCAAGCAGGGCGGCAACCTGCTGCTGCTCGACGAGCCCACCAACGACCTCGACGTCGAGACCCTCGGCTCGCTCGAGAACGCGCTGCTCGAGTTTCCCGGCTGCGCCGTGGTCATCACCCACGACCGATGGTTCCTCGACCGGGTCGCGACGCACATCCTCGCCTTCGAGGGCACGGAGGAGAACCCGGCGAAGTGGTACTGGTTCGAGGGCAACTTCGCCTCGTACGAGGAGAACAAGGTCGAGCGGCTCGGCCCCGACGCGGCGCGCCCGCACCGGGTCACCTACCGCAAGCTGACCCGCGACTGACCCAGAGTTCGTGTACGAAACTGGCCACTCGACCTGCACCCCAGGTCGAGTGGCCACTTTCGTACGCGGGCGCCGGCCGTCGGTCAGGCGATCAGCGGGCTGCGGGACGCCACGGGGGCGTCACCGCTGAGGGCCTGCTGCCAGGCGCGCGCCAGGCGTCGGCCCACCTCGTCGGCCTCGTCGGGGGCCACGCAGAACGGCACCCGGACGAAGCGGCCGAGCCCGCCCTGGATGCCGAACTGGCCCCCGCGGGCCAGGCGGACGCCGGCCTCCTCACCGGCCCGAACGAGCTCGTCGCCCCGGTCGACCGGCAGCTCGCACCAGAGGTTGAGGCCGCCGGGGGGCAGGTCGAAGCTCCAGTCGGGTACGTGTCGGTGCAGGGCCGCTGCCATCGCGTCGCGGCGCTCGCGGGTTGACGCTCGTCTTTGGTCAAGAAGGGCGTCACCTTCGCGCAGCAGCTCGACCACGAGCAGCTGTTCGAGCACCGACGTGCCGAGATCGAGGCTGTGGCGTGCTTCGACGACGGCGGCCGCATCTGCGAGCGGGGAGCGCACCCAGCCCACTCGCACACCGCCCCACCAGGTCTTGGCCGCACTGCCGATGGTGATCGCGGTGTCGGAGTGCGTGCCGAACGGGGCAGGGGGAGGGCCGTCGAGCCCGAGCTCGACGAAGGTCTCGTCGACCACGGCTCGGGCGCCGCACCGCCGCAGTATGCGGGCCACCGCCGCGCGCGTCGGCGCGTCCATGAGCTGTCCCGTGGGGTTCTGGAAGTCGGGGATCAGGTAGACCAGCCGGGCTCGGCTCTGTCGCAGGGTGAGCTCCATCGCCTCGAGATCCCAGCCGGTGCGCGTGATCGGGAACGCCACCGCACGTAGTGACGAGCGCCGGGCGCCGACCAGGGCGTTCGGGTAGGTCGGGGTCTCGAACAGCACTCGGTCGCCCACGTCGAGCAACGCGCGAAGGGTGGCCGACAGCCCCGCGTGCGCGCCCGAGGTGACGATGACCTGGTCGGCCTCGGTCGACAGGCCGCGACCGCTGAACCAGTCGGCGATGGCGGTG
>JBBSTU010000186.1:0-8158 GCA_038235595.1 Actinomycetales bacterium | reverse complement strand
GTCAGAGCTGGTGAGGTTCGCCTTGCCGAGTGCCGTCTGGATCACCGAGGAGGTGCGTTCCCAGATCTCGACGGGGTTGTGCTCGACCCAGCCCGCCTGGGGCAGGATCTGCACGTGCTCGAGCTGGTGGCGGGCCACCTCGTTGCCCGAGTGGTCGAAGATCATGAAGCGCGTGCTGGTCGTGCCCTGGTCGATCGAACCGACGTACTCCGCCATGACTGCTCCCTTGCGATGTGGCTGGTCTTGATCTTGGCGCAGATCTGAGCCCACGGCACACCCACCGCGATCTCGGCGTGCCGGCACACGGATGCCGCTGGGCCCGATCGGTCACCCGATGGCCCAGCGGCATTCCGACTGGAGTTGGACGCGTCGACTCAGCTCTCGAGCGAGGCCTTGCGCGACGAGAGCACCTCGTCGATGAGGCCGTACTCCATAGCCTCCGCCGACGAGAGGATCTTGTCGCGCTCGATGTCGCTCTGCACCTGCTCCGAGGAGCGCCCGGTGTGGTGGGCCAGGGTGTCCTCGAGCCAGGTGCGCATGCGCAGCACCTCGTTGGCCTGGATCTCGATGTCGGACGCTTGACCGTACTCGCCGCCCGAGAGGGCCGGCTGGTGGATCAGGATGCGCGCGTTCGGCAGGGCGAAGCGCTTCTTGGGAGCGCCGGCTCCGAGCAGCACTGCCGCGGCTGAGGCGGCCTGACCGATGACGAAGGTCTGGATGTCGGGCCGGACGAACTGCATCGTGTCGTAGATGGCCGTCATGGCCGTGAACGAGCCACCGGGGCTGTTGATGTACATCAGGATGTCGCGGTCGGGATCGAGCGACTCGAGCACCAGCAGCTGGGCGATGATGTCGTCGGCCGAGGCGTCGTCGACCTGCACTCCGAGGAAGATGATGCGGTCCTCGAAGAGCTTGTTGTACGGGTCGGAGCGCTTCATGCCGTAGGCGGTGCGCTCCTCGAACTGCGGCAGGATGTAGCGGCTCGACGGCTGGGCGGCGTCGCCGAGGCGCGCGGTGGGGTTGATCATCATGTCTGTCTCCAAAATCCTTAGGATGCCGTCGTGCTCAGGCGTTGTCGTCGGAGTTGCCAGCGTTACCAGCATCGCCGGCGCTACCGGTGCCGTCGATCTTGACGCCCGGGCCGTCGGGCTTGGCGTCGGCCTGGCCCACGCTGGAGCCCTCGACGGCCTGACCCGCACTGGTGAAGACGTGGTCGACGAACCCGTACTCCTTGGCCTCCTCCGCACTGAACCACCGGTCGCGGTCGGAGTCACGGGTGATCTGCTCTTCGGTCTGGCCCGTGTGCTCGGCGATGAGCATGGCCATCTGCTGCTTGACGTAGAGCATCTGCTCAGCCTGGATCTTGATGTCGGTGGCCGTACCGCCGATGCCGCCCGAGGGCTGGTGCATCATGACGCGGGCGTGGGGGGTGGCGTAGCGCTTTCCCTTGGTCCCGGCCGACAGCAGGAACTGGCCCATCGAGGCCGCCATGCCCATGGCCACGGTCGCCACGTCGTTGGGGATCCAGTTCATCGTGTCGAAGATCGCCATGCCGGCCGAGATCGACCCGCCGGGACTGTTGATGTAGAGCCAGATGTCGGCCTCGGAGTCTTCGGCCGACAGCAGCAGCAGCTGGGCCGCGATCGCGTTCGCGTTGTCGTCGCGCACGTCTGAGCCCAGGAAGATGATGCGTTCCTTGAGCAGGCGGTTGTAGATGTGGTCGTCCAGACCACTCGGCATGCCGTTGCCGTTGGCGGAGGTCTGCGAAGTCACCCAAGTCTCCATCGTCGAAGTGTGTCCAGTCGGCAGCACCGCGGTCTGCAGGTGCCGGCTGGCTCGTCACTGACCCTAACGCGCGAGGTACGAGGGAGATTTCCCATTGGCGCGCTGTTCGCCCTGAGCAGACAAACCGCAGACGCCGGTCAGCTCATCGACCCGCCGTCCTGGCCGGACTCCCCCGCGTCAGATGCCATCCGAGCCTCGTCGCTGTCGCCGGCGCTGTCGTCGGCGCTGTCGTGCGAGGCGTCGTCGAACGAGCCGTTGCCCTGCGCCTGCTCGAGGGAGTGCTCTCTCGGTCCGTTGCTGGCGTTGCTCCCATCGAGGTTGCCGCGCTCGGCATCGGACTGCTCGACGCTGGCCGGGGTGCTTTCGCTGGTCTCGCCGGTGCTGTTGCTCATCTCTGGGTCCTCACCGTGGTTGGTCGAGGTGGTTCGAAGCCGTCGGTACGGCCCCCTGTGACCTACCCGTTGCGCCGCGCCGCCGACCGAGACACGTGAGGCGACACGTGAGGCCGACCCCGAACCGGGGTCGGCCTCACCATCCGTGCCGGGCTGTCGCGCTCAGGCGTTGCTGGTGACCGTCTCGTCGGTGTCCTCGTCGACGTCGCCGTCCACGGCCTCGCCGGTGTGGTCGTGAGGGTGCTCGTCGGTGTGCTCGTCGGTGGTCTCGGTCACGTCGGCCGCAGCGGAGACGTCGTCGTCCTCGTCGTCCTCGGTGCCGGGGACGGCCTCGTTGAGGTCGATGACGTTGCCGGCGGTGTCTTTGACCGACACCTTCTCGAGCACGCTGGCGAGCGCCTTGCGGCGGGCGACCTCGGCCACCATGGCCGGGATCTGGCCGTCCTGGTCGAGCTGCTGGGCGAACTGGTTGGGGTCCATGCCGTACTGCTGCGAGCTCATCACGAGGAACTCGATGAGCTCCTGCTGGGCGACCTGCACCTCGGTGGCTTCGGCGATCGCGTCGAGCACGAGCTGGGTCTTCAGGCCCTTGCGGGTGCTCTCGTCGACCTCGGCGCGGTGCTCGTCGTCATCGAGCCGGTTCTCACCCTCCAGGTGGCTGGTGACCTCGGCGGTGACGACGCCCTCCGGGATCGGCACGTCGACCTTCTCGAGGATGGCCTCGAGCAGCTGGTCGCGGGCCGAGACACCCTGCGCGAACCTGGCGTCGACCTCGACCTTGCCCTCGAGATCGGCCTGCAGCTCCTCGAGAGTGTCGAACTCGGAGGCCAGCTGGGCGAAGTCGTCGTCGAGCTCGGGCAGCTCGCGCTCCTTGACCACGGTGACCGTGACGGTGCACTCGGCGGCAGTGCCCTCACGGTCGCCTCCCGCGAGGGGGGCGGTGAAGGTCTTGGTCTCGTCGGCGGTCATACCGATGAGCGCCTCGTCGAGGCCCTCCAGCATGTTCTTGCTGCCGACCTCGTAGGAGACCCCCGTGACGGAGTCGATCTCCTCGTCGCCGATGGTGGCCGAGAGGTCGAGCGAGACGAAGTCGCCATCGGCGGCGGCGCGGTCGACCCCGACCAGGGTGCCGAACCGGGCGCGGAGGGCGTCGAGACGCTCCTGCACGGCCGCCTCGTCGATGGTGACCTCGTCGACGATGAGCTCGATGTCGTCGAAGTCGGGCAGCACGATGTCGGGCCGGCGGTCGACCTCGGCGACGAAGGTCAGGCCCTCGCCGTCGCTGGCGGGCACCTGCAGGTCGGTGATCTCGGGCTGGCCCATGGGGCGAACCTCGTTCTCCGCCAGGGCCTGTCCGTAGAACTCCGGCAGCGCGCTGTTCACGGCCTCCTCGAGAACGGCGGCTCTGCCGACGCGCTGCTCGATGATGCGGGCCGGCACCTTGCCCTTGCGGAACCCGGGCACCTGGATCTGCTCACCGATGTGCTTGATGGCCGCGTCGAGGCTCGGCTTCAGCTCTTCGAACGGGACCTCGACGGTCATCTTGACCCGGGTCGGGCTGAGGGTCTCGAGCGCACTCTTCACTGCGGGTACTCCAAGGGATCGGCGGGATGGGTCGGCGGAAACACCAACCGACAGGCCATGCTAACGGGCGCAGGCCGGATGGCTAAATGCGCCATCTATGCTCGGTCACCATGAACCCGGCTGCCATGACCCTGCGACCCATCCAGCTGGTCTGTGTCGCGGTCGGGATGGGCGCCCTGATGATCTCTGTCGTGCGCATCTTCGTCGACCCCTCCGCGCCGGTCCCGTCGGTGGTCGCCATCGCCATCGTGCTCGTCGCGCTGCTCGGGGCGGCCCTGCTCATCACGTACGTGGGCTACAGCGTTCCGGCGCTGCCGCTCGGCCTGCCGCGCGAGAACGCCGAGACGACGTCACTGCGCTTCTTCACCTCGACCACGGTTCTTCGCACGGCCCTCGCCGAGGCGCCGGTGCTGGTCGCCTTCGCCGTGTCGTTCGCCTTCACCCCGCACTCGTGGCTGCCGCTGGCCGTCGCCCTGCCCGGAGCCTTGGCGCTGTTCTGGCTGCACGCCTGGCCCTCGCCCCGCACCGCGGCAGCGACCGAGCGCGGCCTGGAGGCCGACGGCGCGAAGAGCTACCTCAGCGAGGCGCTCGGTTTCCGTCAGGGCTGAGTCAGCCCGGTCGGGGCCGAACGGCATACCGGATGCCGCTGAGCGGCTCAGCCGACAGCAGGGTCGACACCGGTACTGCCGCCGGCGCGCCAGTACCGCCCCTCGGCCCGGTCGAGGAAACCCTCCTCGACCAGGTAGCGGCGCAGCGCGGCGACATCGGGGTGGAAGGCCCGCAGCCGGTTGTTGACCTCGGTCTCGGCGTACCTCTCACCGAGCTCGAACTCCTGGCACAGCAGGTCGAGCACGACGAGCCGCTTGCGCATCTTCGTCGGGATGCTCGTGAGGGAACCGTCGGGCGCGACGAAGGCGCGCAGAACCGCGTCGCGGTCACGCAGGGCGTGCTGCAGGTCTGGCCGGTCCATGCTTCAACGCTACGACGAGCATGCCCTCGCGTCTTGTGGGTTTTCCGTCGGTCGCCCCGCTCCGACGCGCGATGTCGTCGTGGGTGCGCACGTCCGAGCGATGGAGCGGGCGACGAGAATCGAACTCGCGTGATCAGTTTGGAAGACTGAGGCTCTACCATTGAGCTACGCCCGCAGGAACCGGGTCGTCGACCCGAGGTTCGGTGGCACAGACTACTGCCCGCTCACCGGCATCCGGAAATCGTGTGGCGACGGGCACCGGCTACGGTGTGGCGTGTACGGGGCATGGCGCAGCTTGGTAGCGCGTCCGCTTTGGGAGCGGAAGGCCGCAGGTTCGAATCCTGTTGCCCCGACGATGTGGTGGCGGCCTCGACCGTCTGGCGCTGGTTCGTTCAGGTGTCGAGGTCGAGCCGCAGCTCGGAGATGCTGCGCCCCGCGGCGCGGCCCTTGGCCTCGAAGCCCACGGTCGGGCGCCACGAGGGCCGGGCCGAGCGGTGGGCCGTGAACCGAGGGTGGGCGCCGACCTGCTCGAGCACGTGCCGGGCGTAGAAGTCCTGGTCGGTGGCGACCAGCACGTGCCCCCCGGGTTTCAGCACCACGGCGAGGAGGTCGAGGTTGGCGGGGCTGACGAAGCGGCGCTTGGTGTGCTTCTGTTTGCGCCACGGGTCGGGGAAGAACAGGTGCACCGCGTCGAATGCGGCCGGGGCCACCCGCGCCTCGAGAAAGACGACGGCATCCCCGATCTCGATCCGCAGGTTCGGCAGCCCGCGGTCGGCGGCCTCGGCCAGCATGCGGGCCAGGCCGGGAGTGTGCACGTCCATGGCCACGAGGTCATGCTCAGGATGCTGCTCGGCGTAGGCGAGCGCGGCGGCGCCGTGGCCACACCCGATCTCGAGCACGAGCGGGGCCTCGCGCCCGAAAGCCGCTCGGGGCTCGAAGGCGCCCTCGGGCAGGGCTCGCCCGGGTGCCAGCTGCTCGAGGCGGCTGCGGGTGAGGTCGGAGAACCGCCCCCGGCGCACGAAGCTACGCACCCGCGAGGGAACGACGCCCTCCGGCAGGTCTGGCACGCCCGAGTGTTGGCTCACGGCCCGAATGCTAGCCAGCCGCGGATGCTGACGGGCAGCGGGCGTGCAGGCCGTCAGCCTCAGCCGGGGGCTACCGTTGCCGCCACGGGGTTCGTCCGAGGCCCCCGACGACGAAAGGAAGCCCCGATGGGCGTCTTCGACAACATCAAGGACAAGGTCACCGAGCTCGTCGACCAGCACGGCGACAAGGCCGGCGGGGGTGTCGACAAGGCCGGCGACATGATCGATGAGAAGACCGGTGGCAAGTACGCCGACAAGGTCGACATGGGCCAGGACAAGATCAAGGACGGTCTCGACGGTCTCGACGGCCAGGACGACGACATCCCGAACACGCCGCGAACCTGACCGGTCACCGCGAAGGCGGTGCCTGTCAAGCACCGCTGGCACTGTCGACGGCGGCGTCGGCAGTGTCAGCGGCGCCAGATGGTGATGACGGCCCGGTCGTCGCCGTGCCCGGCCATGGCCTGGTCGCACAGCCGGCGAGCGAGTCCGTCGAAGCCCTTGGTCACGAACGACTCGGCGCTACCCAGCATCCGGTCGATGCCCTCGATGAGAGACTTGTCGCGCGACTCGATCACGCCGTCGCTGTAGAGCACGAGAGCATCGCCTCGGCGCAGGGTCCCTGACTCACGAGGGTAGTCAGCGTGCTCGATGACCCCGAGCAACGGCCCCCGTCCGCCGGCGAGCATGCGCCAGCGTCCGGAGCCGGCCGAGAACTGGGCTGCGGCCGGGTGCCCGGCATAACCGATCGTGAAGGCCCCGGTGTCGAGGTGGATCGCGACGTGCACCGCGGTGGCGAAGCCCTCCGGCCAGCGCAGCCGCAGCAGGTGGTTGTTGGCCGAGCGGAGAAAGCCGCCCTCGCTCATCTCGCCGAGCAGGCCGCCCAGAGCCCCCGAGAGCAGCAGCGAGCGGGTGCCCGCCTGCCGGCCCTTGCCCGAGACGTCGACGAGCGCGATCTCGAGCATCGACCCGTCGGTCGAGCGGCTGGCCACGATGAAGTCACCGGCGAACCCGTCGCCGTAGGCCGACTCGAGCGCAACCTCAGCGGCCCACGACGGGGGCAGCTCGGGCAGCTCGCCCTGGGCGCGCAGGCGGTCACGCATGTCGACCAGCATCGACTCTCCGCTGACCCCGACCACCCCGAGCTGGGCCCGAGCGTGCGCCAGCCACAGCATCAGGCCCATGGTGGCGGCGATCGCCACCTCGCCGCCGATGACGATCGGCCGCGTGGGGCCGAGCCGCACGCCCACCGCGGCGATCACGGCGGCGACACCGAGGTAGACGACCATGAGCAGTCGCGGCTCGAGAAAGAGGCCCGCGGCCACGACGATGAACCCGAACACCGACCACGGGATGTCACTCGGCCACACGAAGATGGCCCAGCCGGTGAGCAGGCCCACGGCCAGGAAGCAGACGACCAGCAGCCACGGTGACCGCTCGACCACGGGGGTTCGCAGACGGAGCCGGCGCAGAGGCTTCGTCGCGGCGCGGGCTCTGGCTCTTACGGTCGCCTGGGCGGCCACGTACGTCCTTCCCGGGATCGCTCGCGCCGGGACGTACGGCCAGGATCCACGGTGCTCAGGGGGCGGCGCTCTCCGGGGGGGACGGGAGCTGTCGGGATGCCTCGTAGGCCGTCACCATACCGAGGCGGCGGGCGTGGCGTGGCTCATCGGAGAAATCGGTGGCGACGAAGACGTCGACGATCTCCTGGGCGAGAGGGATCGCGGTGAACCGGGCGCCGAGAGAGACGATCTGCGCGTCGTTGTGCTGGCGGGCCAGGCGCGCCAGCTCGGGGTCGTAGGCCAAGGCGGCCCGGATGCCGGTCACCTTGTTCGCGGCCATCTGCTCACCGTTGCCCGATCCGCCGAGCACCACGCCGAGCGAGCCCGGTTCGGCGGCCACGGCCTCGGCCGCACGCAGTACGTAGACGGGGTAGTCGTCCTGGTCGTCGTACTCGAACGGCCCGTGGTCGACGACGTCGTGACCCTGTTGCTGCAGGTGCTCGGCGAGCGCGTGATGCAGCTCGAAGGCTGCGTGGTCACCGCCGATGTGGATGCGCATGTCGGTCCTCTCGGTCGATCCGGGGTCAGGAGAAGTCGGGGCCCTTGGTGCGAGTGCGCTTCAGCTCGTAGAAGCCGGGAGTGCCCGCGACGAGCACGCAGCCGTCGAAGAGGTCGAGGGCGGCCTGGCCCTTCGGGGCGGGGGTCACGACCGGCCCGAAGAAGGCCACCCCGTCGACCGAGATCACCGGTGTTCCCACCTCGTCACCCACGAGGCTGATGCCGCGCTCGTGGCTGGCGCGCAGCAGCGTGTCGTAGTCGTCGACGTGAGCGGCCTCGGCC
>JBBSTU010000185.1:0-8177 GCA_038235595.1 Actinomycetales bacterium | reverse complement strand
AAGTTGATGTTGACGAGCGCGTTACCGCCCTCGGCGGCCCGTTGCCGGGCGAGGTCGGTGATGGGCTTGGTGAGCGCGTTGATGACGTGCTCGTAGAAGATCCATCCGAGAACTCCGGCGATGGTGATCGCCAAGGCGGCGATGAGCACCCGGTTGCGCAGCTCGCGCAGATGGTCGCCGAGGGACATCCGACCCTCTGAGTTGCGTTTGCGCAGCAGCGTGGGCATGTCAGAACCGTCGTGGTCGTGGCGTTAGGTGAACGGGCGCGGTGGCGATGCTCAGACGGTGGAGTCGCCGCGGAGCTTGGCCGCTTCGGCGCGGGCCTCGGCCGCACGGGCTTCAGCCTCGGCGACTCGGGCGTCGGCAGCACGCCGCGCCTCGTCGCTGGGGTTGTAGGGCGTCGCGTCGTTGACGACGTCACCGGGAACCGTGCTGCGTGACGCGGCGCTGGGCTCCTTGCCGTCCTTCTTCATCTCATCGACCTCCGACTTGAAGACCCGAGCCGAACGGCCGAGGCTGCGAGCCATGTCGGGCATCTTCTTCCACCCGAACAACGCGATGATGATGACAGCGATGACGGTCAGTTCAGGCCAACCCAGTCCGCCCATGGTGTTTCGTCTCCTCGTCGAAGGCGGCTCGCTTGTGAAAGCCGCACGCAGCGGCATCCGCTGCACTGCACCAGCATACGTGCTGTCTGATGGGAGCCGGCTGTACGCCGGCATCGTGTTGGTGGTTCGGAACCGACGGGCGATCGGGATTGGGCCACCGGCACAACGGCACCATGGCGCGGTTCAGTCGCTCTCCGGCCCGGTCGTGCTGCGTGGTTCGGCCGGCTGGGGTGGCGCGGGTGTCGAAGGACCGGTCGGCGCGGGCGGGTAGGCCGACAGGGCTGCTCGCGCTTCGGCGGCCACAGCCCGCGCCAGCTCGGGGGGCTCGACCACCCGGGCCTCGCCACCGAGCCGCAGCATGAGCCGGCGCACGAGTGCCGGGTCGGCCACCTTGAGGGTGACCCGAACCGATCCTTCAGCGCCCTGCTCGCCATCGCCCGGACCGCCACCGGCTCCGCGCGCGACCCCCTCGTTGGGGTAGTAGTCGGCGATCCAGGCCGCCTCGGCGCTGACGTCGATCACCACGGTGAGGTCGCTCGGACCGGGGATGAAGGCGTCTCCGAGGTCGCGCGGCTGCGCCTGCGCGGGCGGCGACCCGTCGATCTCGAGCACCGCGGCGGACTCGATGCGATCGAGACGGAAGAGGCGTACGTCGTCGGCCCGGTGACACCACCCTTCGGCATACCACTGGCCGTCGAGGTTGACTATGCGCATCAGGTCGACGTCGCGCTCGGTGGTCTCGTCGCGGGTGGGCACGTAGTACCGCAGGTGGATCCGCCGACGGGAGGCGAGCGCGTCCTTGACCGCCGCCATGGCCGGATGCTGGCTGCCGTCGTCGAGGTCGAGGGCGATGCGGGCAGCGGGGTCACCGGCCGCGCCGACCCCGACGGCGCCGGTGATGCTGGTGGCGGCCCGCGCCGCGCGCAGCTTGGTCAGGGTGCGCTCGGTGATCTCCGGGTTGAGCAGGCTGGAGCCGAGTGCCTGCAGACCGGCGATGAGGGTGACCGCCTCATCCTGGCTGAGGCGCATCGGCGCGGCGATGTCCTCGGCGTTGTCGAGGTAGATGTGGCCGCTCTCCCACTGGGCGTCGATCAGCTCGGCGTGCCCGTACCCGGGCGTACCGCAGACGAACAGCAGCTGGAGGTCATCGACCACCTGCTGCTCGCTGATGCCGAACTCGCGGGCGGCCTCGGTCACGGCGACGCCTCGGTGGCGCAGCAGCCACGGCACCATGTCGAGCAGACGGCCCAGACGCTGAGTGGCGGTCTCGGTCATGATGGGTCCTCGTGAACGGTGGCGACAGCCAGGAGGGCCGCGACGACGCCGTCGACGAGCTGGGGCGGAGACTGCGCGACGGCGTGGGAGCCGAGGGCAGCGACATCACGCTCGGTGGTGCCCGGCCAGTACGGGATCTCGATCTGCGCCCAGCGCTCGTCGACGTCGCGGGAGCCGACCGCGTGTCGGCGCAGGGTGTGGCCCCGACCGTGACGTAGCCACACGACGGCGACGCCGGCGGCATCCGGCTCCTGCGCCGAGAGCGCCACCTCAGGCACGTGGTCGGACGGAACGACGTAGCCGCCGGCCCGTCCCTTCTTGCGCACCGCTCCCTCGACGCGGCTGAGCCGGAAGGCTCGCTCGTCGGCACGGTCGACGTCGTAGCCGGTGACGTACCAGCGGCCGTGCCAGTGCTTGAGCGCCCACGGCTGCACGTGTCTCGCGGTGAGGGAGCCGTCGCTCTTTCGATAGTCGAAGGTGATCGGCTGGAGGGCGGTGACCGCAGCGCGCACCGCTTCGAAGGCCGGCTCCCGGGTGCGGATGCGTGGCTCGACACCGGCCGCCATCGACTCGTCGATCTCGACGCCGGCCAGGCGCAGCTTGCGTAGGGCTGCGGAGGCGTTGCCCGAGATGCTGGCCGTCGACCAGGTGCGGGCGGCCAACGCGAGAGCGGCCACCTCCTCGGGCTCGAACGAGATCTCGGGCAGGGAGGTCTCGGCGGAGTCGATGCGATACCCCACCTCGTCGCCCCAGAGCACGTCGATCACGGTGGTCGTGATGGGGATGCCCATCTCACGCAGCTCGTCCTTGTCGCGCTCGAACATCCGGTCGAACGCCTCGGCGGATGCCGCCCGCGAGTAGCTCGGGAGCGCCTCGCGCAGCTTCTGCTTCGAGACCGGCCGACGGGCCGACTTGAGCGCGAGGATGAGGTTCATCAGCCGCTCGGTCTTCTCGGCCGATGACGACGCTGGGGAGGCTGCCGACGCTGGGCTCATCACGGTCCTTCCCGGGTGAGTGGGAGGCCGACGCTACCCGATGGCGGCGACGATGACGACGCCATGTGGCCCGTGCCGTGCTGCTTCATCCCAGCCGTGGTTAAGGCAGCCGCGTGAGGGGCGGGCTGCTCGGCGGCTGACCCCGTGAGGCCGGGCCGCGTTGTGCGTCAGATGGCCTCGGAGGGCGGCCAGAACGTGGTTCAGCGCACGTTTGCGAGGTCGACGACGAAGATCAGCGTCTCCCCCGGGGCGATCGCCGCACCGGCGCCACGGTCACCGTACGCCAGGTGTGCAGGAATGGTCAGCCGACGTCGCCCGCCGACCTTCATCCCCTCGATCCCCTGGTCCCAACCCTGGATGACCATGCCGACGCCGAGCCGGAAGTCGAGCGGGCTGCCGCGGTTCCACGACGAGTCGAACTCCTCACCGGTCGAATGCGCCACGCCCACGTAGTGAGCGCTGACGGTGTCGCCCGCCTTGGCCGGCTCACCCTCGCCCTCGATGAGCTCCTCGATCACCAGATCGGCGGGAGCTGCGCCTTCAGGAAAGTCGATCTCGGGCTTGGTGCGGGCGGGGTCGAGCGCCATGGGCGTGTGCCTCTCTTCTGGGATGTGTCGTACGAGCGAACAGCAGCAGTGGTGTGACCGCTGGAAGGCGCGGAACCTCAGACGGTGCCGAGGATGTCGACGACGAACACGAGCACGTCGTCGCCCTTGATCTTGCCGTCACCGCCACCTTGGGTTCCGTAGCCGTCGGCGGGCGGGATGACGAGGAGCACTCGGCTGCCGACCTTCTTGCCCACCAGCGTCTTGTCCCAACCGGGGATGACCTGACCCGAGCCGATGGGGAAGTCGGCGGGTGCGCCGCGCTGCCACGAGGAGTCGAACACCGAGCCGTCGCGCCACAGCACCCCGTGATAGTTGGCGATGAGGGTCTGGCCCTTCTCGACCGTGGACCCCTTCCCCTCGATGAGGGTGACCTGTTTCGTCTCCTTGGGAGCGGCGGTCTTCGCAATCGTGACCGTCGGCGCCTTGGTCGGGCCGTTCTTGAACTCGACGGTGGGCAAGCCGGCCGGCGAGGCCGCCTGGGTGCCCTCGATGGAGGTCGGCACCTGGCTGACCGACTGCACGTCGGCGACGAACACGAGGGTGTCAGTGGGCTTGACGCCCAGCTGCTCGTTGCCCTGGGCCCCGAAGGCGTCCTTCGGGGGCACCGTGAACGCCACCCGCTCGCTCGCCTTGGCGCCGACCAGGCCCTTGGTGATACCGGGAATGTAGTTCTTGCTCGCGAGCCAGACCCCGAGGGCCGTGCGGCCCTTGTCGAAGCCGTTGTCGAGCAGCTTGCCGTCACGGCCGTTGTAGACGCTCATCCACACCTTGAGGGCGTCGTTGCCGGTGGAGGCGGCGCCCGTTCCGGGGGTGAGCACCTTGCGCTCGATGTCGGTGGAGGTGAGCGGGGTCTTACCCAACGCAACCTTGGGCGCCGTCTTGAAGTCGACCGGCCCGGTCGCGGTGGTGTCCTTGAGCGCCGCGGACACGGCGGTGATCGCAACCAGTCCGGTTGCCGCCGCCCCGCTCGCGCCTGCCGTCGAACCGGTGGTGGAACCACTGGTCGGGGTGCCGGCCGTTCCGCAGGCCGCGACGGCGGTCAGGCAGAGCACAGCCGTGAGGGCAAGGGCAGGACGTGTGAGGCGCACGAGAGAGAACTTTCGGATCGGTGACGGGCCCCGCCGGTGGGCAAAGCCTCGTCACTCTAACCCGCCGAGGCCTGGGGAGAGTTCCCCGATCAGGGCCCTGGGGGGCTGTCGATGTGCTGTGAGTTTCCGCAGGCTCAGAGCGGGCGGGGCGTGGTGGGCGAGCGCTCGATGGTCTCCATGAGCCGCTCGACGCGCTCGTCGACGGCGCGAAACGGGTCCTTGCAGAGCACGGTGCGTTGGGCCTGGTCGTTGAGCTTCAGGTGCACCCAGTCGACGGTGAAGTCGCGACCGTGAGCCTGCGCGGCCCGGATGAAGTCGCCCCGCAGCTTGGCCCTGGTGGTCTGGGGCGGGCGCACCTTGGCCTCGAAGACCTCCATGTCGCTGGCCAGGCGTGCGGCTCCCCCGTGCTTCTGCAGCAGATAGAACAGGCCGCGGCGCCGGTTGATGTCGTGGTAGGCGAGGTCGACCTGGAGCACCCGCGCGTCAGAGAGCGACAGGCCGTGCCGGGCCCGGTAGCGCTCGATCAGCCGGTACTTGATGACCCAGTCGATCTCGGTGCCGATCGCGTCGAGGTCGCCGGCCCCGATGGCGTCGATGGCCCGGCCCCAGAGGTCGAGCACCTGCTTCGTGTCGGGGTTGCCCATCCCCTCGTGGTCGACGAACTCGAGGGCCTTCTCGAGGTACTCGCGTTGCATGTCGAGCGCCGACAGCTCACGCCCGTTGGCGAGCCGCACGGTGGCGCGCCCGGTCGGGTCGTGGCTCATCGTGCGGATCGCCCGGATGGGGTTCTCCATGGTGAGGTCACGCATGACGATGCCTGCCTCGATCATGCGTAGCACGAGGTCGGCGCTGCCGACCTTGAGCAGGCTGGTCGTCTCGGACATGTTCGAGTCGCCCACGATCACGTGCAGCCGGCGGTACTTCTCAGCGTCGGCATGCGGCTCGTCGCGCGTGTTGATGATCGGCCGCGACCTCGTCGTGGCCGAGCTGACGCCCTCCCAGATGTGGTCGGCGCGCTGGCTCACCGCGAACGACGCGCCGTGGGCGGTGGTGACCACCTTCCCAGCCCCACAGATGATCTGGCGGCTGATCAGGAAGGGGATGAACATGTCGGAGACGCGCTGGAAGTCGCCGCCTCGCCCGAAAAGGTAGTTCTCGTGGCAGCCGTAGGAGTTTCCGGCCGAGTCGGTGTTGTTCTTGAAGACGAAGATCTCACCCTCGACGCCGTCGTCGCGCAACCTGGACTGCGCGTCCTCCACCAGGCCCTCGAGGATGCGCTCGCCGGCCTTGTCCTGGACCACGAGCTCGCGCACCGAGTCGCACTCGGCGGTGGCGTACTCGGGGTGGCTGCCGACGTCGAGGTAGAGCCTGGCCCCGTTGCCGAGGAACACGTTGCTCGACCGGCCCCAGGCGACCACCCGGCGAAACAGGTACCGGGCGACCTCGTCGGGCGTGAGGCGACGCTGCCCCTGCGAGGTGCAGGTGACGCCGTACTCGTTCTCGATCCCGAAGATCCGCCGTTCCATGTACCAACTCTAGGCTCACCGCTTCTGCCGCAGGCGAACACCGCTTCCCTCGGCCCGGCGCAGCGTGCTCGAATCGGGGCATGGCCCGCATCCTCGTTCTCGGCGGCACGTCCTGGCTCGGCGGCACTGTGGCGGCGGAGGCAGCCCGTCGAGGTCACGACGTCGTCTGCCTGGCCCGCGGGGAGGCGGGCGGTGTTCCACGAGGCACCACTCTGGTGCAGGCAGACCGTGACCGTCCTGATGCGTACGCGGCCCTGGCCAACACCGACTTCGACCTGGTGGTCGACGTCGCTCGTCAACCGGGTCACGTCCGTGGCGCCCTGGCTGCGCTGTCGGACCGGGCCGCAGCCTGGGTGTTCGTCAGCTCATGCTCGGTGTACGCCCGACAGGACGAGCCCGGCGCCGATGAGCGCGCACAGCTGCTTCCGGCCGCACCGGGCGATCTCGTCACGTCCGAGCAGTACGGTGCCGGCAAGGTGGCCTGCGAACAGGCCGTCACCACGGCCCGCGGTGCACGGGCCCTCCTCGTGCGGTCCGGGCTCATCGTGGGAGCAGGTGACCCGAGCGAACGGTTCGGCTACTGGCCGTCGCGGTTCGCGCTGGCGGCCGACGACGGGCGGCCGGTCGTGGTGCCGGCACGGGTCGAGCGTCCGGTTCAGTGGGTCGATGTCGTCGATCTCGGCGCATGGCTCCTGACCGCCGGCCTGGCCGGCGTGACCGGCATCCTCAACGCGATGGGCCCGGCCGTGCCACTGGGTGAGGTGCTCACGCAGGCCTCTCTCACAGCGCAGTTCGCCGGCGAGACGATCACCGTCGACGATGCGAGTCTTGTCGCGTTCGGCCTGGAGGAGTTCATGGGGCCGCGGTCGCTCCCGCTCTGGCTGCACGACCAGGGATGGTCGGCCTTCCTCGACCGCGACTCCACGACCGCACGAGAGCTCGGGCTTCGGCTGAGGCCGCTCGCCGACACCATGGCCGACGCGCTCGGCACCGAGCAGCGGCTGGGCCTGCGTCGTCGCCGTGAGCGCGCCGGGCTCGACCGTGACATCGAGCTCGAGCTGGTCGCCCACCTGCGCTCACACGCCAGGGCGGGTCGGCCGAGAGGATGAGCACCCGCCCGGCCGACCCGCTCTCAGCGTTGGTCAGGCGTTGTCGTCACTCGTGTTGATGACGCCGTTGACCCCGGCCGGGAAGAACCCGCCCTTGGTCACCTTGGCCGGGTTGAGGTAGGCGATGTTGAGAACCTGGCCGGCCGAGCGGCTGTAGGTGATGCCGTTGGAGTCGGTCGGCACGAGGTTGGCCCGGCCGTAGCGATAGAGACCCTGGTCGTTGTTGAAACTGCCGTCGAGACTGTCACGGGCCCACGAGATCTTGCCGGCCGGCGACTGGAGCCCCCTTTCGAACAGTGCGCTACGCACGATTCCTGCGTGGTAGGCCTCCACCGAGAGAATGCCGGCGGCCGCCTCGAGGTAGGTCTTGTTCGAGATGAGCGGCGCTGCGCCCTTGAAGGCCGTAACGCCGACGTCCTCGAAGATGAAGGCGCCGAGCAGGAAGTTGTCGTCGTTGGCGAAGGGGTCGAAGGTCTGGCCCTTCGTGATCAGACCAGCCGCCATGGCCGCAGCCGTGAAGCTCGACTGCAGGTCGATCTGAGGCTGCGAGACCTTGGCCGACCCGAGGGCCGACCGCAGGAAGGTGACGTGAGCTAGTTCGTCGCCCGCGATCTCTTGCGCGTAGCGCTTGATGATGCGGCTCTTGAACGGAACCGCGTGACCACCCGTGACACCACCCATCGTTCCCGTGCCGTCGGTCAGCGACGCCGAGATGCCTCGGCCGTTGATGGCGAACGAGTAGAACTGTGCCTCGAGGTACTCGAGGTTGAGGGCGAAGTTGAGCACCGCCGCGTCGCTGGGGGCGTCACTCGCCGATGCCGAACCTGCCGAGGCCCCCACTACGGCCGCCGTACCGGCGACAGCCAGACCGCTCAGACCCGCCGCCTTCATGAAGTTGCGCCGGTCACGGTCGTTCTCGGCGCTTCGGTCGATCATGTCGACCACCATCTTCTTACCGAACACAAGTT
>JBBSTU010000184.1:0-8242 GCA_038235595.1 Actinomycetales bacterium | reverse complement strand
TCGTAGTCGCTGTCGGAGTTCTCGATCTCGGCCTTGATCTGGTTGATCCGGCCCTCGATCGCAGACCGGTCCTCCTGGTCCTCGACGATGGTCGTCTCGTCCTTGGTGACCACGACCTTGCGAGCCTTGCCGAGCAGGTCGAGGGTGGCGTTCTCCAGCTTGAGACCGACCTCCTCGGAGATGACCTGACCACCGGTGAGGATGGCGATGTCGCCGAGCATGGCCTTGCGGCGGTCACCGAAGCCGGGGGCCTTGACGGCAACCGACTTGAAGGTGCCCTTGATCTTGTTCACGACCAGGGTTGCCAGGGCCTCGCCCTCGATGTCCTCGGCGATGATGAGCAGCGGCTTGCCCGACTGCATGACCTTCTCGAGCAGCGGGACGAGGTCCTTGATGCTGCCGATCTTGGAGTTGGCGACGAGCACGTAGGCGTCGTCGAGCACGGCTTCCATGCGCTCGGTGTCGGTCACGAAGTAGGCCGAGATGTAGCCCTTGTCGAACCGCATTCCCTCGGTCATCTCCAGCTCGAGGCCCATGGTGTTGGAGTCCTCGACGGTGATGACACCTTCCTTGCCGACCTTGTCCATCGCCTCGGCGATGAGGTTGCCGATCTCCTCGTCAGCCGCCGAGATGCTGGCGGTCGAGGCGATCTGCTCCTTGGTGTCGACCTCAACGGCGTGATCGAGCAGCGTCTTGGTCACGGCGTCGACGGCCTTCTCGATGCCCCGCTTGAGGGCCATCGGGTTGGCTCCGGCCGCCACGTTGCGCAGGCCCTCGCGGACCATCGCCTGGGCGAGCACGGTCGCCGTCGTCGTGCCGTCACCGGCGACGTCGTCGGTCTTCTTGGCAACTTCCTTGACGAGCTCGGCGCCGATCTTCTCGAACGGGTCGTCGAGCTCGATCTCCTTGGCGATCGAGACGCCGTCGTTGGTGATGGTGGGGGCGCCCCACTTCTTCTCCAGCACGACGTTGCGGCCCTTCGGGCCGAGCGTCACACGGACGGCATCGGCGAGCACGTTCATGCCTCGCTCGAGCCCGCGGCGCGCCTCTTCGTCAAACGCAATCATCTTGGCCATTCGGGTGGTTCCTCCCACACGAAACGTTGGTGGTGGGACGCGTGTCGCCCGCGACGGACGGACCCGGCTCACGCAGTTCACGTCGCTGCGAGCGCCGAGACCTCGGCACACGGCCCATGGTCTTTCTGTCACTCCCCTAGTGAGAGTGCTAACGACATTATTGGCACTCTCACCCCGAGAGTGCAAACGTCGGGCCCCTGCTCGGCGGATGCCGCTCAGCCCGGTGGCCGCGGGTCGAGCGCCGAGCGGAGGCGGGCAGCGTAGGCGGCCGACTCGGCCTCGTCGGCGTAGGTGGTGCGCGGCCAGAAGAACCCGCGCAGGCCATCACCCTTGGTGCGCGGCACGACGTGCACGTGCAGGTGCGGAACCGACTGGCTCACGACGTTGTTCATCGCCACGAAGCTGCCCTGGGCTCCGAGGCCGGCGACGACGGCCCGGGCCAGCCGCTGGGTCGCCTCGAGCAGGGGTGCGTGCAGACGCGGCGGCAGCTCGAGCAGGGTGTCGACGTGCCCGCGGGGCACGAGCAGCACGTGGCCCTTGAACACGGGTCGGCGGTCGAGGAAGCCCAGCAGCTCGGGCTCGTCGAGCACGATGTCGGCCGGCAGGTCGCCTGCGACGACGGAACAGAAGGTGCACGGCATCCCCTCAGCGTGCCATCCGGCCCTACGGTGGGCCAATGGTCGTGCCGAGCGGGTTCGTCGAGGTGGCGGACCGGGTGCTCGTGGCCCGGTACCCGCAGTGGGACGTCAACGTGGGCCTGGTGCTCGGGCGAGACGGCGCCGTCGTGATCGACACCCGGGCCAGCACCCGACAGGGGGCGGAGGTCCAGGGCGACATCCGGGCGCTCGGTCGCGACATCGTCGTTCGCCACGTGGTCAGCACCCACGTGCACTTCGACCACACCTTCGGCAACGCCGCGTTCGAGGGAGCCACCGTGCACGCCCACGACAACGTCGGCCGAACCTTCGTCGCCGACGCCGAGCGCATCAAGGCCGAGCTCCGGGCCGACCCCGGAGACGGACCCGAGTACGGCTACACCGAGGCGGATGCCGCAGACGTGCTGGCGACCGTGGTGCGCGGCCCCGACTGCACCTTCGGCAAGGGCGCCACGATCGACCTCGGCGACCGGGTCGTCACCCTGGCGTACGCCGGGCGGGGGCACACCGACGGCGACATCGCGGTGCACGTGCCCGACACCGACGTGATGTTTCTCGGCGACCTCATCGAGGAGAGCGCCCCGCCCTCCTTCGGGGGCGACTGCTGGCCCCTCGACTGGGCCGACACCCTCGGCTCGCACCAGAACTGGCTCGGGCCGGCCAGCGTGGTCGTGCCCGGGCACGGGCGGTGCGTCGACGCGGCGTTCGTCGAGCGGCAGCGCAGCGAGATCGCGGCGGTGGCGGCCGTCATCCGCGAACGGCGCATCGCCGGGCAGTCGTGGACCGCTGCCGTGGCCGAGCCCGACGAGCGCCTGGCCTACCCGCTTGACGCGCTCGAGTCGTCCTTCCGCCGCGGCTTCGCCCAGTACGCCGGGTCAGGCTGACCGGTCTGGTCGGCGGGTTAGCAGGTCGGGGAGGTCTGTCGGCGCCTGACGCCGAGGAACCTCCCCGACCTCGTCAGACCTTCTTGACCAGTCAGCCAGCCGCCCGGGCGGTCACCTCCAGCCGGCATCCGGGGCGACACGGGGCAGGCGAGCCGGCCCAGCCGCGTGATCGAAGCAGCCTTCCGAGCTGAGCAGCCGTGCGGCACGGTTCGAGCACGTGGCCCCAGCCGAGCCGCACGGTGACCTGCCCCGAGATCGCCGACTCGATATCTCGGTCGAGGTCGTCCCACCACCGTCGCGAGCCGGCATGGGCGAGCCTGCCGTCGAGTTCGACAACCGTGGCGAAGTCGGTGTACTCGACATCGCGGTAGGTGACGCCGCCGCGCGTCACGACACGCACCTGGCGTCGGGCCGCCGGCAGCCCGTGCCGGCGCTCGACCTGGTTGAGGTAGCGCCGTTCGAACACCGAGAGGGCTCCGTCGGCGGCGTCGTCGACAACGGCAAGCAAGGTCTGACGGTGCCGAAGCCGCCCACGCGACAACAGGGTGAGGCGCAGTCGCGCGGGCGTTGTTCTGCCGTCCTGGCATGCGTCTGCGAGCACCGCCACGGCGCTCGCCTCGTCACGACAGGTCGCGGCCACGTCGAGCAGCGCCTCGTCGATGCGCAGCCGCGGTGGTGACAGGTGCAGCTGCACCCGGTCGTCGAAGCGCCGGCGCCGGGTGAGCAGCACGCCCGCCGGAGCCCACACCCTGCGGTCGTGAGCGACCACGACATGGATGAGCTCGGTACTCACGGATGAGAGAACGCCACCGGCCGAGCGCACCCCGTGCACCCGCAGGGCCGATGGCCCCGCCAATGCGGCCGGCCAGTGGAACAGGGTCGCGGCCCAGGCCCGCTCGATCCAGGTCGGCTCGCCGGTGTGGTCGACGTAGACGCCGGGATGGACTCGCGACCACTCACGCCGACGCAGCATCCGCTCGATGTCGTCGTCGTCGAGGCCCGACGCCAGCACTTGCCGGCGGGCGATCACACCGCTCTGCACCTCGAAAATCCGCTCGACCGGTCGCTCGCTCATGAGCCGAAGCCTGCTCTACCGAAGGCGTGCCGCGTGGGCTCAGACCTGGCCCCTGTGGATGACGAGCGGGTGTCGCCACAGTTGGGGAGGCCTACCGGCACCTGGCGCCGGCGACCCTCCCCGACCCTGCTCGACCTGGGCGCACCGAGGGCCCGGGGTCAGGACGGTTCGCGCAGGTCGAACTCCATGAGTCGACCCGGCGAGCTGAACCCGAGCCCGTCGTAGAGCTCGCGGTCACGGTCGTCGACGGCGGTGGCGCGTACCGATGTCACGTCGGTGCTGTGAGCCCATTCGATCATCGCCTCCACGAGGGCCTGCGCAACCCCGGTCCCGCGATGGGCCGGCGCCACGAAGAGGTTCTCGACGTGCAGAGCGCTGGCCTCCGACCACGTCGGCCAGGGCAGCGAGCGCAGGCGTCTCGTCTCAAGGAGGCCGGCGTGCTCACCCCCACGCTGCGCGATCCACGTCGGTCGGTCGGGGCGTTCGCGCAGCCAGGCGTCGACGAAGCGGTCGAGGAAGCCGGGCTCGGCCGCCATACCCACATTGCGCGCAGACTGCAGGTGCAGGGCCGCCACGACGAACGCGTCGTCGGCCCCGGCACGACGGATCGTCACCTCTGCCATCGTGGAAGTGAACCACGGGGTTCACCGGTGGGGCGTGAGGCGACGCACGCCGTGCTCAGACGGCAGAGCCGTCGGCCCGTCAGAGGTTGAAGCCGAGGCGACGGCTGGTGCGGGCGCGCTGGCGGCTCGAGCGCATGCGTCGCAACCGCTTGATCAACATGGGGTCTGCCTCGAGGGCAGACGGGTTGTCGAGCAGGGCGTTGAGCACCTGGTAGTAGCGGGTCGAGCTCATGTCGAACAGGTCCTTGATCGCCTGCTCCTTCGAACCCGCGTACTTCCACCACTGCCGCTCGAACCCGAGGATCTCGCGGTCGCGGTCGCTCAGCGCTGTCGGGCCGGTCGACGGGTCGGCGTGCTCCGTGGCGTGGTCGGTGCTCATGTGCTGACTCTGGATCCCTGTCTGGCTGTCGTGGGCGGCTCATGCCTCGTCCGGCCACCATAGACCGCGAATAACACCGTTGTCATTCAGCGCGGAGTGTCGCCACGACCTCACTCCTCAGCAGGTAACACCTGTCACACGCACCCCACCACACGGCATCCGCCGCAGGTCACTTCATGGTGTCGAGGATGGCGCTGATGTATGCCTTCGTGGTGCGGGGGTTGACGATGGCGAACCGGGTCAACGTCTCGCCGCGGAAGGTGGTCGGCACGACGAACGCGAAGTCGTCGGCCAGTAGGCGGTCGGTCCAGGCCTGGTAGTCGGCGGGCGACCATCCGAGCCGGCGGAACACCACCACCGAGAGGTCGGGCGCCCGCACCAGCTCGACGTAGTCGCGCTGCTCGATCTCGGCGGCGGCGTGCCGGGTGACCTCGAGCGTGCCCTCGATGGCGTCGACGTAGGCCTGGGTGCCGTGCACAGCGAGGGAGAACCAGAACGGCAGGCCTCGCACGCGTCGGGTCAGGCCGATCGAGTAGTCGGTCGGGTTGAACGCGGCCGCCTCGGTGAGCACGTCGAGGTAGCCGGCGTGCTGAGTGTGCGCCGCGCGGGCCAGCTCGGGGTCGCGGTAGATCAGCGCGCAGCAGTCGAACGGCGAGAACAGCCACTTGTGCGGGTCGACGATGAACGAGTCAGCCTGCTCGATGCCCTCGAACAGCGGACGTACCGACGGTGCCGCCAGCCCGGCGCCCCCGTAGGCGCCGTCGACGTGGAACCAGACGCCGAACTCGCGGCACACCTCCGCCACCGCAGCCAGGTCGTCGACGACCCCGAAGTTCGTCGTGCCGCTCGTGGCCACCACGGCGAAGAAGGTCTCGGGCCCGGTCTCCTCGAGCACCCGGCGCAGCTCGGGACCGGTCATCCGCAGCTGGTCGTCTACCGGCACCCCGACGACCTCGGCGTCCATGACGGCCGCCATAGACACCACCGACGAGTGCGCGTTGTCGGTGGCCGCGATTCGGAACGGGCGAGCCCCGGAACCGGCCGCGAGCGCGCGGGCCCGCGCCGCGTGACGCGCCGTGACGAGCGCCGAGAGGTTGCCGACCGTGCCGCCGGGAACGAACGTCCCGCCGGCCTGCGGCGGCAGCCCGGCCAGGTCGGCGATCCAGCGCAGGGCCTGGTTCTCGGCGTACACCGCGCCCGCGCCCTCGAGCCACGACCCGCCGTAGATGGAGGAGGCGCCGACCACGACGTCGAAGGCCGCTGCGTCTCGGGTCGGCGCGCAAGGGATGAACGAGAGGTAGCCGGGGTGGTCGGTCGAGATGGTGGCCTTGGCCAGGGTCTCGACGAACAGCTCCATCGTGCGAGCGGTCCCGAGCCCGCCGGGGGTGATCGTCTGCCCGACGAGGTGCTCCAGCTCTTCGAGCGAGCGGGAGCGGTCGAGCGGCACCGGGTCCATGAGCAGGCGGCCGCGGGCGTAGGAGAGAACGGTGTCGACGTCCGCGGGGTCGACAGGCTGGTCGAAGCTGTGCACGACCAGATGCTAGGCCCCCCACCCGGAGTCGCCGCCGCCGGTGGGCGCCTGGCTCAGCCCAGCAGGATGCCGGTCAGCTCGGCTGTCGTCGTCGCGACCACCGTGGGACGCACTCCCGACAGGGCCGCCAGCTCACCGGCGCCCCAGGTGACGGCGACGGTGTCCATGCCTGCGGCCTTGCCGGCGAGCACGTCGACGACGGCATCCCCGACGTAGACGGCGCGCGAGGGGTTGCGGATGCCGAGGCGCTCGATCGCGAGGAGCAGAGGCGTGGGGTCGGGCTTGTGCTGGTCGGTGTCCTCCATCGCGACCAGCACCTCCACGTGCTCGGCGAGGCCCAGCAGGGCCATCGCCTGCTCCGCCGACTCACGACGCTTCGACGTGGCCACCCCGACGTGAACACCGGCCTCGCGCAGAGCGGCGAGCATCTCGGCGGCACCGTCGAAGCCCCGGATCAGCCGCTCGGTGTTCTCCGCGTTCCAGGCCAGGTAGGTCGAGTACAGCTCGTCGGCCGCCTCGGCGGAATGCTCGCGGAAGGCCTGGATGAGCGGCCGACCGATCCACGACCGGATCACGGCAGGGTCCTCCTCGTGCCCGATCACGGTGCGGAAGGCGTGCTGGTACGACTCGACGATCAGGTTGACGGTGTCGGCGAGGGTGCCGTCGAGGTCGAACACGACGACCGGCCAGCGGGGCGCGGTGGGGCGGGCGGCGGTCGGGTCGGAAGGCAGGCTCTGGGTCACCCCGCCACCCTAATGACCGGCACCGGTCGATGCGTCCCCTCACGCCCGGGTGACGGTTGGCTGGATCGGCAGGCGCGGCGGGCCCCACGGCGGTCGGAGGTAGCGTGTGCGGGTGCCCGTTCGCCCGCTCGCTGACCTCGTACACCCGTCGTGGGTGCCGGCGCTCGAACCGGTGGCCGACACGATCGCCGAGATGGGGTCGTTCCTGCGCGCCGAGGTGGCGGCCGGTCGCGGCTACCTACCCGCCGGCGACCTCGTGCTCCGCGCCTTCGCGCTGCCCCTCGACGAGGTGAGGGTTCTCGTGGTGGGCCAGGACCCGTACCCGACGATCAGCCACCCGGTGGGCCTCAGCTTCAGCGTGGCCCCTGACGTGAGGCCAGTGCCACGATCGTTGCAGAACATCTACCGCGAGCTCGACACCGACCTGGGGCTGCCGACGCCGCCCCACGGCGACCTGACCCCGTGGTTCGAGCGCGGCGTGATGCTGCTCAACAGGGTGCTCACGGTGGCGCCCGGGAAGTCGGACAGCCACCAGGGCAAGGGCTGGGAGACCGTCACCGACCAGGCCATCACGGCCCTCGCCGCGCGTGGGGGCCCGCTGGTCGCCATCCTCTGGGGGAAGAAAGCGCAGTCGTTGGGCAGGCTGCTCGGCGAAGTGCCGCGCATCGAGAGTGCCCACCCCTCGCCCCTGTCGGCGAACAACGGCTTCTTCGGGTCGCGGCCCTTCAGCCGCGCCAACGACCTGCTCGTGAAGCAGGGCGGCGAACCGATCGACTGGAGACTGACATGAGCCAACCGGCCATCCCGCGAGTGTGGACCCGTTACGTCGCGATCGGTGACTCGTTCACGGAGGGGATGTGTGACGACGACCCCGCTTTGGCTCGCGGCGGCGAGTTCGTCGGCTGGGCCGACCGGTTGGCGGCTCACCTGTCTGAGATCGCCGCCTCGCACGGCGAGGGTTTCGGCTACGCGAACCTGGCGGTGCGCGGTCGTAAGCTCGCCGACGTCGTCGGCCCGCAGCTGAGCGATGCGCTCGCTCTCGAGCCCGACCTCGTGAGCATCGTCGGCGGCGGTAACGACATCCTGCGCCCCAAGGCCGACCTCGACGCGCTGGCGCTCCAGCTCGAGGCAGCGGTGGTCCGCATCCGTGAGACCGGCGCCGACGTGCTGATGGCGACCCCGGTCGACCCGGCCGACGCGCCGCTCGTCAAGGCAACCCGGGGCCGTGCCGCGATCCACTCGGCGAACATCTGGAGCATCGCCAGGCGCCACGAC
>JBBSTU010000183.1:0-8284 GCA_038235595.1 Actinomycetales bacterium | reverse complement strand
CTGGCGCCAGACGACCGCCGACCCACCGGCCCGCGGGGTCACCGTCAGCGCGATCTCACCTCGGACGAGCTTGCCCTCCTTGCGGATCCGGGCCTGACCGGCAGAGGTCCCGGTCGGCTGGATGACCTCGTCGAACACCATCGGGTCGTCGAAGCCGGCCGGGCCCACCGCTGTGCGGGCGTTGAAGCTGCTCCCGGGAGCCAGCCCGGCAGCATCCAGCGTGTCGCCGGTCACGGTGGTGAGGGGGATGACCACGGAGTGGGCGCGCAGGTCGAGGATGCGCGCCCAGGCGTCAGGCGCCGAGAGGGGTGAGTCGATGTGGATCTCGAAGTGCGCCATGACACCAGTCTGCCCTCTGTCTGCCCGCGTCGAGCCGAGGCTCAGGTTCCGGCGCCGGCCATCACCCGCTCGGTCTCGAGCAGCGTCTTCAGGCTGCTGAGCACCCACGGCCACCCGCCACCACCGGCGCCGGCGTCTCCGCCACCGCGAACGTCCTTGGCGGTGTTGGGCGCTCCCGTGAGCACGTGGGTCAGGGTGAAGCACGTCGCGCCCTCCGGATACTCCTTGATCTCGTAGGTCAGCGTGGTCTCGGGCTCGTCCTGCCACGCCGGCGACCAGGTCATCACCAGCTTGTGCGGCGGGTCGACCTCGATCACGGTGCCGGTGGCCGCCACGTCGCCCATGCCCATCTTCTTCATCTCGGCGGTCGTGAGGTCGCGAACCGACCCGCCGGGGGTCAGGTCGATCTCGGTCACGCCGCCGTAGCCAAATCGCTCGCTGAACTCGGCCGTGGTGACGGCATCCCAGACCTTCTGGGCCGGCGCGTCGATGTAGATCGCGTAGACCTGCACCTCGGGGGCCTCGTCGTTCGAGGCGGCCATGGTGTCGGGGATGGTGGCGGGCATCGACTGCTCGACGGCGGTCGTCGGGTCGGATGAGGTGCTCATGAGTTGTCCTCCAGCTGTCGTTTGAGCTCGGTGAGCGCCGTGACCCGGCGCTCGGTGTACTTGTCGATCCACCGGTCGTGGAGCAACCGGATCGGGACGGGGTTGAGGTGGTGCAGCTTGACCCGGCCCTGCTTGCGCGTGACCACGAGACCGGCTGCCTCGAGCAGTCGCAGGTGTTTGCTCACCCCGAAGCGCGTCATCTCGCTGCGGGCTGCCACCACTGCCTCGAGCTCGCTGAGGCTGCGTCCGTCGTGCTCGAACAGAGCGTCGAGGAGCAGCCGCCGCGTCGGGTCGGCCAGCGCCTTGAACACCAGGTCGTCGTCCACGTCTCGAGAATAGGTGACCAAACGGTCACCTGTCAACGATGCTCACCGACAACCGGTGGCACGTGGCCGGTGGGTAGGCGGGTCAGGCCTTCGAGTGGAAGCGACGCGGCTTCTCGGGCCCGAGGTCGGTCACGCTGTTGAGCGGCACGACCGCCACCGGTTGGTCGAGCAGAGCAGCCAGGGCGTTGCGGGTGCCAGCCGGGTCGCCACCCACGGAGCGCACGACCACTGCCCCGGCGGCGTCCTGCTCGACCGTCCACGCCCGGATGCCGTGTCGCTGCAGCTGTTGTGTCAGCTCGACCGACTGCACGAGTTGACCACCGCCCGTCACGAAGCACACCGCCGCACGGCCCTCGAGCCCGACGAGTCGCCGTGCTCGACCGGCGCCGACGAGGGCGGCGCGGTCGCCGGTGCGGTAGCGCAGCAGTGGCAGGTACGGGTTCTCCAGCGCCGAGACGACGACCTCGCCCGGCACGCCGTCGGCGACAGGGCAGGCCCGGTCGTCGACCACCTCGACGAAGATGCGCCGTGGCACGATCAGGTGGCCCTGACCGGCGGTCGCCTCGCCGGCTACCGGTCCGGTCTCGCGAAGGCCGTAGAGGTCGATGACCGGAGCGCCGAGCGACGCCTCGAGGTGAGACCGGGCGGGGGCGGAGAGCTCGACCGCGCCCGAGACGACGGCGAGCGGTCGCACCGGCAGGTCGAGGGCGGCATACGACAGCAGCGTGAGCGCTGAGCCCGACACGACCTGTGGGTCTGCGGCACAGAGGAACTCGCGTCGGTCGCGCTGGCTCGACCACGCGCTCGCGTGCAGGTTCACCCGCGCCATGCCCTGCTCGGCCCGGGTGGTCATCACCGAGGCGTAGGTGAAGGCCTGAGCCTGGTCGACGACGCTGAGCAGGCCGACCCGGTCGGGGTCGGTGGGCCACGCCACGCCGCGTGCCGACAGGAGGTGGTCGATAAGTGGGAGGTCCTTGGCGATGTCGACCGGATGCCAGGGGATGACGAGCGCAGAGCCGGTGCTGCCCGAGCTGGTGCCCTGCACGACCCGGTCGAGAGTGACATCGGTCGGCACGAAGTCGGCGATCGACCGGGCGAGGTCGGCCCGCCCGATCACCGGAACGTCGGCCCACTCCCGCACGCCGAGTCGTCGCAGGAAGGGCACGACCCGCCGCAGCCGATCCAGCTCGCCCAGCAGCCAGCTGGGTGGGATGCCGTTCGCCGCCCCGGTGTCGCCAGGTCGGCGCATGCCCTTGGCCCAAGCCGCCAGCACGAGGTGGTCGGCGCTCGTGAGGAGGTCACCACAGGCGTGGGTCCAGACCGGGGCGTGCGGGTGGTGCCGGAGGGTCTCGAGGCGGGCGAGACCCGGGGGCGAGAGGGTCGGCCACCGCTCGGCGTCGTCGCGCACGGCATCCCCCATCGCGGCGTAGCCCGGCAGCGCGAGCGCAGGCGAGAGTGAGACCTCGGCGTCAGACATGGGTGTACTGCGCCGCCGCTTCCCTGGCCCGCTGTTCGGCCAGTCGCCGGGCCAGCTCGGCGGCCTGAAGCTGCTCGACCGCCGCGAGACGCAGTGCACCCTCACGCCCCGAGCTGCTGAGGGAGACCCAGGCGTCTTCGGCAGCGTCGTGGCTCTCACCCCGAGGGCGGATCCCGAAGGCGCGCAGCAGGGCTCGCACCACCTCCTCGTGTCGCTCCGGGTCGGCACCGAACCACGACCGGAGCGGAGCGGCAGCCACGAGGGTGGCGAAGGTGGCCAGCGACCCGACGACCTGGTCACCGGGCTGCCGGCCGACGATGCGCGAGAGCTCTGGGTCGGTGACGAGCCAGCAGCCGACCTGCGTGGCCAGCCTCGAGGGCAGGTCGGCCGACTCGACACTCGTCCAGTCGCGGCACGGGCTCGACCCCAGCAGGTCAAGGGTGTCGTTCACGATGGCGCGGGTGACCACGTCATGGGCCAGGAAGTCGTCGGGAACGCGCAGCAGCCGAGCCGTGAGGCTCTCGAGCCACGGGCCCTCGACGCTGCCGGGCAGGGGATGGTCGAGCGGAGCCGTGCGGGGGGCCTTGTCTCCCGTTGTCGATCTCGGCATCTCGTCATCGCCTCCTGGCCGTGTCGCGGGCGCCGGTGCGCTGCCAGTGGCGCCGGGCGAACTCCTTGGCGAACCCCACGATGTCATCCGGTGCCTGAACCGCGATCACCGCGTAGTCGCCGGCCATCGCCCGGGCCTGCTCGATCTGGGCCGCGGTGACCTGCAGCACCAGGGTGCCGCCACCGCCGGCGCGTTCGAGGGCCTGATGGGCGGCCCCGGCCAGCTCGGCGGGCTGCCCCTGCCCGAACAGCGAGCTCACCCCGTCGTCGGAGAGCACGGCGATATGACACCTCCTGGTTCGGCGCGATTTGGGCGCCGACCGGCCAGGGGTGACGTGGTGGGCGGCTGCGAGCTGCGCGAGGGGAAAGCTGGTGCCCCCGCCGTGGTAGGTGAGCAGGGCGGCCATCGCGGCCACCTGATCGCGCGAGAAGTCTCCGCTGGCCGTGACCTGACCGGGGCTCGCCCAGCTCGTGACCCGCACCCGCGCCCCGACCCGCAGCGCCGACAGCACCAGCACCGCGCCGCCGAGCACCGCGGGGGAGACGACACCGCGGGGGTTGGGCATGGAGCCCGACGAGTCGACGTAGAGGTCGAGATCGACGGGCCGCTCGTCCGGGTCGTCGCCCTCGCTCCGTTCGACCACCCGGCGCTGGGTGGTCAGACCGGGCAGCACGGTTGCCGACCGGGTCGCCGTTCCGAGCCAGTCGATGTCAGAGATGTCGTCGCCGAGCTGCCACGTCTCGAGACCCTGCAGCTCGGGTTCGCTCGTCGGGGGGTCGACCTCCGTGGGGAAGGGCACGAGGTGACGTCGGGCGCGCGCGGCGTACCAGTCGACAGCGGCGTCGCGGCCCAGGCGCAGCGCCCCGTAGAGCGCAGCCAGGTCAGCCGGGCCGAAGCCCTGCCCTGAGCCCTTGCCGGTGCCTTGGGGCGAGCCCGTCGGATGCCGTGCGGGGGGCTCGTCGTCGACGATCGTCGGGGCCTGCGGGTTGACGCGGGGGTCGAGCGCAGGATGCACGACTGGGTCAGCGAGCGAGTCGTCTTCGGCGACGTCGGGAGCGGCCCGCCCGTCGTCGGTGACGTGGCACGGCGCGACAAGCGGCCCGGGAGCGGCGGTGTCGCTCTCGGGCAGCCACCGCCGCATCAGGGCGGCGAACCCGGCTGCGCCGCCGACGGGGTCGCGGGCGAAGACCCGCGCGTGCCGGGCGAGAAGGCGGGCGTCGAGCTCGAGCTGCTCGTGTGGTGGCTTCGTGACCAGGGCGCCGCGGGCCAGTGACCACAGCAGCTCGTAGGCGCGCAGGTAGAGGTCGAAGAAGGATGCCGGCTCGTGCGCAGCCGCTCCCACCGGCGCGGACTGCCTTGTCTGCTCGGCTGGGGCAGCGGCTTCTTCGGAGTGTCGGCGACTGGCCACGTAGGGGGCGGTGAGGTCGAGCCCGTGTCGCCGGTGTAGCCGGTCGTTGATGAGCAGGTCGGTCCACAGGTTCGACACCACGTTGGCGTGCTCGGGACGGTCGACCAGGCCGCGGCGACAACGTTCGACGATACGGGCCTGTCCGGTCGCGTCGGCGGGGGCGAGCACATGGTGGCCGATCTCGTGGGCGAGCACCGGGAGGGGGATGTCGGCGATACCGAGCGAGACGACCACGCGCAGGTCGATGGTGGCGCGCACCTGGCTCAGGTCGAACCAGGCGAAGCTCGAACGTGACTCGGGTGAACCGGGCGGCGAGGTGTCGGTCAGGAACACCGGTGGGGCCAGCCGCAACGACGGGCCCCAGCAGGCAAGGGCGGCCGGCCAGGCCTGCGACCACTGTGCGACCAGCGCGGGGTAGTCGGTCACGGTTCCTGCTGCGGGAGCACTGGGTCAGCAACGTCGTCGGGCACCAGGGTGAGTCGGTGGCTGTAGGCGTGGCTGACCAGCACCAGCCCTGCGGCGCGCGCCGCACCCGTCACATCGCCGCCGTGCCCGGCCCACCCCGACGGTAGCTCGATGGGCCAGGGTGGCAGGGCCGGCCGGGAGGGCTCGGCCGGCTGGATGCCGTCGCGGCCGAGCGCGCCGGAGCCCTCCGAGGCGGCCAGCATCGCGGAGCTCTCCGGGGCGGCCAGCACCGCGGTGCCGAAGGCATCGGTCAGCACCGTGAACCGTTCGCTCCCCGAACGCACCGACCACCGGTGCCCGTCACCCCCGAGAACGACCGGGGGCAGACGCCACGGCCCCCCGAAGCCGCGAAACGCCCCGATCGAGCGGCGTGAGCCGGCGATGCCCGGCCACTCGCCGGGGCGGCTCGCGTTCGCTGCGAGTGCCGTGCGCACCGCGGACGGTCCCCCTGGCGTGCCGAGCACGGCCGCAGCAACCTCTGGCGGCAGGGTGAGCGCGGCCGCCCGTGCCGCCCCGCGCAGCCGCACGAACCCGGCTCGCCACGCCGCGACAGCCCCGACCTCTCGCAACCGGGTGTCGCTCAAGGGCTCCTCGGCCGACCAGACCCCCACGGCGCTCTCGACGCCGCGGGCCCACCCGGTGACGTCCACCTGGCCATCGAGGCGCGCGGCGGCCTCGACGAGGTCGCCGATGGCGGCGGGCGTGCACCCACGATCGGCGGGCACGAGGGGAGCGACCCACCGCACGACCCACTGCGCGAGCGAGCCCTCGGCGAAGCGGCGGGCGGTGACGAGCCGGATGACGGTGTCGGCCCACCCCCGTGCCCACTCGTCAGTGAGCGCAGCCGAGTCGGCCACCGTACGTTGCCGGTCGAGAAAACGTTCGAAGCCGGCACCGGCGAAGCGCAGGGCGACGGCCAGGTCGCCGTCATCGATACCACCGGCCCGAGCGATCTCGAGGGGCCGAGCGAGGGCCCGCGCGTTCCGGGCCACCGCGCCGGCCCAACGCGGCGCTGGGCTCCCGTCGGGGGTTGACGGCGGCCCTGACGGCGGCCCTGACGGCGGCACGGTTGCCGAGCCGGTCACGGGCTCAACGGCATCCGACGGCTGCTCGGTCATCGCGACCACCGCAGCCAGGCCAGGTAGTTCGTGTAGCGCTGGTGGAGGTACTTCACCGCCAGCACGTCGTCGTAGAGGTGGCCGTAGAGCTTTCGCTGCCCCGCGATCGAGGCGAGCAGCCGTTCGAGACCAGACAGTCGTTCGCGCACCTGACTCTCTCCCAGGCCGTCGAGGCCACGGTCGAACAGGTCGAGGGCGGCGCCCACCGGGTCGTCGACGTCGAGCCCGTCGGCGTCGAACTGTCGGCACGTCGTGTCGAACATCGAGCGCAACCACGACACGCGGTCGGTGCGCAGCTCGGCTGACTCCTCCAGGTCGAAGACGCGGGCCTCGGTGTCCATCGGCAGCTTCTGGAAGAGCACGAACGGCAGCACCGCCCGAACGTGGTCGACGCGCACCTGCGGCTCGCCGCGGAAGTGAGCCATCGCCTTGCTGTAGAGCACGAGCGACTGCAGCGAACGCACCGACAGGCCGGCCGTGGTCTGGGTGCCGACGTCACTGCGCGCGTCTCGACCGGTGTCGTCCTGCTGCACGAGGTGCGGGTCGACGCCGGCGAGGCGAGCGGTGTCTTTCGTGCGGTACTCGAACTGCCGCCCGGCCCGCTCGAGGTACTCGAACTGCCCGGCGAAGTGCTCCAGTCGGCGCAGCACCGGCCGTGGGATCGGCACGGCGAGCACCTCGCGGTGCAACCGGTCGTGCTCGGCCTCGGTGAACACGATGCTGTCGGGCACGACCTCCTCGGGCCGCACCCGGCGTTCGGCCCGGGCGACGAGCGCCGAGAGGAAGCGGTGGTTGAACGGCAGGGCCGCGACCACCACGTCGATGCGGTCGCGCAGCGCGTCGATGACCTGGTAGGTGCCGCCCCCCGCGTCGTCGTTGGCCGTGAGGTACCAGGCGCTCCGGCCGGTCTCGTAGACCTGGTCGAAGCTCTCGACGTAGCCGTCGGCCAGCACGGTGAGCAGCGTCGACTGCGTTCGGGTCGGGATGCGGTTGTACTCGTCGATGATCTTGACCCGCATGCCCAGCCACGAACGCCAGGCGACGTCGACGTCTGACAGCTTCTCGGCCTCGACCAGATCTCGGGGCAACGGGGTGCCGAACAGGTCAGACACGGTCAGCTGGGGATGCCCGTGCTGCATGGCTCGTCGCATCTCGTGCGGGGAGTAGCCCGCGAGCACCCCCATCAGCAGCGAGCTCGCCGTCTTGCCGCGTCCCGGCCCGCCGACGAGCAGGCAGCGGCCACGCACCATGAAGGTCAGCAGCGGCATCAGCACGAAGCTGGAGTACGACTGCCCGCTCGGCAGCACGAGCTCACCGCCGCTGTCGCCCAGCCGAACTCGCTGGCTGGGACCGTCGTCGAACTCGACGTCGTAGTGCGGGCTGATGATGGCGTGGTTGGTGACCCAGAAGTACGCCTGGCGCAGCTTCTCGTCGAGGGCCGGCCCGGCGGCATCCGACGTCGTCGCGGCGGAGCCGTAGAGGTCGCTCAGGTCGAGCTCGTCGGGATGCTCGCTCGCGGGTGTTGGGCGGGTCGGCGCGTTCGACACGTGCCCGAGTGCGCCCGGGCTGCTCTGCTCCCCTGAGGTGGTCACGCCGGCGATTGTGTCAAACACGGTGCCGGATGCCCGTTCCCAGCGGTCAAGCGGCGGATCAGTCTGCGTTCGGTGCTGCCCTGACGACAGCATCTGCAGACTGACCCGCCACTTGATCACCGCCGGCCGTGGCGGCGATGCCAACTGTCCACCCGAAGGGCCTGAGACCTCGAGCGGACGGTTTCAGCCGAGGGGGGCCGCGAGGTCCCAGCCGACCGCAACGACGGCATCGACGGCGGCGACTGCGGCCGCCAGCCGGTCGCCGGGTGTGCCCCGCACCTCGAGCCAGGGCACCCCGCGGTCAGCCTGCACCTGCCCGAGAACCTCACGAAAGCGCTGCT
>JBBSTU010000182.1:0-8462 GCA_038235595.1 Actinomycetales bacterium | reverse complement strand
CGGGGGGAGCGCGGGGCAGGGCAGCCCCGGGGTTGTCGGGGGGGGCGCTACCGCGGGGTTGGGGGGCTACCGAAGGGTTTCACCCGGTGTTTCGCCCTCTACGTTGTGTTTGGGGGGTGGGGGGGGGGTACGCGTTGGGGTGGGCACCTCAGACGTTGCGGCGGTACTGGCCGCCGACCTCGAAGAACGCCTCGGTCACCTGCTGCAGAGAGCACACCCGGGCTGCATGCATGAGCACCTCGAACACGTTGTCGTCACCGACCGCTGCCGCCTTCAGCTCGACGAGGGCCGCCTCTGCCTCGGTCTTGTGGCCGGCCCGGAAGGCGCGCACCCGGCTCAGCTGCCCCTGCTTCTCCTCCTCGGTGCCGCGCGCCAGCACGACCTTGCGGGGCGTCTCGCCCTCGTGCGGGTTGCGGAAGGTGTTGACCCCCACGATCGGCAGGCTGCCGTCGTGCTTGCGGTGCTCGTAGAGCATCGACTCGTCCTGGATGCGGCCACGCTGGTAGTCGGTCTCCATGGCCCCGAGCACGCCGCCGCGGTCGGTGATGCGGTCGAACTCCTTGAGCACGGCTGCCTCGACGAGGTCGGTGAGCTCGTCGATGACGTACGAGCCCTGCAGGGGGTTCTCGTTCATCGCCAGGCCCCACTCCCGGTTGATGATGAGCTGGATCGCGAGCGCACGGCGCACCGACTCCTCCGACGGGGTGGTCACGGCCTCGTCGAAAGCGTTGGTGTGCAAGGAGTTCGCGTTGTCGTAGATCGCGATGAGGGCCTGCAACGTGGTGCGGATGTCGTTGAAGTCCATCTCCTGCGCGTGCAGGCTGCGGCCCGAGGTCTGCACGTGGTACTTCAGCTTCTGCGACCGCTCGTTGGCGCCGTACTTGTCTCGCATCGCCACCGCCCAGATGCGTCGTGCGACCCGGCCGAGCACGGAGTACTCGGGGTCCATCCCGTTGCTGAAGAAGAAGCTGAGGTTGGGGGCGAAGTCGTCGATGGCCATGCCTCGAGCGAGGTAGCTCTCGACGTAGGTGAACCCGTTGGAGAGGGTGAACGCGAGCTGGCTGATGGGGTTGGCCCCGGCCTCGGCGATGTGGTAGCCCGAGATCGAGACGGAGTAGAAGTTGCGCACCTGGTGGGAGATGAACCACTCCTGCACGTCGGCCATCATCCGCAGCGAGAACTCGGTGCTGAAGATGCAGGTGTTCTGGCCCTGGTCCTCCTTGAGGATGTCGGCCTGCACCGTGCCCCGCACGTTCGCCAGGGTCGTCGCCCGGATGCCGGCCGCCTCCTGCGCGGTCGGCTCGCGCCCCTCCTTCTCGTGGAAGCGCTCCAGCTGCTGGTCGATGGCGGTGTTGAGGAAGAAGGCCAGAATGGTCGGGGCCGGCCCGTTGATCGTCATCGACACCGACGTGGTGGGGCTGACGAGGTCGAACCCGGCGTAGAGCGCCTTCATGTCGTCGAGGGTCGCGATCGAGACTCCCGAGGTGCCGACCTTGCCGTAGACGTCGGGTCGCGGGTCGGGGTCGCGCCCGTAGAGAGTCACGGAGTCGAAGGCGGTGGAGAGCCGAGTGGCCGGCTGACCCTCGGAGAGCAGCTTGAACCGGCGGTTGGTGCGGAACGGGTCGCCTTCGCCCGCGAACATCCTGGCGGGGTCCTCACCCTCGCGCTTGAACGGGAAGACACCGGCCGTGAACGGGAAGACGCCGGGCAGGTTCTCACGGCGCCAGAACTTCACCAGCTCACCGTGGTCGGAGTAGTGCGGGAGCACGACACGAGGAATCGGGTTGCCCGACAGCGACATCCGGGTCAGCTTGGTGCGCAGCTCCTTGCCGCGAACATGCGTGACGTGTTCGTCGCCGGAGTACGACGCCACGACCGCGGGCCACCCGGCGACCGCCTCGGAGACCTCGGTCGGCAACGCGGCCTGCGCCGCTTCCAGCAGGCCCTCGACCCCCGCGGTCTCAGAACCCACGTCGTCGAGCTCCATCCGCACCGCCTCGAGGCGCTGCACCCGGGTGGCCGCGGCAGCGTACTGGCCGGTCTTCACGTGGTAGTCGCGCACGGTGTCGCTGATCTCGGCCAGGTAGCGAACCCGAGACCCCGGCACGACGGTGGCGAAGCGGGTCGACTGTTTCGTGGTGACCACCGGCAAGGCGCCCTCGTCGACCGGCATCCCCTTGTCGGCCAACAGTTTCCGCAGCTCTTGGTAGAGCGCGGTCACCCCGTCGTCGTTGAAGGTCGCCGCTGAGGTGCCGTAGACGGGCATGTCGGCGGGGCCCTGTCCGAAGGCCTCGCGGTTGCGCACCATCTGGCGACCGACATCGCGCAGCGCATCCTCGGCGCCGCGGCGCTCGAACTTGTTGATGGCCACGACGTCGGCCAGGTCGAGCATGTCGATCTTCTCCAGCTGGCTGCTGGCCCCGAACTCGGGGGTCATGACGTAGAGCGAGATGTCGGCGAAGTCGACGATCGCGGCGTCGCCCTGCCCGATTCCCGGCGTCTCGAGCACGATGAGGTCATAGCCGGCCGCCTTGACGCTGTCGATCACGTCGGGCAGGTTCGTCGGCACCTGGTTGCCTCCGCGCGTCGCCAGGCTGCGGAAGAACACCCGGTCGCCGTCGAGCGAGCTCATGCGGATGCGGTCGCCGAGCAACGCGCCGCCGCCGCGGCTGCGCGTCGGGTCGACGGCCAGCACCGCGATGCGCAGCTTGTCCTGCTGGTCGAGGCGCATCCGCCGCACCAGCTCATCGGTGAGCGAGCTCTTGCCCGAGCCACCCGTGCCGGTGATGCCGAGCACCGGCACCCGGCGCCGGGCGGCGGCCTCGCGGATGCCGCTGAGGGTGGCATCGTCGATGTCACCCTCCTGGGCGCCGGTGATGGCGCGCGCGAGGGCGGCTCGCTCGCCGGCCAGGATGGACTCGATCGTCGGGGCGCTGATGTCCCAGGGGTCGAAGTCGCAGTCGGCGATGATCGCGTTGATCATGCCCGCCAGGCCCAGACGCTGGCCGTCCTCGGGGCTGAAGATCGTGACACCCGACTCGCGCAGGCGCGCGATCTCGTCGGGCACGATGACGCCGCCGCCGCCGCCGACCACCTTGATGTGACCGGCCCCGTTCTCACGCAGCAGGGTGGTCAGGTACTCGAAGTACTCGACGTGACCGCCCTGGTAGGAGCTGACGGCCACCCCCTGCACGTCTTCCTCGATGGCCGCGTCGACGACCTCCTGCACCGAACGGTTGTGGCCGAGGTGCACCACCTCGGCCCCCTGGCTCTGCATGATGCGCCGCATGATGTTGATCGAGGCGTCGTGCCCGTCGAAGAGGGCAGACGCGGTCACCAGTCGCACGTGGTGCTTCGGCTCGTGCGGTTGCTGCGGGCGGTGGGGTGCTGACGGCTGTGGGCTCACGCAAGGCCTCCGAGGTTGATGTCGACCCCAAAATAGTAGGACTTCCTATTAATGGACGTCAACGTGACGCTCCTCTACTCTGTCCTCATGACGGCTGAGCCACGAGAGGGCGCCACGCGGCTCGCCTTCGACCCCATCGAGGCAGCCCGAGCGCAGTGGGCCCTCAACGGCTGGGCCGGGGCCGCCGACGGGATGGCCGTGATCACCTCGCTCATGCGCGCCCATCAGATCGTGCTGGCCCGTGTCGAGTCGACCCTGCGGCCGCTCGGGGTGACGTTCGCGCGCTACGAGGTGCTGATGCTCCTCTGGTTCAGCAGCCGGGGCACGTTGCCGATGAAGGTGATCGCTTCCCGCCTTCAGGTGCACCCGACGAGCGTGACCAACGCCGTCGACCGACTGGAGGATGCCGGTCTCGTGACGAGGTCGGCACATCCCGACGACCGCAGGGCAGTCATCGTGGCCCTGACCCGCAGCGGTCGCGAGCTGGCCGAGCGAGCCACCGCGGCGCTCAACGCCGAGGTCTTCGAACGTCCCGACCTCACCGATGAAGACCTGCGGGATCTGTTCGACGTGCTCTCGCGGCTGCGAAGCACGGCCGGCGACTTCTGAGGCTCACGGCGGGTCGGCCGACGTCGCACGACAAGCCGGCGCGCCTGAACGGAAGCAGTCGGCTCGGAGCCGGCGTGCAGCCGCCTCCCAGACAACGGGTCCATCGTCGTGACCATGGGCCGTCTTCGCCGAGCCGAACCTGCGACTCACCGCTCCACCCGGCTTCTCACCGCAACGTACGCTGCGGCCACCCTCGTTGCCGTCGTACTGACGCTCGGCGCGCGCCGCAGCTCCCGACCCAGCGGTGCGGAGGCCTTCTTCGGACTGCTCAACGTGCCGGTGGCCCCCACCGTCTTCTCGGTCGCCATGCTGGGCCTGACCACCCGGGCCCTGCTGGGACGCAAACGCATCGGGCTCTGGCTCGTTGCAGCCTTCCAGCTGATGGGCCTGGCGCTCGGCGCCATCGAGCTGCTGAAGGCCCAGCTGCCGCTCGATGAGCTGTGGGAGAGCCGGGGCTCGCTCGGCCGCGGTCTCGACATCGCCGCGATGGGCGTGGCCCTCGTCGTGCTCTGGTGGCTGTGGCGCACCCGTGCCCAGTTCACCGGACGGTTGCAGCCAGGATCGTGGTGGCTGGCCGTCGCGGCGCTCGTCACGGGAAGCCTGTTCACGGTCGGTGTCGCCTGGCTGCTCATCGGTGCCGTCGGAGCGCCCCGGTCGCAGGTGCGCACCGTCGTCGCCACGGTGCTCGCTGCGCTGGGTGGCCTCAGCCGCCACGCCCTGCCCGCCATCCCTCCGTGGGTGATCGACCTCGTCGCGGTACTCGCCACCATCACGATCCTCGGTGCCCTGCTGCTCTTCGTGGCCTCCGCCAGACCCCGCAGCCGGTGGTCACCCGACCGTGAGCTGGCGCTTCGACGCCTGCTGGCCGCACACGGTGGCGCCGACTCCCTCGGCTACTTCGCGACCCGTCGAGACAAGTCGACGACCTTCTCGGGCGACGGCCGCGCCGTGGTCGCCTACCGCGTCATCGGGGGGGTGTCACTCGCCTCCGGTGACCCGATCGGACACCCTGACGCGTGGGTTTCGGCGATCGCCGCCTGGCGAGCCGAGTCCCGGCAGCTCGGATGGGTGCCCGCCGTGCTCGGCGCGAGCGAGAGCGGGGCGCGGGCGTATGCCGCATCCGGCATGCAGCTGTTCCTGATGGGCGACGAGGCCATCCTCGACCCGGAACGCCACGACCTTCGTCGGGCGTCGATGTCTCCCGTACGCCACGCGGTCAAACGAGCGGTTCGGGCGGGCGTCGTCGTGCAGATTCGGCGTCAGGAGGACATCGGCGTCGCTGAGCTGGCCGAGCTCAGCCGTGACGCCGACGACTGGCGCACCGGCGACACCGAGCGTGGGTTCTCGATGGCGCTCGGGCGAACCGCCGATCCGGCCGACAGCCGCGTCGTGCACGTCACCGCCCGCAACGCTGCCGAAGAGCTCGTCGGGCTGCTCACCTTTGCACCCTGGGGCCGGCACGGACTCTCCCTCGACCTCATGCGCCGGTCGCCCGACGCCCCGAGCGGTACCACCGAGCTCATGGTGAGCGGGCTTCTCACTGAGGCGGCCTCGGTCGGAGTACGTCGGGTCTCGCTCAACTTCTGCCTGTTCCGTGGGGTGTTCGACGATGCAAGCCGTCTCGGGGCCCGGCCCCTCACGCGGCTCAACGCCTCCGTGCTGGGCCTCTTCGACCGCTTCTGGCAGATCGAGCGGCTCTACCGTGCCACGCAGAAGTACGAACCGACCTGGTCTCCCCGGTTCCTCTGCCACGACGACGCCGTGGCGCTGCCGCAGGTGCTGCTGGCGGCCGGTGCCGCAGAAGGGTTTCTGCCGTGGCCCTACCGTCGCTCGACCGGCGCAGCTCTCGATGCCAGGCACCTACAGGAGCTGCGAACGATCGACGCGCCGACGGGCGACCCTCTGCACACCGGCCCGCAGCGCTCGGAGCGGTTCCGGCACCGCCTCGAGGCCCTGGAGCGGTTACGTCGCTCGGGACGGGAGGCCTATCCACCCGGGGCCGGGCCACCCTCGGCGCACATCGGGTCGATCTCGGCGCAGGCCTGGAGCACACCGACCGCGCTCGACGTCGTCGGCCGTGTCCGCACCGTGCGCGACCACGGAGGCGTGGTCTTCGCGACGCTTGTCGACGGTGCCGACAGCGTGCAGGTGGTGCTCGACGCCACCACGCTGACCCGCTGCCAGGTCGATGAGTTCACCACCACCGTCGACTCCGGCGACCTGATCCGCATCGAAGCCGTCACCGGCACGTCACGTCGTGGCACGCCGAGCCTGCTGCTGCGCACCTGGCGCATGGAGGCGAAGTCACTCCATCCCATCCCCTTCGGCACCTTCAGCGACCCGAAGGCTCGAGCGCGTCAGCGGTCGACAGATCTGCTCGTGCACCCGGGCGAGCTCGCGCTGCTCCGCACTCGTTCGCGGGTCGTCGCCGACCTGCGCCGCCTTCTGCGCGACGAGGGCTACCTGGAGGTCGAGACTCCAATACTCCAGAGCGTTCACGGCGGCGCCACCGCCCGCCCCTTCCGCACCTACATCAACGCCTACGGTGTAGACCTGTCGCTGCGGATCGCGCCGGAGCTCTACCTCAAGCGGCTGCTCGTCGCCGGCATGGGCCCGATCTTCGAGCTGGGCCGCAGCTTTCGCAACGAGGGCGCCGACGCCACGCACAACCCCGAGTTCACCTCGCTCGAGGTCTACCAGCCCCACGGCGACTACACCACGATGCGCCGGCTCACCGAGCGTCTCGTCAAAGAAGTGTCCCGCAGCATCCACGGGTCCGCAGTGATTCCCCTTCCGACCGGCTCGACCGGCTCGACCGGCAGCGAACCAGCCGCCCCCGAGCTGGTCGACATCAGCGGTGAGTGGCCGGTGGTCAAGGTGCTCACCGCGGTGTCGGGGGCTCTCGGGCGCACCGTCACGATCGACACCGACATGGACGAGCTGGTCGGGCTGGCCGGCCTGCACCACGTGACCGTGCTCCCCGACATGGGAGCCGGGGGCGTCATCGAGGCCCTCTACGCCGCTCTCGTCGAGCCGACCACGCTCTACCCGACCTTCTACATCGACTTCCCGGCCGAGACCTCCCCCCTGACCCACCCGCACCGGTGCAAACCCGGACTCGCCGAACGCTGGGACCTCGTGATCGCCGGGATGGAGGTCGGTACGGCCTACAGCGAGCTGACCGACCCTGTCCTGCAGCGACGACGGCTCACCGAGCAGTCGCTCAGGGCAGCGGCCGGCGACAGTGAGGCCATGGAGCTCGACGAGGACTTCCTGCTGGCGCTCGAGCTGGGGATGCCGCCCAGTGGTGGCCTCGGTATCGGGGTCGACCGCCTCGTGATGCTGCTCACCGGCACCTCGATCCGCTCGGTTCTCACCTTTCCGTTCGTCCGCCCGGAGAGCACCGACCGCGACCTTCCAAAGGGCGCCCCATGGAACTGACCGACACCTCGCTGATGGTGCTGCTGGCGCTGCTGGCCCTCGCTTTTTTCACGCTCGTGGTGATCGGCTGGCCCCGCTGGGGAGGTGGCGTCGCCCGAGGGGCGACCCGGGGCGCCCAGGTCGTCATGCTGAACCTGCTCGTGGTCGCCCTGTGCGGTGCCGCCCTCAACAACCAGTACCTCTTCTACTCCAGCTGGGGCGACCTCTTCGGCTCGAGCTCGGACTCGGTCAGCCTCCACCACGGTGGGACGAGCAATGACGTCGTGAGGGGCAAGGTTCACGGTCCCGGGTTCGCCGGCTTCGCCGCCCCGTCGTCGCTGCCCAACCTGCCCCAACCCGGGTCCCGCCTCCAGACCTACACCGCAATCGACCGCGCGCTGGGGGTCGACGCGCAGGTGCTGGTGAAGCTACCGGTCGGGTACGACCCGCATTCGGGGCACGAGTACCCCGTGATCATCGGGCTGCACGGCTTCCCCAGCTCGCCGCAACGCTTCGTGAACCTGCCCTTCATCTCGAACATCGACAAGCTGACCGCCGAGCACAAGATCGCGCCGACCATCGTGGTGGTTCCCCGCATCGACACGCCCTCGAGCCTCGACACCGAGTGCGTCAACGGCTCGGCCGGGGAGCCCCAGACCGACTCCTGGCTCTCCCGAGACCTCCCCCTGTGGACCTCCCAGCACTTCCGGGTGCAACACAAGCGCACGAGCTGGGCCATGGTCGGCTACTCCTACGGCGCCTGGTGCGCGGCGTCGGTGTCAATGCGCCACCCCGACGTGTTCGGCGCGTCCATCGTGCTGCAGGGCTACTTCCGCCCCGACTTCACCCCGACCTACGACCCCCTGTCGAGCAGCCGTCTGAGCAGCTACGACCTCGTGCACATCGCACGCTACTCGCCGCCGCCTCTCGCGATGTGGGTACTTACCTCGCGACAGGACGCGCTCTCGTACCCCACGACCTCGAAGTTCCTGAGTGTGGCGCGACCCCCCCTCGATATCACCGCAGT
>JBBSTU010000181.1:0-8495 GCA_038235595.1 Actinomycetales bacterium | reverse complement strand
GCGGCCGGCGGCATCGCGGCGACGTTCAACGCCCCGCTCGCCGGGGTCTTCTTCGCGATGGAGCTGATCCTTGCCGACTTCACGACGCAGTCGTTCGGCATGGTCGTGCTCTCCTCGGTGACGGCCTCGGTCATCGGCCGGGCGATCCTCGGTGACACGCCGTTTCTCCAGCTGCCGGCCTTCACCGTCGAGCACCCGTCGGAGTACCTGCTCTTCGCCCTGCTCGGCCTGATCGCCGGGGCCGTGGGCGTCGGCTTCACCAAGGTGCTCTACTTCATCGAAGACGTCTGCGACGCCGTCTGGCGGGGCCCGGAATGGCTGCGGCCGGCCGTCGGCGGCATCCTGCTCGGGGTGCTGCTGCTGGTGCTCCCGGAGATGTACGGGGTCGGCTACCCCGTGCTCGGCCACGCCATCGACGGCACCTACGCCATCGGCTTCCTCATCGTGCTGCTCATCGGCAAGACACTCGCGACCTCTCTCACGATCGGCATCGGCGGCTCCGGGGGCGTCTTCGCCCCCAGCCTGTTCATCGGCGCCATGCTCGGGGCCGCCTTCGGCCTCGTCGCGCAGTCGGTGGTGCCCGGCATCGCCGGCCCGATCGGGGCCTACGGCCTGATCGGGATGGGGGCGGTGTTCGGCGGCGCGGCCCGGGCTCCCATCACCGGGGTCATCATCATGTTCGAGCTGACGGGGGAGTACTCGATCATCCTGCCGATCATGATCGCGGTCGTGCTGGCCACCCTGCTCAGCCACCGCCTGACGCCCGACTCGATCTACACCCTCAAGCTGAGCCGACGTGGCATCGACCTGTCCGAGCCGGCCAGCAGCGCAGCCGCAAGCCTCATCGCGGTGCGCGAGGTGATGCGGCCGGTGCCGACCGTGATCAGCTCTGACACGACCCTGCGCGAGACGGCGAACCTGCTCGGCGGGGCGCGCTACGGCGTGCTGCCGCTGGCCAACGCGCAGGGGCGGTACATCGGGGTGGTGACGGCCCGGGCCGTGGCGGAGGCCCTGGCCGACGGTCAGCACGACATCGACCCGGCTGCGCTGCTGGTCGAGCTGCCCGTCACCCTGCGCGAGGACGACCAGCTCGACCAAGCCATCGAGGCGCTCGACGGTAGCGGGATCAGCGCGATCCCGGTGCTCGCCGCCCAGGGTGACCAGCCGGTCGGTTGGATCGACATCCGCGACACCCTGCGCGCCCTGAACCCGGCCGGCTGACCTCCGGCCGCGTCGGGCCGGGTTCAGCCGGAGTCGGCCCGACAGTCGCGACAGGTGCCGAGCAGTGCGGTGCGGCTGGGGTCCAGAGCGAAGCCGATGCCGTCGGCGAGCCGGGCGGTCAGGGAGTCGAAGGCGTTCGGAGGAACATCGAGAACCCGGCCGCACGAGACGCATCGCACGTGCGCGTGGCCCGTGCCGGACCACCCCTCCGGGTGGGGGCCGGAGGCGGCAGCGGCGGGGTCGGTCTCGGCGGTCGCCCTGGGTGCGTCCAGGTGGTAGATCGTCGATGCACCACCGAGGTGCACCTGTGAGAGGAAGCCGGCCTCGGTCAGCGAGGTCAGGGTGCGGTAGACGGTGGCCCGGTGAACACGGGGCGCCAGCTCGGTGACCCGGGCCCCGATGACCTCGGCCGTGAGGTGCTCGTCGGCACGATCGGCGAGGTCGACCACCCGCAGCACCGCGCGTCGCGCCGGCGTGACCCGCTCACCGCACGCCCGCATCCGGGCCAGAGCGCTGGCCACCCGGGGGCTGTCGACCACGCTCGCCTTCACCACGCCATTGTGCCCCCACCGACCGGCCCGGCCGGAGTGGCAGACTCTCAGGCGACGGAACGTCCGTCGTGTCTTGCGGAAGGACTCTCGTGCGTGCCCTCACCAAGCTGACTGCGGGCCCCGGACTCGAGCTCGTCGACCGACCGAGACCTCGATGCGGGCCGGACGACGTGGTGCTGCGCGTGCTGCGTGCCGGCCTGTGCGGCACCGACCTGCACCTGCAGGAGTGGGACGACTGGGCCGCCGCTACTGTCTCGCCGCCGATGGTGATCGGTCACGAGTTCTACGGCGAGGTGGTCGAGCTGGGGGCCGACGTCACCGGCATCGACATCGGTGACCGCGCGTCGGGGGAGGGCCACATCGTGTGCGGGCGCTGCCGCAACTGCAGGGCGGGCCGACGTCACCTCTGCATCCGCACCCGTGGCATCGGCGTCAACCGTGACGGTGCCTTCGCCGACTACGTGGCGCTCCCGGCCTCCAACGTCTGGGTGCAGCCGCGCGACCTCGACCCCGACCTGGGCGCTGTCTTCGACCCGCTCGGCAACGCCACGCACACCGCCCTGCAGTGGCCGATGGTCGGCGAGGACGTCGTGATCACCGGCGCCGGGCCCATCGGGGTCATGGCCGCGGCCATCGCCCGGCACGCCGGCGCGCGCTACGTCGTCGTGTCCGACGCCAGTGACTACCGGCTCGCTCTCGCCGAGCGGGCCGGCGCCGACCTCACGGTCAACGTGACGAAGGAGTCGCTGGCCGATGCCCAACGGCATCTCGGGATGAAGGAGGGCTTCGACATCGCCCTCGAGATGTCGGGAGCCGCACCGGCCGTGACCGACCTCATCGACAACATGAACCACGGCGGGCGGATCGCCCTGCTCGGCCTGCCGCACCAGGGCTACCAGCTCGACTGGGGCAAGGTGATCACCCACATGCTCACGCTCAAGGGCATCTACGGTCGCGAGATGTACGACACCTGGTACGCCATGTCGCAGATGATCGCCACCTCGGCGCCGCTGCGCGACGCGGTGACCCAGGTCATCACGCACCGGTTCCCGGCCGAGCAGTGGGAGGAGGCCTTCGCCACCGCCCGGTCGGGACAGTGCGGCAAGGTCATCCTCGACTGGAGCTGAAAGGAGCACGGATGCCGACTCGACCGCTGGTGCTGCTGCACGGCCTGGGCCAGTCACCCATCGCCTGGCAGGACTTCGTCACCGCCTTCGGCCCCGGACGCTCGATGAACGCGCCCTGGATGCGGGGCCTCAAGCCCGGTGACCCCGTCGGCTTCGACCTCGCCGCCGCCGCGCACGGGGTCGCGAACGACCTCGAGCTGCAGGGCATCCGTCAGGCCGACTTCCTCGGTGTCTCGATCGGGGCAAGCGTCGCGCTCCGCCTGGCGGTGGAACGCCCCGAGCTCGTCGGGCGCATCGTGGTGGGCGGGGCGCTGGTGCGGCCCACGAACGGGGCCATCCGGCTCCAGAAGCTGGCCATGCGGGTGGTGCCTGAGAGCAAGCTCGTGGATGCCGGCGTGTCCCGCCCTCGGATGCTGGCCGTGCTCGAGGCTCTCAAGGGTTTCGACGGACGCGAGTCGCTACGTCAGGTGTCCGTTCCCGCCCTCGTCGTGGCCGGGTCGAAGGACAAGGCCGGCGTCGTGGCGGCCAAGGCGCTCGCCGCTGAGCTGCCCCACTCACGGGTCGAGGTCATCCCTGGGGCGGGGGCTCTGCTCAACACCGACTCGGCCCGCGAGCTGGCCGCGCTGGCCCACGCCTTTCTCGACGAACCGGCATCCGGCTGAAAGGTCGGCCCGCCGGCAGCGGTCCGGTCAGGCGTCGGCGTGGGGGGCGGCGGAGTCCACGCGGGCGTTCAGGCGTCTGCTCCAGATCGTCCACAGCCCGTACAGGGCGACGACCGCCCAGATCACCTCGGTGATGAACAGTCCAGGGTTGAACGGCGAGATCGCGGTGTAGGTGAAGCCGATGGCGCCCAGGAAGTTCAGGCCCTGGTAGAGCGGGGAGACCGCTTTCACGACCCCGAAGTTGAGCAGGCCGTAGCCCACGACGAAGAAGACGCCGGCGACAATGCCGATCCCGTATGAAAACGTCATCATCACACCTTGTTCCGTGGAGCGAGTTGATCCGGCTGTACGGCCGAGCGTGATGGCGCCCGCTTGCGCCGGCTCGACCAGATCTTGATGGTTCCGTAGAGGCCCAGCAACGACCAGATCAGCTCGGTCCAGAAGACACCGATGTTGAACGGGTTGGCGGCGGACGCCGTGAGAAAGCCGGCCCCGACGAAGTTGAGGAGCTGGTAGGTGTAATGGTCAGGGGTGAGCCTGCCGAGGTTGAGCAGGGCGAAAGCCGCGAGAAGCGCGACCGAGGCGATGAGCCCGAAGATCACCATTGCTGACATGGGTGCCGTTCCTTCTACGCCGATAGAGAACTGTGTTCGTGGGGGCAGGCGGTGCGGCGGTGGCACCGACCGGGTTGGGTCACCTGGGCAGGGGGGTCGGGCCCCCGAGCTCTCGGCGTGGGCGCCGTGGGCCTCCTGCCGAGGTGGAGCGACACCATCACCCGTCGGCTTCGCTGACGCGGCCGGCACCCTCGGTCGGGCCCGGCCGGGGCCCGTCCCGCGACGGGGTAACGGAGCCGTCCCGTGGTTCGGTGAGCGGCCGGGGGGCCTGCTCGGATGCCGGGTCGTGCTCGGGTCGCGACTCGGTGAGGGGCTGCGGGTTGCGGATGCGGAGGCGGCGGCGGAGCTTGCCGGCCGCTGCCTGCTCGGCCTGTTTTTGGGTGGCGTGTGCCACGGGCCCGGGAGAGGCGAGCCCGAGCTCCTGCAGCACCGGTTCGGCCTGGGCCGCCCGCTCCTCGAACGAGTGCAGGGCGGCCGCGGTCGCCTCGTCGAGGCGACCCTTTGACTCGAAGAACTTCAGGCGCGGGTAGCGCCCGGCGAGGGCGACCCCCCAGTTCAGGGCCGGGTTCCACCACGAGTTGATCTCGCGGCCCCGGCCCGTGGCCTGATGCGTGAGGACGTCGTCGAGCGCGCCGTTGAGCAGCCGCAGGTCGAAGTCGACGCCCGTCACCCCGCCACCCGCCGAGGCGTACGCGTCGACGCCGGTGCGCGACGGCCCCGTGCGGGTGTCGCGGTAACGCGCCAGGGTCATCATGTCGCTCGCCAGCACCGGTTGGTTGACGGGAAGGCGAGGCGCCTGGGGGTCACCCATGAGCTGCCCCCACGACATGCGGATGAAGGTGTGCTGGTCTTCCAGGCCGGGATGGGTGCAACGCAGCCCGACGGCATACGCCTCCAGGGGTTCCTGCACGAACTGGAAGCCGGTGTAACGGACCCACCGGACCACAAGGAACTCCTCGGGGGTCGCCCCGGGCAGGTGGAAGTCAACCTCGCGGAGGTAGTCGAGCACGATCTGGACCTGCTCGTCAGACAGCTCGAGATCCTCGTGCAGCGGGAACATCCCGTCGTAGGTGTTGCGCACGGGTCGTGGCCACTCGGCGACGAGGTCGTCGAGCTCCCACTGGGTGCGCGGGCGTTGGGCTTCGCGAGCCTTGGCCCCAGCCGGGGTGCCTGGGCGGATCCTGTCGGTCGTCATGGTCTCTGCCTCGCCTTCCTGGTGGGCCGGTCAGATCAGCTGGTTGCGGTCGTAGAAGTCGGCGTCCTCGAAGTACCCGCCGCGACCGTGTCCGATGATGTCGTAGCGGCTCACCACCTCGATCCGCTCCAGCCACTTCAAACTGCGGAACCCGGTCGAGGTCTCCACGCGCAACCGCACGGGGGCACCGTTCTTGGCCGGGATCGCGCCTTCGTCGTTGAGCTCGAAGGCGATGAGGGTCTGCGGCATCCGCGCTTCGATCATCGGGTTGGACTCGTAGTACGTGCCACCCTCGTACAGGGCGTCGTCGCGGCCCATGTTCTGAAAGCTCGTGTACACGACGTCGGTCGCGCCGGGCAGAGGCCCGGCAAGGTCCAGCAGGTCGGAAACGGTGATTCCGCGCCATCGCCCGATCGAGGAGAAGCCCTGCACACAGTGGTGGAGGGTGGTCTGAGAGTGGCCGTTGGCGAGCTCGCGCAGATCGCGGATGGTCAGCGACATCGGGCGCTCGACGTAACCACCGATCTCGAGCACATAGTCGTCGTCGTAGCCGTTGGCCATGAGGGCCAGGTACTCCTTGGCCTCCGGCGGGCGCCCGCTTCCCCGGAAGTTGTGGGTGGCGTTCTGCAGTCCGACGTCCTCGCCGGAGACGTTCGAGCGGCTGTAGTGCATCCGGGCCGGCAGGCGGTAGAGCAGGTTCGACCATGGCCGCACGACCACGTTGTGCAGCCTCTCGACAGCGCGCCCGTCGGCCAATGTCCATCGGGTGGCCACGACGTGCAGAGCCACCACGAGGACAAGGCTGACGGTGAAGATGATCCCGCCCGCCACCGGAAGGTCGGTGCTGCCGAAGACCATCTTCGCCGTCTCGTGGGCGTAGCCGTGGATCAGCACCATCAGCACGTGCACGACGAAGAACGCGACGTACCCGAGCAGGCACAGGAAGTGGACGGTGCGGATCACCTGACGGCCACCGACGGCGCGGGTGATGCGGGAGAAGTAGCTGGCGACGGCCGGCGACTGGAAGGCACCCGTGATGATCACCAACGGCGTGAGAACCAGGATGACGAAACCGTAGGACAGCTGCTGCACCGCGTTGAACGGCATCCCCTCCACCGCCTCGGGAACCGTGAAGGCCAGGTAGGCGAGCATGTCGTGACCGGCCTGGGTGAAGGTGTCCAGGGAGGTGGGGACGTAACGGCGCCACTGACCGGTGAAGACCAGCAGCACGAAGTAGATCACCCACGAGGTGACGAAACCCGTGACGGTGATGAAGTGCCAGTACCGGCCCAGGCCCAGCAGCCCGCGTCCTGGCATGGAGAGGCGGGGGGAGTAGTCGTCGTACTCACCGCCCACCGTGTAGTACTTGTGCTTGGGAGCCCGCTGGATCGTGAACTGAGCCCAGGCCGTGCCTGCCACGGTGTGCTGCGAGCGGTACAGCTTGGGGTAGGTGCCCAGGATCTCGATACCCGAGCGCACCAGGAACGAGATGAAGACGAGGTTGAGGAAGTGCTCCACGCGGAGCCACCAGGGAAATCCGAGATCCATGACGAGGCTCCTTCTAGTCCATGAAGTTCTGGTCGTCGGGAGCGGCCACGATGATCTTGTACCGCAGGGCCCCGTACAGAACGAGATAGCCGATGGACGCCAAGAGCGTCACGTTCCAGGTCGCGGCGAGAACGATGCTGGCGCCGTTCCAGACGTACGGTGCGTCACCGGCGAGGCCGCCAAGGTAGACCAGCAGGGAGCCTGCGGCAATGCCGGCGCCCCAGGCCCAGATGCGGGCCGACGTCACGAGGCCCACAGCGACGAACACGACGGCCACGCCGCAGACGGCCCACAGGATCGGGGTGGCGAAGGCGAAGGGTTCGCGGTCGTTGAGGGCGACAGCGGCGGACGCCGCGCCGATGGCGGCGACGACCAACAGCATGAGCAACCGTGTGGCGCGCGGAAGGTTGATGCGGATGTACCGCAGCAGGGGGGCGCGCTTCTTGCCCGGCCTGAGGTGCTCGGTGACGCGCACGGTGGCGTTCTCGGTGCCCCGGAAGTCGACGCCGGACCGCAGGGCGGGCGACCGCTCGTCTTCCATGACCTTGTGCTCCCGTCGACCGGAAGCAGACTGCTGGTGTTGCGGTGTGGGCAGGTGGTCCGGCATCGGCACATACTACGGTTGGTAGTACAGGTGGGCAAGCCGGGTCACGGTCTCGAAGAGGCCGCGTTCCCCCCGGGTGTCGAAGTGGGCCGGAACCATTGTCGCGGTCATCGTCGACACCTCGGTCTCACCGCGAGTAGCGAACGGCACCAGCCAGACGTGTCTCGGAGACGGCGATGCCCGAGATCGTGCTCGGGTCGACCGTAGCCGGGTTGTCTTCGAGCAGAACGAGGTCGGCGTACTTTCCCACCTCGATCGAGCCGGTCACGTCGTCGGCTCGGCACTGCCACGCAGCGTCGATCGTGACGGCTCGCAGGGCCGCCTCGACGTTGATGCACTCGTCGACGTTCAGCACCTCCCCGTTCTCGGCCATGGTCCGGGTGACGGCATCCTCGACGTAGCGCAGCGGCTCCAACGGGGTGACGTTCCAGTCGCTGTGCAACGAGATGCGAAGACCGGCCCGTAGGGCGGAGGCGCACGGGTCGTACAACGCCGCCCGCTCCGCGCCGAGGAGCCGGTCGCGGAAGGCGGTGCCCCACCAACGGAGGTGACCGATGAGGAACGAGGGGGAGAGCCCGAGGGATGCCATCCGCTCGATCTGCTCAGGGTGCAGCACGCTGCAGTGCTCGATGCGGTGCCGGTGGTCGTCTCGAGGAGCCGTGGCCAGTGCGCGCTCGAACGCGTCGATCGTGACGTCGATGGCGGCGTCGCCATTGGCGTGCACGCCGATCTGCCACCCGTCGCGGTGCGCGCGGAGCACGACCTCGGCCAGCTCGTCGGCGGAGTAGTTCAGCGACCCGCAGGAGTCGCTACCGAGGTAGGGCTTGCGCTGGTAGCCGGTGCCGGCCTGGTTCGACCCGTCTGACCACGCTTTGATGCCGTGCACGCGGAACCGGTCGTTGCCGAACCCGGGCTTCAGGCCGAGCTCGCTCCAAGCGTCGTACGCGCTCGAGACGAGCATGCCCCGGTAGCG
>JBBSTU010000180.1:0-8660 GCA_038235595.1 Actinomycetales bacterium | reverse complement strand
GCCTGTTCGAGCCGCGGGTCGAGCGAGGCCACCCGGGCCTTGACCGTCACGATGACGAACGACAGGCAGAACATGATGTGAGCGATCAGGATGGTCGTCTTGCCGGTGGGGATGCCCATCGCGATGAACAGCGTCAGCAGGCTCGAGCCCATGACGACCTCGGGAGTGGCCATCGGCAGGAAGATCAGCAGGTTGGTTCCCGCTCTGGCACGGAAGCGGTAGCGGCCCAGGGCGAAAGCCACCATCGTGCCGAGCACCGCGGCCGTGAGCGAGGCGATGACACCGATCTGCAGACTCAGGCTGAGCGAGTCGCACATGCCCGGAACCCCGCACACGTTGGTCCACGCGTCGAACGAGAACTGGTTCCACTGGTAGTTGAAGCGCCCGGCCGGGTTGTTGAACGAGAAGGCGATCACAACGAAGTTGGGCGCCAGGATGTAGAGCATCACGAGCAGCCCGACGATGATGACGAGGTGACGACGGAGCCAGGCCATCTCAGACCAGCTCCTCGGTGCCGGCGCGACGCACGTACGTCACGACGAAGGCCACGATGAGCAGCAGCAGGATGAAGCTGAGGGCCGCCGCCGTCGGGTAGTCGAGCACACGCAGGAACTGGGCATCGATGACCTGGCCGATCATGGTGGTCCGGGTGCTGCCCAGCAGCACCGAGTTGATGTAGTCGCCCGTGGCCGGGATGAAGGTCAGCAGCGTTCCCGCCACGACCCCCGGCAACGACAGCGGCCAGATCACGCGCCAGAAGGCCTGCACCGGAGACGCATACAGGTCACCGGCCGCCTCGACGAGGCGCTGGTCGAGTCGTTCGAGGTTGGCGTAGAGCGGCAACACCATGAACGGCAAGAAGTTGTAGGTCAGCCCGCAGATCACGGCAAAGGGCGAGAAGAGCAGCTGGTCGTTGGAGATCAGCCCGACGGTGCGCAGCACCGACTTGAAGCCGGAGAGCAGGAAGTCGGTGTGGGTGAACGCGGTGAACTGCGCGAGCAGGCCGGAGTCGCCGAGGATGGTCTGCCAGGCGAGCGTGCGAATCAGGAAGGAGGTGAAGAACGGCGCGATCACGAGCACCAGGAGGAAGTTCTTGTACCGACCCGACCGGTGGGCGATGAACCAGGCCAGCGGAAAGCCGAGGGCGAGGGTCGCGACCGTTGCGGTACCCGCGTAGATGAGCGAGCGCAGCAGCTGCGGCCAGTAGGTGCCCAGGGCGTCGGAGTAGGTCGCGAAGTTGAAGGTGAGCGTGTAGCCGTTGTCGACGTCGCCCGTCTGCAGTGACTGAGACGCGAGCGAGAGCATCGGCACCAGGAAGAACACGACGAGCCAGAGCATGCCCGGCAGCAGCAAGAGGTACGGCACGTAGGCACCGCGCCGGCGGCGACGCTTGCCCTCCCCCGGCTGAGCGGGCTGCGGTGCCAGCGGTGCTCCTGCGAGGGTGTTGACGGCCACGTCAGGCGTCCTCGCCGATATCGGCCCCCGCGTCGGCGTCCTGTGAGGCGTCGAGCGCGAAGCTGTTGGCCGGCAACCAGGCCAGCGTGACGTTCGAGCCGAGGACCGCTCGGGGCGCCCCGTCGTTCTGCTGGACGACCGTCAGCTCGCGGCCCCACGTCGTGGCCACGAGGTACTGCGTGGCCACGCCGAGGAACGACACATCGGTCACCTTGCCCGACAAGGTGTTCAGGCTCTCACTCTCGCTACCGGCGACGCCGCCGATGATGCGCACCTTCTCGGGCCGGATGCCGAGCCAGATCTCGGTTGCACCCTCGGGCAGCAGGTCGGCCGGCACCGTCATCTCTGTGCCGTGCACGTTCAGCTGGGCGATGTCGTCGACGACACCCTTGACGGTGGCCGCCAGCAGGTTCGACTGGCCGAGGAAGTTGGCCGCGAACGTCGACTCCGGCTTCTCGTAGAGGGTGCCCGGGTCGCCGACCTGCTGCAGGCGTCCGCCGTTCATGACCGCGATGGTGTCGGCCATCGTCATGGCCTCCTCCTGGTCGTGGGTGACGTGGACGAAGGTGAGGCCCACCTCCTGCTGGATGCGCTTGAGCTCGATCTGCATCTGGCGGCGCAGCTTGAGGTCGAGCGCGCCAAGCGGCTCGTCGAGCAGCAGCACGTCGGGGCGGTTGACGACCGCCCGGGCAAGGGCGACCCGCTGCTGCATCCCGCCGGAGAGCTGGGTCGGCTTCTTTCTGGCCACGTGGGTCAGCTCGACGAGCTCGAGGGCCTCCATGGCCTTGGCCTTCCAGTCCTTGACCTTGCGCTGTCGCAGCCCGAAGGCGACGTTGTCGAGGATGTCGAGGTGCGGGAAGAGCGCGTAGTTCTGGAAGACCGTGTTGACGTTGCGCTGGTACGCCTTGGTCGAGGTGATGTCGCGCTCGCCGATGGAGATCGTGCCGGCCGTCGGCGGCTCGAGACCGGCCACCATGCGCAGGGTGGTCGTCTTGCCGCAGCCCGAGGGCCCGAGCAGCGCGAAGAACGACCCACGGGGGATCACGAGGTCGATGTTGTCGACCGCGGTGAAGCTCTCGTAGCTCTTGGTGATCTGGCGCAGGATCAGGTCGCCGACAGACTGGTCGGCCATCAGCCGGTCACCAGCGCCTGGAACGCCTTGTTGTACTTCGTCTCCTCAGCGTTGGTCAGGCCCCGGAAGACCTGGGCCCGCGCCAGGGTCTCCTCGGAGGGGAAGATCAGCTGGTTCTGGGCGACGGCCGGGTCCTGCTTCTGCAGGATCTGCTGTGCGCCCTTGACCGGCGAGATGTAGTTGACGTAGGCCACGACCTGCGCCATGACCTTCGGGTCGTAGTAGTAGTTGATGAGCTTCTCGGCGTTCTTCTTGTGCTTCGCCAGAGCGGGGATCACGAAGTTGTCCGACCAGAGGGTGCACCCGGTCTGGGGAAGCGCGTAGCCGAGGTTCGGGCTGTCGGCGCGCAGCTGCACCACGTCGCCGGTCCACGCGAAGCAGGCCGCGGTATCGCCCGAGGCCAACGGCTTCGTGTAGTCGTTGCCGGTGAAGCCCTTGATCTGGCCCGAGTCCTTGGCCTTGCTCAGCTCGGCGATGGCTGCGTCGAAGTCGGCGTCGGTGAAGCTGTCGAGCTTCTTGCCCATGGCCATCAGCACGAGCCCGACCGTGTCGCGCATCTCGGTCAGCAGCGTGATCTTGCCCTTGAGCGAAGGGTCGGTGAGCAGCTGGTCGACGGTCTCGACCTTCTTGCCACCGGTGGCCTTGGGGTTCCAGGCGATACCCGCGAACCCGCTCTGCCACGGCAGTGAGTAGAGGCGGCCCGGGTCGAACGTGACGTCACGCAGCGAGTCCACGAGGTTCACGTTGTTCGGGATGTTGGCGAGGTCGAGCTTCTGCACGTAGCCGTTGCGGACCAGCCGCGCGACCATCCAGTCGGTAGAGCACCACACGTCGCGCCCCGTGTCGCTGCCGGCTTCGAGCAGCGGCCTCACCTTCGCGTAGAACTCGTCGTTGTCGTTGTAGTCCTCGGTGTAGTTGACCTTGATCCCAGTCTGTTTCGTGAACGCGGCCAGCGTCGGACGTGCCTGCGTCTTGTCGTTGACGTCGATGTAGGCGGGCCAGTTCGACCAGTTGACGACCTTCTCGCTGTCAGAGAGGTCCTGCGCGGCTGCCGCAGTCTTGGCGCCCGCACCGGTCGCCCCCGGTGAAGACGGGTTCTTGCCCGCGGAGCCGCAGGCCGCCAGGAAGGCAACAGCGCCCAACCCGGCCGCCCCCGCGAGGGCCGAGCGCCGTGAGATGGCCGCCCGAGCGAAGGAGGCGCGCAGGGCCAGCTCTCCGGGGTCGACGTTGCGCCGGTCGGGGTGTTCGTTCATTCGAATCTCCAGTGTTCTGTGAGGTCTTCGGAAAGTCAGGACTCGATGTTCGCCATGACGTGCTTGATGCGGGTGTAGTCCTCGAAGCCGTACATCGAGAGGTCCTTGCCGTAGCCGCTGTGCTTGAAACCACCGTGGGGCATCTCGGCGACGAGCGGGATGTGGGTGTTGATCCACACGCAGCCGAAGTCGAGCCTTTTGCTCATGCGCATCGCGCGGCCGAAGTCCTTGGTCCAGACACTCGAGGCGAGCCCGTACGGCACCCCGTTGGCCCAGGCGAGCGCCTCCGCCTCATCGGTGAAGCGTTGCACCGTGATGACAGGCCCGAAGATCTCACTCTGGATCTGCTCATCGCTCTGACGCAGACCCGCGAGAACCGTTGGCTCGAAATAGAACCCGTCGCCGAGAGCCGCGACTCGGGAGCCACCGGTGACGATACGCGCATGGTCGGGCAGTCGGTCGATCATGCCCGACACGTGGGCGACCTGGTTGCGGTTGTTGACCGGCCCGAAGAGGGCATCGTCGTCGTCGGGCCGCCCCACCTTGGCCTGCGAGGCGGCGTACTCAGCCAGGGCGGCGACGAAGTCGTCGTGGATGCCGGGCCCGGCCAGTACGCGTGTGGCGGCGGTGCAGTCCTGTCCGGCGTTGAAGTAGCCGGCGACCGCGATGCCCTCGACGGCGGCCTCGATGTCGGCGTCGTCGAACACGATGACGGGCGCCTTGCCGCCGAGCTCGAGGTGAACGCGCTTGACGTCACGGGCCGCAGACTCGGCCACCTGCATCCCGGCCCGCACCGAGCCGGTGATGGCGACCATCGCGGGTGTCGGGTGCTCGACGAGCAGGCGACCGGTCTCGCGGTCGCCGGTCACGACGTTGAAGGTGCCCTCCGGCAGGAACTCCGACGCGATCTCGGCGAGCAGCAGCGTGGTCTCAGGTGTGGTGTCGGCGGGTTTCAGCACGACGGAGTTGCCGGCCGCGAGGGCCGGTCCGATCTTCCAGACGGCCATCATCATCGGGTAGTTCCAGGGTGTCACCTGGCCGATGACACCGATCGGCTCACGACGGATCCAGGAGGTGTGCCCGGCCAGGTACTCCCCCGACGCGCGGCCCTCCAGCACGCGGGCCGCGCCCGCGAAGAAGCGCAGCTGGTCGAGCATCGGCGGGATCTCCTCGCTGGCCGTGAGCGCGTGCGGCTTGCCGGTGTTCTCGCCTTCGAGCATGACGAGCTCCCCGGCGCGCTTCTCGATGGCGTCGGCGAACTTCAGCAGAGCCTGCTGGCGCTCGCTGGGGGTGGTCTCACCCCAGGTCTCGAAGCCGCGGCTGGCGGCGGCGTAGGCGGCGTCGACGTCGGCGGACGAGCTGACCGGCGCCGTGGCCACGATGCCCGCGGTGGCCGGGTTGACGATGTCGCTCATCGCATCGGTCTCCGGATCGACATACCGTCCACCGACGAAGTTGCGCAGCTGGCGAGCCTCGGAGGTCATGCCCGAATGCTAGACACCGAACAGTCGGATCCGGAAGGCTTTCGGGAAAACTACTTCGGAATCAGTGGCTGGCGGGCTTGCCAAGTACCGGTTCCACAGGACACGATACGGAATGTGTCGATCAATCGGTCAACGGCGGTGCCACTCAGGGCGGTTACCAAGCGACCCTCGGTCACCCTCGACGACACCTCGAAGCGCATCATCGAGCTGCTGCAGCATGACGGCCGCAAGTCGTACGCGTCGATGGCGATCGAGGTCGGTCTCTCCGAGGCGGCGGTTCGGCAGCGCGTGCAACGGCTGCTCGACGCCGACGTGATGCAGATCGTGGCGGTGACCGACCCGCTTCAGGTCGGTTTCCAGCGCCAGGCGATGGTCGGTCTGCGGGTTGGCGGCGACGTCACGCCCGTGGCTGCGGCCTTGACCGCCATGACCGAGGTGTCCTACGCCGTCACCACCGCCGGAAGCTTCGACCTGCTGGTCGAGGTGGTGTGCGAAGACGACGACCACCTGCTCGAGCTGGTCACCCAGCGCATCCGTTCGATCGAGAACGTCACGGCCACCGAGACGTTCGTCTACCTGAAACTCAACAAACAGCTCTACAACTGGGGAACACGATGACAACCACGACCCAAGCGGTCTCGCAGAACACCACTGAACCCACCCGCACGCCCACCGGCGCGCTGCACACCGACGCGGCCCGCGACCACCTGTGGATGCACTTCACGCGTCACTCGGTGTACGAGAGCAAGGATGCCGGAGGGCTCGGTCAGTCGGTGCCGATCATCACCCGTGGCAAGGGGTGGAAGATCTGGGACGACAAGGGCAACGAGTACATCGACGGGCTCAGCGGACTGTTCGTGGTGCAGGTCGGCCACGGCCGCGAGGAGCTGGCCGAGGCGGCCGCCAAGCAGGCCAAGGAGCTCGCCTTCTTCCCGCTCTGGAGCTACGCCCACCCGAAGGCGATCGAGCTCGCCGAGCGGCTGGCCGCTCACGCGCCCGGCGACCTCAACCGGGTCTTCTTCACCACCGGTGGCGGCGAGGCGGTGGAGTCCGCGTGGAAGCTGGCGAAGCAGTACTTCAAGCTGACCGGCAAGCCGACCAAGCACAAGGTCATCTCGCGCGCTGTCGCTTACCACGGCACGCCGCAGGGAGCCCTGTCGATCACCGGCATCCCCGAGGCCAAGGCGATGTTCGAGCCGCTCGTGCCCGGCGCGCACAAGGTGCCCAACACTAACATGTACCGCGCGCCCGACCACCTGCGTGACGACGAGAAGGCTTTCGGTCGCTGGGCCGCCGACCGCATCGCGGAGGCGATCGAGTTCGAGGGCGCCGACACTGTGGCCGCCGTCTTCCTCGAGCCGGTGCAGAACTCGGGCGGCTGCTTCCCGCCGCCGGCCGGCTACTTCGACCGCGTGCGAGAGATCTGTGACGAGTACGACGTGTTGCTCGTCGCCGACGAGACCATCACCTCCTTCGGGCGTATCGGCTCGATGTTCGCGTGCGAGGACTTCGGTTTCGTGCCCGACATGATCACCTGCGCCAAGGGCATGACGAGCGGCTACTCCCCCATCGGCGCGATGATCGCCAGCGACCGCCTCTTCGAGCCGTTCAAGAAGGGCACCACCTCGTTCCTGCACGGCTACACCTTCGGTGGTCACCCCGTCTCGGCAGCCGTGGCGATGGCCAACCTTGACATCTTCGAGCGCGAGGGGCTCAACCAGCGCGTCAAGGAGAACGCTCCGGCCTTCCGGGCCACGCTGGAGAAGCTGCTCGACCTTCCGCTCGTCGGTGACGTACGCGGCGCCGGCTACTTCTACGGCATCGAGCTGGTCAAGGACAAGGAGACCCGCGAGACCTTCAACGAGGCCGAGTCCGAGCGGCTCCTGCGGGGCTTCCTGTCCAAGGCCCTGTTCGAGGCCGGCATCTACTGCCGCGCCGACGACCGCGGCGACCCGGTGGTGCAGCTCGCTCCCCCGCTGACCATGGGCCAGGAGCAGTTCGACGACATCGAGTCCCGGCTGCGCTCTGTGCTCACCGAGGCCCAGAACCACCTGTAGACCCCGCCCACCCAGCCAGCCGAACGCAGCGTTCGCTCGGGCGGGTCGGACTGGTCACGACTCCGAACGAGGCGTGACCGGCAGGATGGTGCCATGGAGATCGAGTCGCTCGAGGCGCTGTCTGACCATCTCGACCGCCGCGCGCCGCTGCGGGGGCTCCGCCTGCAGCGCCTCGACCTGACGGGGTGGGCCGACCGCTTCGCCGAGTGCGACGACGTGACCGGGCTCGTCGTGCTCGGCGGGGTGGTGCCCCCCGAGGTGAGCCGTGTGCTGCAGACGCGTGGAGCCGTCGTCTTCCCCGGCCTGGCCGATGCCCCCGTAGACCCGTGGCGGGGCCTCTACGGGCCCGAAGACCTCTACGCCGGTCTCGAGCACGGGTATGCCGCCACGCCCGACGCCCGCGCCTACGCGTGGTTTCTCGACTCCACCTCGCGCACCGACGCCTACGCGACCCTGGTGCGGGCGATCCACGACGACTCGGTGACCGACGAGCTCGACGAGTTCGTGGAGGGACGGAACGTTGTCGGGGTGATGGGCGGACACGCGTTGCACCGAGGCTCCGCTGCCTACGCCGGTGCGGCTCGACTGGGGCACTCCCTTGCTGAGGCTGGCCATCTCGTGGCGACCGGTGGGGGCCCGGGAGCCATGGAGGCCGCCAACCTCGGCGCGCTCTGCACCGATGCGGCAACCCTGGCCGCCGCGCTGGACCGGCTGGCTCCGGGCCCGTCGTTCCACGACGACCTCACGGGCTGGGCCCGGCTGGCCCTGGAGGTGAGGCGCCATCTGCTGCACCTGTCGACGGGGCGCCTCAGCGACGAGCTCGGCGCCACCGCAAGGTCACTCGGCATTCCCACGTGGTTCTACGGGCACGAGCCGCCCAACGTCTTCTGCGACGCCATCGCCAAGTACTTCTCCAACGCGATCCGTGAAGACGGGCTGCTCGCCCGCTGCACCGGTGGCATCGTGGTGCTGCCCGGAGCGGCGGGCACGGTGCAGGAGGTCTTCCAGGCCGTCACCCCCCTCTACTACGCCACGGGCGACGCGGCGCTGCCCCCTCTCGTGCTGGTCGACGAACAGCACTGGACCGAGACCGTGCCCGTCTGGCCCGCGCTCCAAGCTCTGGCCGCCGGCCGGCCGATGGAAGGGGCCCTCCACCTCGTCGGGGGCGTCGACGCAGTGGCGCCGCTCATCACCGGTCGGGTGACCTGAGCACCGGGGTCAGGGCCTCGAGCACGGCGACATCCTCGATGGTGGCCGGCACGACCGGCGCCACGCCGTC
>JBBSTU010000179.1:0-8673 GCA_038235595.1 Actinomycetales bacterium | reverse complement strand
TGGACCCTCCATGTGGGCCCTCGCTTTCTTTTTCTCAAGTGCCCGCGCACATCGTCGTTGTGTGCGTGGTTTCTTCCTTGGCCCCATCCCCTCGGTCGGGGTGCTGGGGCCTATGACGAGAGGCGGCCCCCGCGTTCGCGGTGACCGCCTTTCGTCACGAGCTCATCGACGCAGACCGAGGCGCTTGATCAGCGAGCGGTAGCGCTCGATGTCGGTGGCCTCGAGGTAGCGCAGCATGCGCTTGCGTCGACCGACCAGCAGCAGCAGCCCGCGGCGGCTGTGGTGGTCGTGCTTGTGGGCACGAGAGTGCTCGGTGAGGTCTTTGATGCGCTGCGTGAGCATCGCAATCTGGACCTCGGGGGAACCGGTGTCGCCCTCGGTGGTGGCGTACTCGGTCATGATCTGCTGCTTGACGTCAGCTTCCAAAGGCATGGAGGCACCGACTCCTTCTTCATCTCGTTGCGCGGTGCACCAGGGCATATTCACCTGGGCTCTGTTGGTCCGCGGCCGATAGAACGGCATTGCCAAGACTAACAGCGGCGCACTCCCTCGCCCTAATCGGTCGCGTCAACCTGATCGTCGTGCTGCTCCTGCCCTGAGAACGGGTACGGGCTCTTCGTCTCGAGGTGTTCTCGAGCGGTGCTCTGGGGGAAATCCAGCGGTCACCGTCACCAATCCAACCTAGGAGCTCACCGATCTCATGATCATTCTGGGAATCATCCTGCTCATCGTCGGCCTCGTCGTGAAGATCTCCATTCTCACGACCATCGGCGTCGTGCTCGTCGTCGTGGGGGCGGTGCTGTTCCTTCTCGGCGCCACCGGGCGGGCCATCGGCGGCCGAAAGCACTGGTACTGACCGGGCCCGTCGCCAACCGACGCTGAGACGACGCCCCCCGCAGTCCGCTGTGGGGGGCGTCGTTCGGTGTGGGGGCAATCGGCGCGCGACGACGAGGTCAGGGGTGTCAGTGGCGCTGGTCGGGTGCGGACGTTGCTTGGGTGCGCAGGCGCGACACGGCGGCATCCACAGCCTGTCGGTCGCTGGTGGGCGACCACGCCCCACCGTCGAGCACGACCCAGATCGCGAGGTCACCCGAGACGACGAACAGCGAACGGGCCCGCCCCGACGGCGAGTCAGGGCTCGACACGCTGCCGACCAGCCCGCTCGTGCCGCCGAGCCGGCCCGGCCTCCCCCCAGCGCATGTGCCCACGGCCGAGCGCAGCCACGCCAGGGCGGCCTCCCCCGCCTTCGCGGACTGGTGCCGCATCGAGTGGTAGCTGATGATCCGCTGCGCGCTCGTCGCCCCCGCCGGCGAGGCCGCCACCGTCACGCGCGCCTCCCCCGTGACGAGGCGGTCGAGGCCGAACGCGAGCACCTCCTCGTCGGGCCCCTGGGCGGTGAAGGGGTAGCTCACCGTGCAGTCGGGTTCAGCAGGGCGCTTCGCCGCGCAGTCGGCCCGGTGCCGCGACACGGTCCGGCTCGCGTTGAAGGAGGTGGCCCCGAGCCCCGGCCAGATCGCGTCGGGCCGGATCGGCACGGCATCCGCTGTGAGATCCACCGTGCTCCCGCAGACCGGGCTCTGCGGAACCGGCGTCATCGCCGGATCAGTCGCGAGCGCGCTCTGCCCCTCCCCACCGACCGCGGTGAAGCGACCGTTGGGCGAGGGCAGCACGGTGGCTGGGCTCGGTGACGCGCTCGGTGGTGGGCTCGGGGTGCAGGCCGACCCCAGGATGCCGGTGAGCCCGACGACGAGCGCGACGGTCGGCCAGCGGCGCGACCCGGCGAAGACGGTCATGAGGTCGGCGGGCTCAGTCGCGAGCCGGTGGGTCGCCCGCGGCGAGGTCGACCTCGTCACCGACGCTGATCGTGCCCGAGGACAGCAGGCGCAACACCGTGCCACCGCGGTTGTGCAGGGCGCGGGCTGCGCCCGGCCCGATGCCGTCGTCGAGCAGCCGGCAGGGCGCAGCGATGCGCACCACCTCCAGCTCGACCTCTCCGATGGTCATCCGGGTGCCCGGCCGGGTCGGTAGGTCCCCGCCCGAGATGGTGATGTTGCGACGGGTCAGCCCCGGCTCGACGGGTCGGCCGAGGTCGACAGACGCGGCCTGGAGACCTTCGATCGACTGCACCGTCACGTGCCGGTGGCGGCTGCCGTGGTAGCGGTCACCGACCAGCCCCGCGCCCGCCTCCGCCTCGACGCTGGCCACCGACTTCGTCGGGAGCCGTCGGCCCGGGGCGATGTGGATCGAGACCACCGTGGGTTTCACTGGGCCGGCTCCTTGGTGATGGCAGCGATGGCACTGCGGGCGGCTCGTTCCCGGGTAGCGGCGCTCCACCCTGCTCCGTCGACGACCAGCCAGACCAGGTCGCGGTCGACCTGGGCGAAGACGAAATGGGCGTCTTGGAAGGCCCGCACCGCCATGACGCTCTCGCGCTGACCCACCAGCCCGTCGACGCCCAGGTGGCCCGACCGGCCGCCCGCGCAGGTCGTGACGGCAGTGGTCAGGCGCTCCCGCGCCGACTCGAAATCTGCCGTCGACGTTCCTGACGGTGGGAAGTGCAGCACGGTGTACAGCACCGCGGCCTGTGACGGGATCGCACCCGACGGCGGGGTGACTTCCGCGTGAGCCTCGCCCGTCGTCAGACGTTCGGCGCCGAGGCCGAGCAGGATCTCGTCGTCGGAGGCCGCAATGTAGGGGAAGCTGGCGTAGCAGGTGGTCTCCAACGGCCGGTGCTCCACGCACGACGGGTCGGCCCGACGCACGGTCTCGGTGCCGCTCCGCCCTCGGTGCACGGAGTCGGGCCAGATCACGTCTGGCGGCAAAGGCGCCGTAGACGTGAGGCTGCGGGTGACCGCGCACAGACCGGCCTCCGGAACCGGCGTCATGCCGGGTGCCAGGGCCGGTTGCGTCGGCGCCCCCGGTCTGCCCGGTGACGGGGGGCCCGACGGCAGACGAACCCCCGCACCAGAACCGGCACCCACGACCGAACCCGCCTCGGCCTCATCGGTGGCCCGAGCCGGCGCCGAGGGCCCTGCCGGGCCATTGGTTCCCGTCGCGGTGACGGACGGGCCGGAGGTACAGGCCGCCGTCAGCAGTACCGCAAGCACGACCCCGGCCGCTCTGCGCCCCGAGCCGGGCAGCATCCGGATGACGGCCGGTCAGAAGTTGATCATGTGCCCGGCGATGCCGTGCACGGCTTCCTTGACCGCCTCGCCAAGAGTCGGGTGGGCAAAGATGGTGCGCGACACCTCGTCGGCGGTGAGGTCCCAGGTCTGGGCCAGGTTCAGCACCGGGAGCAGCTCGGTGACGTCGGGGCCGATCATGGCCGCCCCGAGAATCTCGTTGTGCTCGGCGTCGGCGATCACCTTGACGAACCCGACCGGCTCGCCGAGGCCCATCGCCTTGCCGTTGGCCGAGAAGGGGAAGGTCGCCGTCTTGACGTCGTGACCGGCATCCTTGGCCTGCTGCTCCGACAGGCCCATCGAGCCGATCTGTGGCTGGCAGTAAGTAGCCCGCGGGATGAAGGCGTAGTCGATGGCCATCGTCTCGGCCCCCGCGATCGTCTCGGCGGCCACGATACCCATCGCCTCCGCTACGTGCGCGAGCATGAGCTTGGCCGTCACGTCACCGATGGCGTAGACGTTCGGCACGTTGGTGCGACAGAACTCGTCGATCGCGATGGCGCCGCGGTCGGTGAGCTCGACGCCGATGGCGTCGAGGCCGTAGCCGTCGGTGCGCGGGGCGAACCCGATGGCCGAGAGCAGGCGGTCGGCCTCGAGCACCTGCTGGTCACCGCCGGCCGCCGGGCTGACCGTCACCTTCACGCCCGAGCCGGTGTCTTCGACCGACTCGACCTTGGTGCTGAGCATGACCTTCACACCGAGCTTCTTGTAGTGCTTGAGCAGCTCCTTGGACACGTCTGCGTCTTCGGTCGGCACCATGCGGTCGAGGAACTCGACGATGGTGACGTCTACGCCGAAGTTCTTCATCACGTAGGCGAACTCGACGCCGATGGCGCCCGAGCCCGCGATGATGATCGAGCCGGGCAGGTTCTCGTCGAGGATCTGCTCCTCGTAGGTCACGACGTTCTCGCTCACCTCGACGCCAGGGATCATCCGGGTCACCGAGCCGGTCGAGATGATCAGGTGCTCAAAGGTGACGGCGCGCTTCTCACCGTCGTTCAGGGCGATGTCCATCGAGGTCGGGCTGGTCAGCGTGCCCCAGCCGTCGATCTCCTCGATCTTGTTCTTCTTCATCAGGAAGTGCACGCCCTTGACGATGCCCGCCGAGACCTGGCGGCTGCGCTTGAAGGTCGGGCCGAACGACATGGTGGCGTCGCCCTCGATGCCGAACTTCGCCTTCTCGTGGGTGAGGGTGTGGGCCAGCTCGGCGTTCTTCAGCAGGGCCTTGCTCGGGATGCAGCCGACGTTGAGGCACACCCCGCCCCAGTACTGCTTCTCGACGACGGCCACCTTCTTGCCGAGCTGCGAGGCGCGGATTGCCGCCACGTAGCCGCCTGGACCTGCACCGAGAACCACCACATCGTAATCAGCCATGGCTGACACCCTATCTGGGCCGGGGGGCCCGTTGGCATTCGTGCCCCACCACCTCCGAGTCGGCCCAGGTCGCCCCTCGTCGGTGGGCGCCGAGCCCTCGCGGGAAGGGCGTGTGACGCCGATGGTCACGGCGTCGATGAGAAAAACATCGTGGCGAGGCCGCACATTCCCCCGGTGCGGGAGTAGGTTCCCTCCGCACGGTCGGACACCTTTCGGCCCTGACCAACGGAGGTCACCGCGTGAGCACCCCCCCGCAGCACAGTGACGCACCACCGGCGAACAAGGGCCTGTTGGCCATCGCGTCCGTCTGCCTTGCGATCCCGATCATCGCCCTGATGCTCGTCGGCACCTACGCCAGAGACGAACCCCGCTTCCTCGACTTCCCGTTCTTCATCTGGTACCAGTTCCTCTGGGTGGCCCTCTGCTCGATCCTGACCTTCACCGCCTACCGGCTGGTGCTCAAGGCCCGGCCGCATCGGCCGATGAACCCCGAGGGCACCGAGTTCCTGACCGGAACGAGCCCCGGCAAGAGCCCTCGAACGAGCATCGACACGAGCGATGACGCCGACGACAACGAGGCCGGCCGATGAGTGCCCTCAAGCTCGCCCAGCCCGGTGGTGGCGTCAACGTCGTCGCCCTCACCGTGCTCATCGTCTTCTTCGTCGCGGTCGCGGTCGCCGGCTTCTGGGCGGCGCGCTGGCGTCGGCCGGCCAGCATGGACAGCCTGGAGGAGTGGGGCCTCGGTGGCCGCTCGTTCGGCACCTGGATCACCTGGTTCCTGCTCGGCGGCGACCTGTACACCGCCTACACCTTCGTCGCGGTGCCTGCGGCGATGTTCTCGGCCGGAGCGGTCACGGGCTTCTTCGCAGTGCCGTACACCATCATTCTCTACCCGATCATCTTCGTGTTCATGTCGCGCCTGTGGTCGGTCTCGCACCGTCACGGCTACGTCACCCCGGCCGACTTCGTGCAGGGCCGCTCCGGTTCGCGCGCCCTGACGCTGGCCGTGGCCGTGACCGGCTTTCTCGCCACGATGCCCTACATCGCGCTTCAGCTGGTCGGCATCCAGGCGGTGCTCGAGGTGGCCGGCGTCGGTGGTGGCGGCAACTGGGTGGCCAAGGACGCGCCGATCTTCATCGCCTTCGTGGTGCTGGCCCTCTACACCTACACCTCTGGCCTACGGGCGCCGGCGATCATCGCCTTCGTCAAGGACATCCTCATCTACATCGTCATCATCGTGGCCGTCATCTACCTGCCGGGAAAGGTCGGTGGCTGGGGTCACATCTTCGACGCTGCCCAGAACAAGATGGAGGCGACCAACCCGACCACCGGCAAACAGGTGGGGGCCTTCATCCCGGCGACCGGGCAGTACTGGGCCTACGCCACCCTGGCGCTCGGGTCGGCGATGGCGCTGTTCATGTACCCCCACTCCATCACGGCCACCTTGTCGGCCAAGAGCCGTACGACGATCCGCAAGAACGCCTCGATCCTGCCTGCGTACTCGTTCATGCTCGGCCTGCTCGCCCTGCTGGGCTGGGTGGCGATCGCGGCCGGCACGAAGCCGATCGGCCTCGACGGCAAGCCCAACCCGCAGCTCGTCGTGCCGCAGCTCTTCGAAGACTTCTTCCCGGCCTGGTTCGCGGGCGTGGCGTTCGCGGCCATCGCCATCGGCGCCCTGGTGCCGGCGGCGATCATGTCGATCGCCGCGTCGAACACCTTCACCCGCAACATCTACAAGGCCTGGTTCCGGCCCAACGCGACGATCCAGCAGGAAGCCAAGGTCAGCAAGCTCACCTCGCTCGTCGTCAAGGCCTTCGCCCTGATCTTCGTGCTGGCGCTCGACAAGACCAACGCCCTCAACTTCCAGCTGCTGGGCGGCATCTGGATCATGCAGACCTTCCCCTCCATCGTGTTCTACCTCTACACGCGGTGGTTCCACCGGAGGGCGCTGCTCGTGGGCTGGGCCGTCGGCATGGTCTACGGCACCGTCTCCGCCTACAACGTCATCAACCCGGTCACCAAGGCGCACTTCGGCGGCTCGGTGGCCGCGATCCCGGGAATCGCCGAGATGGGTTACATCGCGTTGACGGCGTTCGCCCTCAACCTCATCGTGGCGGTCGTCTTCACCTTCGTCTTCCGGGCCTTCAAGGCGTCCGAGGGCAAGGACGAGACGATCCCGGCCGACTACTTCGCCGACGCCGGCGACCCCCGCATCGACAAGCTGGGCACGTCGAGCCCGGTGGCGCCTTCGTCGCACTGACCCCAGGCCGACGTCAGCCGCCAGTCGGATGCCGCTGGGCCGAGCCGCACACTCGTGCAGCGCGGCCCAGCGGTGTCAGTCGTGGGCTCGTTCGCGGGGCAGTGCCGCGATGGCCTCGTCGACATCGAGACCGGTCACCTGCAGCAGGTCGACCACCACTGACCGGGTCTGGGCCAGAATTGTCTCAGAGGCGAGGCTTGCGGTGCGGGGCACCTGGCCGGTCATGAGGGCGACCCGCTCAAGACCCGAACGGCCGATCGTGGGCGAGGCGTTCTCTGAAAGCGCCCGGGCGACAATGTCGGTGGCGTCGGCCAGCGCTTCGATCAGCTCGACGTAGGCCTGCGGCATCGCCTCGCCGTTGCCGACGGCCACGGTGATGCGTCGCACGAGCACCCGCGTGCTGCCGAGTGCTCGATCGAGCGGCTCGACCAGGTCGGCCATGGCCCGTACCCCCACACGGTGCTGGCGGGAGAAGGGTGAGCTGGTCAGCACTGACAGCCCTTCGTCGGCTGCGGTGCGCAGCTCCCGCAGCAGCGACTCGGTGCCGCGCGCTGAGGCCAGCACGGCAGCGACCCCGTCGACGTCGCCGTCGACGGCGCCGGCGACCGCCCGGCGCAGCAGCTCGCTGACCTTGCGAACCACCTCTGACGCCGCCACCCGGGGTCGACGCAACGGGGCCTGCGGCACGACGGTCGCGGCCACCAACGCCACCGCTCCCCCGATCAGGGCGTCGGTCCACCGCGTAAAGGCCTGCCCGGGGCTGGCGACCAGCACCGTCACGACGATCCCCTGAACTCCCGACTGGATGACGAGCAGGGGGCCCCCGTCGAGCAGCAGCGCAAACGACATGGACACCAGCACGACGGCGGTGACCTGCCAGGGGCCGGTGCCGGCGAAGTGCACGAAGACGTCGGCGGTGAAGACGCCGACGGCCACGCCCACGGCCACCTCGAACACGCGGCGTAGTCGCTGACCGTACGACATCCCGAGGCAGACGACCGCGACGATCGGAGCGAAGAACGGTGACCGGTGCCCGAAGACGCTCGTGGCCAGCCACCACGCGAAGCCGGCCGCGATCGAGCACTGGGCCAACAGGAACGCTCTCGACCTCAGTCGGTCGAGGCGGGTCCTGATCGACAGTCGGCTGCGCGCGTAGGTGCGATCGAGCGCCTCGATCACGGGCGAGTCGCTCTTCAGGTAGTCATCCACGCCCCATCCTCCCAGCCCCACCACCACCCGACACCACCACAGCCGGGCCTCGTTGGTAGATCAACAGCCGGTGAGGGCGACGGACGGAGGTGGTGGCCACTTGACCGGACGCCGAGTCAGAGACCGAGGTCGATAATGGCGTCGAAGATCTGCCGGACCGCTGGAGCGGCCACCTTCGAGCCGGAACCGCCCTGGCTCACCACGACGACGACGGCATACTTCGGTGTGGTCGTCGGGCCGTAACCGGCGAACCACGCCGTGGCCTGCTTGCCGAACACCTCGCCCGTGCCGGTCTTGCCCGCGACCGGGTAGCGACCCTGCGGGAAACCGACGAAGGCACTGCCGGCCGAACCGCCCGGCCTCGTGACGTCGGCAAGGGCCGAGCGCAGGTACGCACCGACGTCGGGGCGCAGCGCCGCCGTGGCCACCTTTTTCGGCGCGATGCCGGTGAGCGTGCCGTCGGTCGAGCGGTAGCCGGCGGCGACCTGCGGCTGCCAGAGGGTTCCACCGTTGGCGACCGCGGAGTACACCTCGGCCATCTGCAGAGGCGTGACCGCGAGGTCACCCTGCCCGATCGAGAAGTTGATGGCGTCACCGGCCCGGTACTCGTAGCCCGACCGGCAGTTCTCGGTCGCGAGGGAGCGCAGG
>JBBSTU010000178.1:0-8718 GCA_038235595.1 Actinomycetales bacterium | reverse complement strand
TGTCCAGACCGCGCCGATCATCGACTCGCACGCCCACGCGTGGCGCCAGTGGCCCTACCAGCCCCCGGTTCCGGACCCGGCCAGTCGTGGCCATCTCGACCAGCTCAGGTTCGAGATGCGGGCGAGCGGGGTCGACGAAGCGGTCATCGTCTGTGCTGCGATCGGCGGTAACGACGACAACCTTGCCGAGGTGGTTGACGACCTCAGCCGCCACCTGGTCGGGCAGCACCACGACCACAGAAGGTTTCACCTCGTGGCCGACGTCGACTGCCCCTGGCACTCGACGCACCACCGGCCCGGGGCGGCCGACCGAGTACGTCGCGCGGCCGACCGGTTCGACCTCGTGGGGGTCACGCACTACGTCGGTGAGATCGACGACGGCTGGCTCGACTCGGCCGAGGGTGACGCCTTCGCCGCGGCGATCGTCGAGCGTGACCTGGTGCTGAGCCTGTCAGCCGGCACGGCGTGGCACGGGTCGGTGGCGCGCCTCGCCGGGAGGCACCCAAGCCTGCCGGTGCTGATGCACCACCTCGGACTGGCACGCGCAGCCGTACCCACTGATCACGACGTCGACAGCGTCGTGCGACTGGCACGGGTGCCCAGCATCCTCGTGAAGCTTTCTGGGCTCCACTACGTGGCGACCCAGCCCTGGAGGTTTCCCTATGGCGCATCACACGAGCTGCTGGGGCGTCTGGTCGACTCCTTCGGGCCTGACCGGCTCTGCTGGGGCTCGGACTTTCCCGCTGCCCGGGCGCACGTGACCTACCGACAGTCGCTCGAGGTCATCCGCTCCGAGCACGCGGGCCTGTTGGGCGACGACGGGCTGTCGGCGGTACTGGGTGGAACGGCGGCCGAGGTGCTGCGCACCAGACGACCGGTCGCTCGCTGACGCGCCGTTCCTTCGTCGCGTTCAGTCGGGAGAGGGCTGGAACCGGTACGTGCCCGAGCCGACCTCCAGCGGCCCGGCGAGCTTTGCGGCATCGAGGGCGGCACCGGACTCGGTGTAGTGTCCCGCCGGCAGGTCGACGAGGGCCGTCACTCCGACGGGTACCTCGAGGTCGAGCTCGAGCCCCTGTCGCCCGCGGGCCCATCGGGTGCGGATCTCACCGTAGGGGGTACGCAACGAGCCTGCAGCCCAGTCGATCCCACCGCCAGGCCGAGGTGCGACCCGGACCTGTCGGTAACCCTCGGCGATCGGGGCGATGCCGGCGATGGTGGCGTGCATCCAGGCACCCACCGCACCGTAGGCGTAGTGGTTGAACGAGGTCATCCCGGGATCGGCGAAACCACGGGAGTCAGACCACGAGTCCCAGCGCTCCCACACGGTGGTCGCCCCGCCGTGCACGACGGGGTAGAGCCAGGAAGGATAGGTCTCTTGCATCATCAGGCGGTAGGCGACGTCGTCGTGCCCGCTACGGCTGAGCACCTCGAGCAGGTAGGGCGTTCCGAGGAACCCGGTCGACAGGTGCCAGTTCCGCTCGCGTACCGCCTCCACCAACCGCAGGGCGCCCCGCGCCTGCTCGTCGGGGTCGAGCAACCCGAAGTGCAGGGCCAGCACGTACGCCGTCTGGCTCCCTGACAGCACTCGCGAGCCGCCGCTGACGAACCGCCGCCGGAACGCCGACCGCACCCGGCGGTGGAGCTCGCGCCACTCCGAGGCCCGGGGGTCATCGAGCCGGTCGGCCAGGCGAGCGGCGAGCTCTGCGGCGCGGGCGAAGAAGGCGGTCGCGACCAGGTCTTTGGGGGTGTCTGTCGGGGCGAGCCAGTCTCCGAACCCCTCGTCAGGGCGCACCAGTCCGTCGCTGTGTTCTTCGAGGAACCGCAGCCAGTCCGCCACCGTGGGAAGCATCTCTCGGCAGGCTCGCACGTCTCCGTAGGCGAGCAGCAGCTCCCAGGGGAGGATGACTGCGGCGTCACCCCAGCCCGCTGCACCCCCTTGGCGAACGGGTGACTGGGGCGAGAGGACGTCGGGTGCCACGTGCGGCACGCAGCCGTCGACGGTGGCGTCCCGCAGGTCCCGCAGCCATTTGCGCATGAAGCTGCGCACGTCGTAGAGATACGCCGCGGTGGAGGCGAAGACCTGGGCGTCGCCGGTCCAGCCGAGCCGCTCGTCTCGCTGGGGGCAGTCGGTCGGCACCGAGAGAAAGTTGCCGCGCTGCCCCCAGACGATGTTCTCGTGCAGGCGCTGGAGGTGCGGGTCGGAGCAGGTCAGGTGACCCGTGCGAGGCAGGTCGGCGTGCAGCACGAGGGCAGTGACGTCGTCGGGGTCGAGGGCGTCGGTCAGGCCGATCACTTCGCAGTAGCGAAACCCGTGAACCGTGAAACGTGGTTCAAAGACCTCGCCGACGTCGTCACCGCTGAGGACGTACTCGTCGGTGCAGCGGGCCGAGCGAAGGTTCTCGGTGTAGAGGTCGCCGTCGCGTTGAAGGGCCTCGGCGTGCCTCAGCATGACGCGACTACCGCGAGCACCCTTGAGCCGCAGGCGCACGACCCCAACGAGGTTCTGGCCGAAGTCGACGACGCACGAGCCATTGGGGCGAGTGGTCACCGATCGCGCGGCCACCTCCTGCTGGACCCGAACCGGCGGGCCGATCTGCGGTTCCAGTAGGCCGTGCCGGGGGTGATGTGGCGTGGCGTCGACCCAGGACGAGTCGTCGAACCCCGCCTCACGCCAGCCGCGGGGTTCGAGGCGCGCGTCGACCACCTCGCCGTTCTGAAGGTCGGCGTAGCGGATGCCGCCCTCACCGACCTTCCACTGCTCGTCGGTGACGACCACGGTCGAGCTGCCGTCGTCGTGCCAGATCTCGAGCCGGGCCAACAGCAGGGGCTGGCGCCCGTAGTGCTCGGTGCCGAACCAGCAGATGTTGCCCGACCACCACCCGTCGGCGAGCACTGCGCTGACGGCGTTCACCCCCTCGTGCAGCAGGTCGGTCACGTCGAGCACCTGGAAGGGCAGGCGTTGGTGGTAGTCGGTCCACCCTGGAGCGAGACGGTCACCGCCGACCGGGGAGCCGTTGATGGCCACGTCGTGCAGCCCCAGCGCCGTCACGGTCAGGCGGGCCCGACGCACCGGACGGCTGATCTCGAACTCCCGTCGCAGTAGGGGGCTCGGACGATGGGTGAGGGTCTCACGACCACGAGGCGGGTCGCCGTGGTGACCGTGAGCCTCTGCCAGACGCCACCTGTCGAGGCCCGACGTGGCCGGGTCCAGCATCATCGCCCATCCCTCGGGTGGCCCCTCCGTACCGGTCCACGCCTGCCAGCGGTCGTCGGTGGAGATGCTGATGGCAGGTGCGCCCTGGGCCAGCACCTCGAGGCGCGCGACCACGCCGGGTGTCTCGCCGGGCTCCGCCTCTGCTGCAATCGCCAGCACGTTCGACCCGGGCCGAAGGGCCCGCCTCACCGCCCCGGGGTCGGCCCCATTGGCAGGGATCTGCCGACCGTTGAGCCACGTTCGCACGGATGCTGCCCCGGCCGCGACCAGAGCAGCGCTGAGTACCGGACTTCCACCGGGTACCTCGAAGCTCGTGAGAAGCCAGGCCCGGTCACCGCTTGGTGCGGCGTCGAGGGGGGCACTCGAACCGGCAGGAGACCAGATGCGTTTCAGTGGCACGAGGGGGCTGGCCACGTCGAGTGACGGCAATGCCGCCGCCGCTTCGTCCTTCCCGATCCAGGTAGCCCCGAAACTCTGCGCCGACACCGGCGCCGTCTCGAACCAGGCGACCGCTGACCACGGTCCTTCGGTGTCGGTCTCGTCACGCACCCGCGCTCGCCAGCCATAGCGGGTCGCAGCCCCCAGCGGCGGCCCGGTGTAGGGCACATCGACCTGCTCGGAGCTCTCGACCCAGCCGGTGTCCGCTACGAGCCCAGCGCTGTCGTCGTCTTCGGTAGGTGCGCCTTCGCGAACGTTGAGCACCTGCACCTGGTAGGCGCTCTGCGAGCGGTGGTGTCCGTCGCCGGTCACCACCCACCCGAACAGGGGGTGTGCCTCTCCAACGGCCAGCGGTTCGGTCTCGCGCTCGGTGGTGAGGTCGACGGGGCTCAGCGGTGAGGGCATCGGAGTCCTTGTCTGGCGTGTGGGGCGTGAACCGCGGGGCTGGTCCGGGCTGCTGGTAGGCCATCCTTGTCGACGGTGTGAATCAGTTCAAGATCGATGACCGAGATCGGGCTGTTATCTGACATCTGACCCGGACCCCTTGACAGCGCCGCAGCACGATCGCGATCATAACGGGGATTGAAACGTTATATCCGGGATCACCGAGGCTCCCGGCGGCGTCGACAGAGAGGAACCCCATGGCGATACCGACGAGGGTGCGCTGGACGCAGAGGGCAGTGGCGATGACGGCAGTGGCGGCCATGGCCGGTCTCGCCGCGTGCAGTAGTGGAGACAGTGGCGGATCCGGTGGATCCGGTGGCACGGAGGGGGTCACGATCCGCCTCGCCGGGCCGAACCAGTGGAACAGCAACACGAAGACGTTCGGCCCGTTCTGGGACACCCTGACGGCCAACTTCAAGAAGGAGACCGGGATCACCGTGCAGACCACGGTGCTGCCCATCTCGGAGTTCTCACAGACGATCTCGACACAGCTGGCCGCCGGCACGGCGCCTGAGCTCGTCTTCAACCAGCCGCCGCATGAGCCCTACATGGTGGTCCCGCTCGATGACTACATGAAGAAGCCCAACCCGTTCATCCCGGGCAACAAGACGTGGTACGACGCGTTCAACCACAAGTACTTCGGCTACGACGCCGGGTCGGTCAACGCTGAGGGCAAGCTCGAGTGGGTGCCGTTCAACCTCATCGGGCTCGGCGTCTTCTACAACAAGGCGGCCTTCAAGAAGGCTGGCGTGGAAGCACCGCTCAAGACCTACGACGACTACATCAACGCCTGCGGCAAGCTGAAGGGTGCCGGCTACGCCGGGTTCGCCATGGACAACTCGACGCAGGGCCAGGGACAGGTCACGAACTTCATCTGGAACATGCTCATGTCGAAGTACTTCGACAAGCTCAACAAGTACGCCGGCAACGGTGACGCCGGCACGGCCGCCGTGCTCACGGGCAAGTCGCAGGCTCGCGCCATCCTCACCGGAGAGGTCGACGCGACCAAGACGCCCGAGGTGGGCGAGACCCTCAAGCTGGTCAAGGGCTTCATGGACGCCTGTGCCACCCCGAACTGGTCCGGGGTGCCGTCATCATCGGGTGGCTTCGTCAACACGGCCGACTTCGTCGGGCAGAAGGCCGCCATGGCCCTGGGGTCGAACCTGGCGGCGGCCAACGGGGTGCTGAAGTTCGACTACGGGACGATGCCGTTCGGGACCGTCACGAAGGCGACCACTGCCCTGTCCACCGACTTCGCCGCCCAGTCGGGGCTGTCGGCAGGAGGCACGTCGTACATGATCTCGTCCACGACCAAAGACGCCAAGCTCGACGCTGCCGTGAAGTTCCTGCAGTACGTCAGCAGCCCCAAGGGCGCTCAGCCGTTCCTCGACGCCAGCGGTGGTCTGCCGGCCATCGAGGGGGCCAAGCCGGCGCCCGGCCTCGAAGGCATCACGTCTGACAAGGCCTGGAGCCAGCCACTGCTGATGGGGGCCGTGCCCGGGGCGCCCAAGGCGCAGGCGAAGACGCCGTTGTTCGAGGGCTACCTGATCGGTGCGGAGTCGCTCGACCAGTCTCTGGCCGACGTGCAGAAGAAGTGGACGGCGGGCGCCAAGGAGGCCGCCAAGGACGGCAAGTGGACCGACGACTGGGCCAAGCAGTGACGATGGCCCCCAGACGGTTCTCCTTCGGGGCGAGCCGGCCCAGCGTCTGAGTGCGAACTGAGCGTGATGGCGGGGAGGAGATCCTCCCCGCCATCACACCGACCATCACGGTCGATCATCACGGTCGACCGTCTCGCCGCAGCTTGAAACGTGTCAGATCATCGCTCGACGACCGCTCAGGGCGAGGACGCCAACGATGCGCCACGCAAGGCGCGCGGAACAGAGGAGATCGTCGATGTCCGAGCGAGAAGATCACCCGACCGAGAGCACGCAGGGCTCCGTTCCCGGACGCAGGAGCTTCCTGCTCGGATCAGCCGGCGTGGCCGGCGCCGGCGCGCTCGCCCTCGGCACAGCCACGAAGGCATCGGCCGACGCCGGGCCCGACTACAGCTCGCCCAGCGTGCTCGGGGCACCGGCGCGCACCCGAGCGCAGGCGTCCAGGCGCCGCAAGACTCGGATCGGTATCGGCTACGAGACCTGGTTCGACGCCGTCGGCTGGCCCCGACCCGAGGCCGAGCCGATCCTCGGCCACTACAGCTCGCTCGACGAACACGTCATCGGTCAGCACGCGAGCTGGTTGACCCACGCGGGCTTCGACCACATCCTCATCGACTGGTCGAACAATCTCGGCGGGAACTGGGCCAGCGGCACGGCTGCGAAGATCATCGCCGGCACGGAGAAGCTGTTCGAGGTCTACGCCAAGCGCCCCGAGCGGTCACGCCCTCAGGTGACGCTGCTCATCGGCCAAGACAGCGGCCAGGTCGGCACCGCCAACTTCAACCTCCAGATCGACCGCATCAAGGGTTACCTGGCCAATCCCGCCTACCGGCCGATGTTCGTCGAGCACGACGGGAAGCCGTTGCTGAGCATCTTCACCGGGGCCCGGACCACGCTACCGCCGACCTGGACCGACCCGGCCTTCACCGTGCGGTGGAGCGGCGCTTTCCGCGAGATCGTTCTCAACCCGGGCGGCGTGTGGAGCTGGGTCGACCGACTGCCCTACGCGAACGGGGCGCAGACACCACTGTCGTCGTTCGCCACGACGGGCCTCGACGGTTGGACGGCGCAGGGCCCGTGGCAGGTGGCGGAGTTCACCGCTCACCCCGCCTTCAACAAGGACGTGACGTTGACCATCGCGACCTCGCAGCCCGCGGCCGGCAGCAGCCAGCAGACGGGCACGCTGACGAGCCCGGCCTTCACGATCAGCGAGAAGATCATCTCCTTCAACGCCGTCGGCTTCGACATGAGGTCGGGCAGCGACCTTGACAGTCTTGATGGTCGCAACGTCTTCCTGCTCAAGGATGCCGCCAGCGGTGAGATCCTCCGGCACACCACCCCACCGGGTGACCCGAGCCGCCTCTCCGTGCGCCAGCTCAATGTCACCGACCTGATCGGGCGGACGGTGGTGTTCCAGGCGGTGAACAACGCCACCAACGGTGGAGGGATCGGCTGGATGGGCTTCGACTCCTTGGTACAGCAGCGCGCCGAGCAGATGACCGCAGTGGTCTCCAACGGCGGGAACGAGGCTCCGGGGGCCTACCTGAACTGGGACACGCACAACCGCAGCTCGGGCGCCTACCTCGTTGAGATGATGAGCAACGCCTTCAGGGTCGAGCCGGAGTTCCTCCTCGTGCAGCAGTGGAACGAGTTCGGTCGCCCCGACCAGTACAGCGTGCCCGGCAGCAACGACATCGAGCCCACCAGGATCAGGCATCTGGCGGGTGCCGACTCGGACGGCTGGGGTTTCTACTACCTCAAGCTCGTTCGCGACCTGATCGACCAGTACCGTTCAGGAGCACGCTTTCCAGCGGTGCAGCTCGACTCGCGCTTTCCCTGAAACCCCGCTCAGGCCAACCGATGGAGCTCCTCGACCCGCACCGGCTCGACGAACGGCTGTCCGGCCGTCCATCGCAGGATCTCGTCGACGGCGTGGTCGCCGATCCGCAGCAGCTCGTTTCCGGCCGAGCCGGCCAGGTGCGGGGTGAGCACCACGTTCGGGAGCGACCACAAGGGGGACGTCGGCGGCAACGGCTCGGGAAGCGTGACATCGAGATAGGCGCTGAGCCGACCCGACACCAGCTCGCGTTCCAGGGCGACCGGGTCGATGATGGCGCCACGCGCCGTGTTGACCACCGTGGCACCGTCGGGGAGCAGCGCGAGCAGGTTCGCGTCGAGCAGGCCGTGGGTGGACGGAACCAACGGAGCGTGCACGCTGACCACTGTGCTGACGGCCATGAGTTCACTCAGGCCGGTGAGCCGGACTCCAAGTCGGCGGGCTTCGTCTGCTTCGACGAAGGGGTCGTGAAGTAGCAGGTCGAGGTCGTGGTGGCGCAGGCTCGAGATGACCAGACGCCCCACGCGGGAGGCCCCGATGATTCCCACCGTGCGCCGGTAGTTTCCAACTTCCGCGAGCCCGGCTGCGACCACACGGCGGCCCGCCGACGACGTCGACGGGCCTCCGTTCGTGGTGCGGAACGACTCGACCGCGGTGGTCACGGACTTGCCGGCGAAGAGCACTGCCGCCACGGTGAACTCGGCCACCGGGATCGCGTTGGCTCCCGCCGAGCTGGCCACCTCCACCCCTCTGGCCCAGACCGCGGGCGTCAGGTGGCCCTTGACCGACCCGGCCGCGTGCACGACAGCGCGCAGACGGGGCATGCGCTCGAGAGCGGGCTCTACCGGTGGTACGCCCCAGCTCGTCAACAGCACCTCGGCTCGTGCCAGCCGGTCGGTGTAGCTCGGGTTCGAGAAGTCGTCGACGCAGCACTCCAGGTCGACATCGGTGGCGGCGTCGAGGCGCCGGCGTGCGGCACCGGAGAACAACCGGTCTGGCAGTGTCGCCTCCATCGCGAGCACGACCACGGGGGGTTCGGCATCCGGGCGTCGCCGTGCGGTAGGTGGCTTCGGTGTCTCTGCGTTCATCGGTCATCTTCCCTCGACGGTGCAGCCTGCGGGCGAAAG